>JBBIJC010000153.1:0-2117 GCA_037446165.1 Hydrogenophilales bacterium | reverse complement strand
CGTCGGATACGGCCACTTCGAGATCGGCGGCTGCGGCTGAACCGCAAAACGCGACCAGCACAACGAGGGCGCGAGCAGGCATCGCTCAGCCCTTGTTGCGCAGACCCTTGATCCAGGCCTCCATGGCCAGGTTGGCTGGTGCCATCGGGGCCTCCAGGAAACTGACCACGAATTTGCTGCCCATGTCGGCGATGCCGATGGAGCGTGGGCGTACTGCCAGCACCTGCGGATTGGGCAGGGCGAAGCCGAAGCAGAAGATCACGTCCACGGCGCCGACGATGCCTTCGGCGATTTCGCCGCCGATGGCCTTGGTGTGAGCGTAATGATCGAACAAGCCGATGAACTGAACCTTGGTGTTCTCAGCGATCTTGTCCTTGAGGTAAGCCACTACCTCGTCGAGGTTGTTGTAGCCAGTTTCGCTTTTGTCGATTTCGGCAACGAAGATGGGGTATTTCTCTTGCAGCATGGTTTGTTTCATTTTGCTTCCTGATGTGGTGCTGGGGTTAAGGCCTGTTCAGGCCGAATTGATGCTCAATGATGGTGATGGCCGTGATCGTGGTCATGGAGCTGTCCTGGCGGCAGTTCCTTCAGGGTGCCGTTGATCCAGTCCGTGATGGCGCGGTCCAGGTCGGTTTCGGCCGTTGATACCGCCAGGATGCCCTTTTGTTTCAGCCTCGACTGCAGGCCGTTGCCCATGCCGCCGCTGATCAGCACATTCACTTCGTCGAGCGGATGCGGGGCTTGCGGACTGGTTTCGTGAAAGCTTTGTTCGATCGGCAGTTCCAGCAGGCGTTTGTCTTTCACTTCGCCGCCTTCGATTTCATAGATCCAGAATTTGCGGCATTTGCCGGCGTGGCCGGTGACGGTCTTGCGGTTTTGACTGGTGATGGCGATCTTCATTTCAGTTGTCCTGTTCAGGGTTGTTGATGGCGCATTCGCGGGCTTCGCAGAGCATGCCGTTGACCACGGCCAGCAGCACAGCCAGGGAAACGCCCAATATCCAGGTGAAGTACCACATGTGTATATCCTTTCTCAGTACGCGGCCTTGTCATGGGCCTCGATGAATTTGTCGGTGACCTTGCCGGACATGACCTTGTAACACCATGAGGTATAGACCACGATCAGGGGCATGAAGATGACGGTGGCGCCCAGCATCAGGCCCAGGGTCAGATGGCTGGAGACGCTGTCCCACACGGTCAGGCTGGAACGCGGGTCGGTGGACGAGGGCATGATGAACGGGAACAGGGCCACACCGGCTGTGCCGATGATGCCCGCCATAGCCAGCGCCGAGGCGACGAAGGCGGACAGCGTCTTGCGCAGGAAGGCCAGGCCGATGCCGACCAGTCCGGCCAGTATGCCCAGGCTGGGCACCAGCCACAGTTCGGGCAGGTGACGGAAGTTGTTCAGCCAGGCGCCCTGGACCACCGCCACGGTCTTGGCCATCGGGTCGGGCAGGGCGTTGGGGTCGACCACCGAGGTGATGACATAGCCGGGCAGGCTGCCGACGAACAGGCCGGCCAGCATGAAAGTGGCTACCATGGCCATGCCGGAGGCGATCGACCACTTGCGGGCGCGCTCGAAGACCGGCCCTTCGGTGCGGTGCATCAGATAGTTCGCGCCGTGGAAGGTGATCATCGACGAACTGACCACGCCGGCCAGCAGGGCGAACGGATTGAGCAGGGCCCAGAAGCTGCCGGTGTAGTACGAAGCCAGGTTGTCGTCGAAATGGAACGGCACACCCTGCAGCAGGTTGCCGAAGGCCACGCCGAAGATCAGCGGCGGCACCGCGCCACCGACGAACAGGCCCCAATCCCAGGTCGTGCGCCAGGTCGTATTCTGGATCTTGGACCGGTAGTCGAAGCCGACCGGACGGAAGAACAGCGCCCAGAGCACCGCCAGCATGGCCCAGTAAAAACCGGAGAAGGCCGTGGCGTAGACCAGCGGCCAGGCGGCGAAGATGGCGCCACCGGCGGTAATGAACCAGACCTGGTTGCCATCCCAGTGCGGGCCGACGGTGTTGATCACCACGCGCCGTTCGGTGTCGGTCTTGCCGACGAATGGGAGCAGGGTGCCGACGCCCATGTCGTGGCCGTCCATGATGGCGAAGCCGAGCAGCA
>JBBIJC010000152.1:0-2292 GCA_037446165.1 Hydrogenophilales bacterium | reverse complement strand
GGTCCCGGTGCCTGCTTGTTCCAGCCCGAGTTGGTCAGCCAGTCACGCACATATTGCTTGTCGAAGCTGGGCGGGTTGCTGCCGACCTGATACTCGTCCACCGGCCAGAAGCGTGAGGAATCGGGGGTCAGCACTTCGTCGATCAGAGTCAGGGTGCCGTTCTCATCCAGACCGAATTCGAACTTGGTGTCGGCGATGATGATGCCCCTGGTCAGGGCGTAGTCGGCCGCAGACTTGTACAGGTCGATGGCCGCATCCCGCACCTTGGCGGCCATGTCGGCACCAAGCAGGTTCTCGCATTGGGCGAAGTCGATGTTCTCGTCATGTTCGCCCACAGCGGCCTTGGTCGATGGGGTGAACAGGGGCTCCGGCAACTTGTCGGCCTGCCGGAGCCCAGCCGGCAGGGGAATGCCGCTGACCGTGCCGGTCCTCTGGTAGTCGGCCCAGCCGGAGCCGACCAGGTAGCCGCGTACGATGGCTTCCACCGGCAGGGCCTTCAGTCGCTTCACGACCACGGCCCGGCCGCTGACCTGCCCACGTTCATTTTCTGCCACCACCGATTCCGGCGTGTCGCCGGTCAACTGGTGGGGCAGGATGTGGGCCAGCTTGGTAAACCAGAAATTGGCTACGGCGGTGAGCACCTTGCCCTTGTTGGGGATGGGTGTGGGCATGACCACATCGAAGGCGGACATCCGGTCGGTGGTGACGATGAGCATGCGTTTTTCGTCAATGGCGTAGATGTCGCGCACCTTGCCCTTGTGGATCAGGGGAAGGGAGGTGATTGTGGTTTCGAAGAGGGTGTCGGTCATGCTCGGTCTCGGATCAGGAAGTCAATTAGGCGGCTCTCTGCCGCGCGGGCACAAAAATAAGCGGATCAGAGCCGCGCAGGTATAAAAAAGGGCGGCTCAAAGCCGCCCCGTGATCTTACAACAAGTCGATCAGTTGACCTTGGGGTCCAACTCGCCCTTGTCGTAGCGTACCTGCATGGTTTCCAGGTTATGGATCTTGCCGATCTTGCTGGCCTGACCTGCCGCGCCGAAGGCTTCGTAGCGGGCGGAACAGATGCCGCTCATGGCCTTGGTGGCTTCCTTGAGGAACTTGCGCGGGTCAAAGTTGGCCTTGTTCTCGGCCAGGTGCTTGCGAATCGCGCCGGTCGAGGCCATGCGCAGGTCGGTATCGATGTTGACCTTGCGCACGCCGTTCTTGATGCCTTCGACGATTTCGCTGACCGGCACGCCGTAGGTCTGGCCCATGTCGCCACCGAAACTGTTGATGATGGCAAGCCAGTCTTCCGGCACCGAGGACGAGCCATGCATGACCAGGTGAACGCTGGGGATGCGGGCGTGGATTTCCTTGACCCGGTCGATGCGCAACACCTTGCCGGTGGGCTTCTGGGTGAACTTGTAGGCGCCATGGCTGGTGCCGATGGCAATGGCCAGGGCGTCGACGTGGGTCTTCTTGACGAAGTCGGCCGCCTCGTCCGGGTCGGTCAGCAGGGCGGAGTGATCCAGGACACCTTCAGCGCCGTGACCGTCTTCCTCACCGGCCTTGCCGGTTTCCAGAGAACCCAGGCAACCCAGTTCGCCTTCGACGGAGACGCCGCAGGCGTGGGCCAGTTCGACCACGTGGCGGGTGGTGTTGACGTTGTATTCGTAGGTCGACGGGGTCTTGCCGTCGGTACCCAGGGAACCGTCCATCATCACCGATGAGAAGCCGGACTGGATGGAACGGAAGCAGATGCTGGGCGATGCGCCGTGGTCCTGGTGCATGCAGACCGGGATCTGGGGGTATTGCTCGATCGCAGCCAGGATCAGGTGGCGCAGGAAGGGCTCGCCGGCATAGGAGCGGGCGCCGGCGGAACCTTGCAGGATGACCGGGCTGTCGGTGGCGGCAGCGGCCTGCATGATGGCCTGGACCTGTTCCATGTTGTTGACGTTGAAGGCGGGCAGGCCATAGCCGTGTTCAGCGGCGTGGTCGAGCAGTTGACGCAGGGAAATCAGTGCCATCTTTAACTCTCCTTTTGATTAAAACTTCTTGCGTTCGCCAACGCGAACGATCTTCATGGTGTTGGTGCCCCCTGACCGGCCGATGGGTTCGCCGATGGTGAGCAGGATCAGATCGCCGTTGCGCACCGCGCCACGTCGTCTGAGTTCGTCCTCTGCCTCGGCCAGGAGTAGATCCCGGTCTTCGGAAGAGGGGCGGAAATTGACCGGATAGACGCCGCGGAACAAGGTGACCTTGCGCCGGGTGTTGACCTCGGGGGTCAGCGCGTAAATCGGCACATGGGTGCTG
>JBBIJC010000151.1:0-2781 GCA_037446165.1 Hydrogenophilales bacterium | reverse complement strand
TGTACCTTGCAGGCCAGCCAGCCGGGCAACACCCTCTATGCTGCGGCCACGCCTGCAAGCCAGTCGTTCATTGTCCAGAGCAGCAACGGCGGCACGAATACCGCCGATGTGCCTATCCCGGGCTGGGTCTTGGCGCTGTTGGCCACCGGACTGCTCGGGGGCGCGTTACAGAGATTGAAAAGACGTTGATCAGGCCCGAGTTGATCATGGCCTGACGCAGGGCACGTGAGCATCTAGACTGAGAAAGGGCTACGTTCAAACAAGGAGGCAAACCATGCGAATTCGCAAGTCCGCCATCGCGCTTGGCCTGGCCCTGTCCCTGGGCAGCCTCTCATTCGCGTCCCGGGCGGATACGGTTTCCGGCGACCGGGGCAGCGACATGCTGATCGACCTGATCGTGCTGCGTCCCATCGGATTGGCGTCCACGGTGGTCGGCAGTGCGGTTTTTGTGCTTGGCCTGCCGTTCACGATACCAAGCGGCAGCGTTGGCGATTCCGCGTGTGAACTGGTCAAGCGCCCGGCCGCCTACACCTTCACCCGTCCACTAGGGGACCTGGAAGGGTGTGCCGGCATGGATTGCAGACTCTGCACGGAACCGGCAGCCAGGGGACACGACTGATCCCCCGGTCGTTATGCGTCAAACCGGGCCGCGACTCTCGCGCTTGGCGTCGGTCTTGCGCGACATCGCCAGCTCAAGGCTAACGGTTTCGTACTTGGGTTTGTAATCCTTGAACGCCGCCAGTACGGTACGCACCTTCTCGCCCGCACTCTGGCCTTTGAAGTCAGCCTTTTCCAGCGCCAATTCGTCGACCAGTTCGTTCCAGACCATGCCGTCAGTCATTGGAATCAGCACGATGCTCAGGCCATCGACGGTCGCGATCATCGGTTTGGCGATATTGACCACATAGAGCACCACGCGCACATCCGGGGCAAATGCGGGCTGATATTTTTCGAGCAGGGTGGTGATGTCGCCCAAGTCATCCAGGGAACCCGCCAGCAACTTGATCTTGTCGTTCTCGGTCAGCACGGCGGCACCGATCAGGCCGACCACGGGTGGCTTGCGCCGGCCCTGGGCGTCGGCGATTTCGCCTTCGACCACGACCAGGTCGCCGCGATAAGCCTGCCAGCCGGCACCAGCCGCTTCCTTGAAGTTGGAGTTGTAGAGCAGTTGATCCTTTTCGTAATCGTCGAGCAGCATGCCGTTCCCCTTGGGAGAGTAAATAATCGAGAGGGGATGTCGCAAATTGCGGGCCAGCCGCAAAACCCGCATGGTGACTAGGGTCGCGTTTCGGACCGGCTGGCGATGTCGGTCAATGGTCGGGCGATTGTCGGGAATGCGACAAGGATCAACTGCCATCAAGGCCCATGGTTACAGGCAACTGGCCGCGGCACGGGATTTGCGAGCAGGTAAGGCACTTGCCCGTTCTGGAGAAACCTGTGTCTGAAACCTTTGCCCCCATCCTGTCCGGTTTGCGTGACGGTTCCGTTGTGCCCTATCTTGGCGCCCGCGCCCTGGACGGGGTGGTCGACACCGTAAAAGGCCAGTCCATCCCGGCCGACAGCGACAGCCTGATCCTGGCCATGAACAACGGCCAACCGATGGCGCCCAAGCTGATGTATGAATTCCCCCGCGCGGCCATGAACGTGGAACTGAAACGGGGCCGGGGCGCATTGACCAAATTCCTCGATCGAACCTATCGCGATACCAGTTGGAGCAGTTCAGCCTTGCATGACTGGCTGGCCGCCCAGAAACTGCCCTACATCGTCGACGCCAATCGAGATACTTTGCTGCAGCAGGCCTATGCCGCCACGCCGCACACCTTGATCGTCGGGGTCGCCCGGATCACCGCCGCCGCCTACCGGTTCAAGTTGTTCCAGTACGACGGCGCGGCTTACCAGGCCATCGCCCCCGAAGCCGTCGACATCAGCCTGCCGATCCTGTTCAAGCCCCTGGGCACGCCGCTGCCGGAGTCCAACTACATCGCCTCGGATGCCGATTTCGTCGACTACATCACCGAGCTGATGGGCGGATTCGCCATCCCGCCCTTCCTCAAGCGGATGCGTCAGGGCCGCAAGTACCTGCTGCTGGGCATGCGTCTGAACCGCGACACCGAGCGCATGGTGCTGGCCGACATCATCTTCGGCCATGCCGGCGGCTGGGCCCTGATCCCCAATGCCAACGACAAGGAAAAACGCTTTCTGGACAAACTCGGCATCGAGCTGGTCCAGGCCGACGTCGCCGACTTCCTGGCCCAGGCGGAGGGCCTGCAAACCCTGGAGGCGGCCTGATGAAATGGGACGACTCGGCCGATGTGCTGGGCATTGACGAGATGGACCACACCCATCGGGAGTTCAGCGCCCTGGTCAATCTGCTGATCGAGACCAGTGACGCTGAATTCATCGTGCTGTTCGGCAAGCTGCTCGACCACTGCCGCCAACACTTCAGCAATGAAGGCCGGTTGATGCGCATCTCGCGCTTTCCGGCCCTGGGCGAACACGAAGGCGAGCACCACCGCGTCTACGGCGACCTGGTGCAGATGAACCGCGCCGTGCAACGCGGCCGGACCCTGCTGGCGCGGGCCTATGTGAAGAACGGCCTGGAGGAGTGGTTCAACCTGCACCTCGCCACCATGGACTCGGCGCTTGCGGCGCATCTCAAGAAAACCGGCGAGGCGCCGGTGAAGGCAACGGGGATGTCATTGCCGGTGCTCTAATCCCGCAAAAGACAGTCATTGCACCGTGAATTGATAGCGGGCCTCGATCGCTTTTGTTCATGCCATT
>JBBIJC010000150.1:0-2850 GCA_037446165.1 Hydrogenophilales bacterium | reverse complement strand
GGGCGTGCTTTCTTTGGTTAGCTTTCTTTGCACGCGCAAAGAAAGTGACCGGCCGCCGGGCCACCCCCGGCCTGAGCCAATATCCAGAACCGCGATCACCACGCCAACTCCTTGGCGGCCTTCTTCACGGTATTCCCCCGCTCCTCGACGATCCGCCCGTCGAACAGCCGGATCACCCGGTCGGCCATGTCGGCGATGCCTGCGTTGTGGGTGATCAGCACGGTCAGCGTGCCCAGCTCGCGGTTCACCTTCTCCAGCGCCTCCAGCACCACCACGCCGGTTTGCGAATCGAGCGCCCCGGTCGGTTCGTCGCACAGCAGCACCGCCGGGTTCTTGGCAATGGCGCGGGCGATGGCCACCCGCTGCTGCTCGCCGCCGGAGAGCTGGGCTGGAAAGTGGTCGAGGCGCTGGCCCAGGCCGACCAGTTCCAACGCCTCCTCGGGCCGCATCGGGGCGCGGGCGATCTCGGTCACGGCGGCGACGTTTTCGCGGGTGGTCAGGCTGGGGATGAGGTTGTAGAACTGGAATACGAAGCCGACGTGATAGCGGCGGTAGTTGGTCAGTTCCTTGTCCTTGGCGTGCGACAGATCGAGGTCGCGGTAGCGCACCGTGCCCGAGGTCGCGGTGTCGAGTCCGCCCAGGATGTTGAGCAGCGTGGACTTGCCGCTGCCCGAGGGGCCGAGCAGCACCACCAGTTCGCCAGCCGAGAGCGACAGATTCACCCCGCGCAGGGCCTGGACGGTGACTTCGCCCATGCGGTAGATCTTGGTCAGGCCCTGCGCGCTGAATATGGTTTGTGTCATTTTATGGAATGAAGGCGAATCGTCTCGCGGACATTCGTTCAGGCTGCAGGATGCGGCCAGGTCACTGCCGGGTGAAGCAGTGCACCGCGCATAAGCCCGGTCCGAACGATCCAAACAGCATGCCCCAGAGCCGTTGCGCGGTGCTACCCATGGCTGCTCGTTTAGGTCGTTTCCAAGCCGCCAGACCACCATATCCGGCAGGCGCCTTCGTCGGAGACCATGCACGGTCCGACCGGGTTGCGCGGCGTACAACCGGTGCCGAACAGACGGCACTGGTTGGGGTAGATCTTGCCGAGCACGACCGAGGCGCAGTCGCAGCCGGGCGGCATTTCGCCGACCCGCCGGCGTTTCGGGTCGGCATGGTCGGGGAATCTCAGCCGGGCATCGTGGGCGGCATAGTCCGGCTTGAGGGCATAACCCGATTTCGGAATGATCCCGATGCCGCGCCAGTTGGCGTCGACCACGTCCAGAGTCTGGTCCAGCAGGCGCCGCGCGGTGCGGTTGCCGGCGGGATGGGCGACCTCCGGGTAGCAGTTGTCGAGAAACAGTCGGCCGGTCTGGCGTTGCTTGAGGACCGAGTGGAAGGCGGCGAGCAGCGATTCCGGGCTGAAGCCGGCGACGGCGGTCGGCAGCGCATGGTTGTCGATCACGAACTGCCACTCCTCCGGCCCCATGATGGTGGCGACATGGCCGGGCGCGATCAGCGCATCGAAGCCCGGAGTGCCGGAGTCGAGCAGCATCGCGACGGCAGGCCAGGTGAGGCGGCCGGACAGCAGGATGCTGAGATTTGCGGGCAGGCCCTCGGCGATGAGCGCGGCGACCGGGGCGATGGTGGTCTCGAAACCGGCGGCGAAGAACACGACCGGTCGGTCGGGGTTTTCCAGGGCGATCCTTTTCGCTTCGGTCGGGCTGGCGATGGGCCGCACGTCGCCGCCCGCCGCCTGGGCTTCGACCAGGGAGCGGACCTCGCCCTTGGCCACGTTGACCGGTACCCGCAGCATGTCGCCGAACGCGACCAGGATGACCTTGTCCTGCAGGGCGAGCTGGATCGCCTGGTAGATGTCTTCCTCGGGGCAGACGCAGACCGGACAGCCGGGGCCGGGGATCAGTTCGATGTTGGACGGCAGTACCGAGCGCAGGCCGGCCTGGGAGATGGAGCGTTCGTGGCCGCCGCAGACGTTCATGATCTTGACCGGCTGGTCGATCCCCAGCGTACCGATGCGGTCCAGCCAGTCGCGCGCCTCGCTCATGCCGTTGCGGTGTGCAGCCTGGCGCCTTCGGGCTGGATGGCCGGGCGCTGGGTCTGGCCCTTGGCGACCCGGGTGCGCTGGGCGTCGAGCTGGCCGAGCAGCCAGGCCAGCCAGGCATCCATGCCTTCGCCCTTGCGCGCTGACAGGCGCAGGATGGGGCACGGGTTGGCCAGCTTGCGGATGTGGCCCTCGGCCTGATCCGGATCGAAGTCGTCGAGCACCGCGAGCAGGTCGGTCTTGGTCAGCAGCACGGCGTTGGCGCCGCGGAACATGACCGGATATTTGGCCGGCTTGTCGTCGCCTTCGGTCACCGAAAGCAGCGCGATGTTGAGGTGCTGGCCGAGGTCGAAGCTGGCCGGGCAGACCAGGTTGCCGACGTTCTCGATGAACAGGATGTCGATACCGTCCAGACTCATGTGGTGCAGGGCGTCATGGACCATGTGGGCGTCGAGGTGGCAGGCGGTACCGGTGACGATCTGGTGCGCCGGCACGCCCTGGGCGCGGATGCGCTCGGCATCGTTCTCGGTCTCCAGGTCGCCTTCGATGACGGCGATTTTCAGCCGGCTCTTGAGCGCGGCGATGGTGGCTTCGAGCAGGGCGGTCTTGCCCGAGCCGGGCGAGGACATCAGGTTGACGGCCAGGATGCCGCGCTGGTCGAAATGGGCGCGGTTATGTTCGGCCTGGTCGTCGTTCTTCTTGAGCAGGCCCTGCAGCACCGAGACCGTGGTCGAGCCGGACGGAACCGGCTTGTAGGCGAATTTGGCGTTGCCGGGGGTGAGGTTGCAGCCGCAGGTGTC
>JBBIJC010000149.1:0-2990 GCA_037446165.1 Hydrogenophilales bacterium | reverse complement strand
CAGCGCCGGGGTGCTGGACTGGTATGTGCTGGAATACCCTCTGCACCAGGGCATGCAGCGCCTGGTGCGCGACCTGAATCACCTGTACCAGACCCATCCCGCCCTGTACCGGCACGAGTTCGACTGGCAGGGCTTCGAGTGGATCGACTGCCACGACGCCCAGCAGTCGGTGATCAGTTATCTGCGCAAGGGGCTGGACGGCGAACTGGTGGCGGTGGTGCTCAACCTGACGCCCGTGCCGCGCCATGGCTACCGGATCGGCGTTCCCAGGTCCGGTAACTATCGCGAGGTGCTCAATTCTGATGCAGAAATCTACGGCGGCACCAATTTGGGTAATGGCCCGGCCCCGCTTCAGGCTGAAGACCTGCCCTGGATGAACCGGTCTCACTCGTTGTCGCTGACCTTGCCGCCCCTGGCAGGAATCGTGCTTGCTTACGAGGGGTAAGCAAGACCCGGTTCGATAACTTGGCAAGGTGGTTCAAATGATCAAACAGACGAGCGTCGTCCGCCCTGGGAAGCCCTATCCTCTGGGCGCGACCTGGGACGGGGAGGGCGTGAATTTCGCCCTGTTCTCCGAGCATGCCGAAAAAGTGGAGTTATGTCTGTTCGATGCCCGGGGCCGGCGCGAAACCGACCGCATCGAGATGAAGGAACAGACCGATCTGGTCTGGCATTGCTACCTGCCGGGAGCCAAGCCGGGCCAATTGTATGGCTACCGGGTTTATGGCCCGTACCAGCCGCTGCAGGGGCATCGATTCAACCCCAACAAATTGCTGCTGGACCCGCATGCCAGGGCGGTGGTCGGCAAGCTGCGCTGGAGCGATGCCCACTTCGGCTACAAGATCGGCGCCAAGCAGGAAGACCTGTCTTTCGACTGGCGCGACAACGCCCTGGCCATGCCCAAGTGCAAAGTCATCGATCCCGCCTTTGATTGGGGCGATGACCGCCATCCGGACACAGCCTGGAATGACACCATCATTTATGAGTTGCACGTCAAGGGCTTCACCGCGCTGCATCCCGACATCCCCAAGGCCCTGCGCGGAACGTATTCCGGCCTGGTCAGCGCCCCGGCCATCGCACACCTGAAGCGCCTGGGCGTGACCGCTGTGGAACTGATGCCGGTGCATTGCTTTGTCGACGACCGGCATCTGCTTGAGTCCGGGCTGCGCAATTATTGGGGCTACAACTCCCTGGGCTTTTTTGTGCCCGATCGGCGCTATGCCGCGACCGACGACGCGGTCAGCGAATTCAAAGCCATGGTCAAGACCCTGCACCAGGCCGGCATCGAAGTGATTCTGGACGTGGTCTACAACCATACCGCCGAAGGCAACCATCTCGGACCAACCCTGAGCATGCGCGGCATCGACAACGTGGCCTATTACCGCCTGACCAGGGCGAACCACCGTTTCTGTATGGATTACACCGGCTGCGGCAACACCCTCAACATGATGCAGCCACGGGTATTGCAATTGATCATGGACAGCCTGCGCTACTGGGTGCAGGAGATGCATGTGGACGGTTTTCGCTTCGACCTGGCCGCGGCGCTGGCCCGCGAACTGCACGATGTCGACCGGCTCGGCGCTTTTTTCGACATCATCCACCAGGACCCGGTGCTGTCCAAGGTCAAGCTGATTGCCGAGCCCTGGGATCTGGGAGAGGGCGGCTATCAGGTCGGCAATTTCCCGGTCGGCTGGACCGAGTGGAACGCCAAGTACCGTGATGCTGTGCGCGCCTACTGGAAAGGGGAGGGCGGCTTGATCGGCGATCTGGCCTACCGGCTGACCGGATCGAGCGACCTGTATGCCCACAATGGCCGCCGTCCGTATGCCAGCATCAATTACATCACCGCCCATGATGGCTACACCCTGAGTGATCTGGTCAGCTACGAGCAGAAGCACAATCAGGCCAATGGCGAGAAAAACCGTGATGGGCACGATAACAACCTGTCCTGGAACTGCGGCGTAGAGGGGGCGACCGACAATCCCGACATCCTCGCCCTGCGCGCCCGTCAAAAGCGCAATTTCCTGGCCACGCTGTTTCTGTCCCAGGGCGTGCCCATGTTGCAGGCCGGCGATGAAATGGGGCGCAGCCAGCAGGGCAACAACAATGCCTATTGCCAGGACAACGAGATCAGCTGGCTCAACTGGGAACTGAAGCCGGAAGACGAGGACCTGCTTGCTTTCGTCCAGACCCTGATCGGCTTACGCAAAAACCACCCCGCTTTCCGCAGGAGCAGTTTTTTCCAGGAGCAGCGCCTGCGTGGCAAAAATAAAAACATACTCTGGTTGAACCCCGACGGGCTGGAGATGGGTGACGACGAGTGGAATCTGGGTTTCGCCCGCTGCCTCGGCCTGTATCTTGCCGGTGACGCCATCGGCGAGGTCGACAGCTTGGGGAAACCGGTCAGCGACGACGATTTCCTGCTCATGTTGAATGCCTCGCCGGAGGAGATCCCCTTCACCCTGCCTGGCTTCCGTACCCACGCACGCTGGCTGCCCATGGTTGACACCAGTTTCAAGTCTGATCAGGACAGCACGAAACGTTATTCCCGTGGCAGCGCCTACCCTCTGCAAGGGCGGTCACTGGTACTGCTACGGCAACGTAGATAGTTCCCGCTTGTTGGCTCAGGCCGTCCTCTAGAAACACGCTGAAATATTCCCTCGCCAATCGGCCATGGCCGAAGTGGTTCTGGGAGAATTCAAACAGCACAAGTTAACCGGATGACGACGATGCAAGCGCATATGGGGCTCTTCAAGGGCTGTAGGCGCGCCGGCAACACCTGGATTCGCTGAAAGAGCGCCACGAGAGCACGACCCGCTGCCCGAAGTGCGGGTCTGGTGGAGCGTTTGGTGAAGTCCGCCGAGCGGGCCGGCCAGAAGTTCCTGGGGCGCTCGACGTTTCCGAAATGCAGATTCACCAAAACTCTGATTCATCGCCCCCTGTTTTTGTTAGTCCCAGGACAGTGCACCACCCGTCTGATACTCGGTTAC
>JBBIJC010000148.1:0-3185 GCA_037446165.1 Hydrogenophilales bacterium | reverse complement strand
TGCACCGACGTCATGAAGATGGTCGAGGCGCCGGTCCTGCACGTCAACGGCGACGATCCCGAAGCCGTCTTGCGCGCGGTACGGATCGCCTTCGATTACCGCATGGCGTTCCATCGCGACATCGCCATCGATCTGATCTGCTATCGGCGCCTGGGCCATAACGAGCAGGACGAGCCCATGGTCACCCAGCCGGCCATGTACCACAAGATTCGCGCACATACCCCGGTGCGCGCGCTGTACGCCGAAAATCTACTGGCCGAGGGGGTGCTCGATCCGTCCGAGCCCGAGGCGATGATTACTGCCTTCAAGTCCGGACTGGACCGGATGCCGGCCAAACTGGATCGGCCCTATGTCCCGTTCGTGGCCGACTGGCGGCCCTACCGAGGCGGAGACTGGCGCGTGCCGGCCGATACCGCCGTACCGCTCGACCGCTTGCAGGCATTGGGTGCGCGGTTGAGTCATGTGCCCGAAGGCTTCGCCCTCCATCCCCGCGTCATCATGGTCATGGGCAACCGGCGCCAGATGGCCGAAGGCGCGGAGCCGCTGGACTGGGGCATGGCCGAGTCGCTGGCCTATGCCAGCCTGCTCACCGAGGGCCACGGGGTCCGCCTGACCGGGCAGGATTCCGGTCGGGGTACCTTCTTCCACCGCCATGCGGTGCTGCATGACCAGAACCGCCAGCGCTGGGATGCCGGCGTCTATCTGCCGCTGCAGAACCTGGCGCCGGACCAGGCCCACTTCCTGGTGATCGATTCGCTGCTTTCGGAAGAAGCGGTGCTGGCCTTCGAATATGGCTATGCCAGTTCGTCGCCGGAAGAACTGGTGATCTGGGAGGCCCAGTTCGGCGACTTCGTCAACGGCGCCCAGGTGGTGATCGACCAGTTCATCGCCGCCGCCGAGAGCAAATGGGGCCGCCTCAACGGACTGACCCTGTTCCTGCCGCATGGCTACGAGGGTCAGGGGCCGGAGCATTCGTCGGGTCGCATCGAGCGCTTCCTGCAGTTGTCGAGCCAGAACAACCTGCAAGTGACCCAGCCCTCCACGGCGGCGCAAATCTTCCATCTGCTGCGCCGGCAGGTGGTGCGGCCCTGTCGCAAGCCGCTGGTGGTGTTTACGCCCAAGAGCCTGTTGCGCCATCCCGATGCGACCTCGCCCCTGGCCGAACTGGCGGCGGGCGGGTTCCAGCCCGTGCTGGGCGACCGGACGGTCGATCCCGATCAGGTGACCCGCGCCGTCCTGTGCAGTGGCCGGGTCTATTACGATCTGCTGGCTCATCGCCGGGAGCGGGGTCTGGCCCACATCGCCCTGATCCGGATCGAACAGCTCTATCCGTTCCCGGATCAGGAACTGGCTGCCGAACTGGCGCGTTATCCTCAGCTCGCCGAATTCGTCTGGGCCCAGGACGAGCCGCAGAACCAGGGGCCCTGGCGCTTCATGGCCTGGCAGCTGCACCAGCTCACCGGCGGCAAGCACGTCCGTTATGCCGGTCGCCCTGAATCCGCCTCGCCGGCCACCGGCTTCCACGACCTGCACAAGGCTCAACTGGCGGTCCTGCTCGACGCAGCACTGAATTAACTTCAAGAGAACAATCCAACATGTGGTTTCGCAATCTGCAGCTTTACCGTTTGTCCCCCGATTACAAACTTGACCTGGATGACCTGGCCAGGCGCCTTGCCAAACAGCCCCTGACTCCGTGCGGCGGCCTGGACCGGATGCGGCTCGGCTGGCTGCCGGTCCGGGGCGAAGAGGATTTCGTCTATGAGCAGGGCGGTCAGCTCCTGCTGGCCATGGGGATCGAGGACAAACTGCTGCCGGCCTCGGTGGTCAGGCAGGTGGCCGACGAAAAGGCCGCCGAGATCGAGGCCAAGGAGGGCTATCGGCCGGGTTCCAAGCGGCGCAAGGAAATCCGCGAGCAGGTCGAGGACGAACTGTTGCCGCGCGCTTTCACCAAACGGACCACGGTCCACGCCTGGATCGATCCGACGCATGGCTGGCTGGTGGTGGATGCATCGAGTGCGAGCAAGGCCGAGGCGCTGCTCAAGCTGCTCGGCGATTGCGTGCCGGACCTGCCGCTCAAGCTGCTGCATACCCAGCTTTCGGCCTCGGTGGCGATGACCACCTGGCTGGCCGAGGGCGAAGGTCCGGCCGGGTTCAGCATCGACCGTGATTGTGAATTGCGCCTGCCCGGCGAGGACAGGGCCACGGTGCGCTATGTTCGCCACGCCCTGGACGGCGAGGAGATCGGCGAGCACATCGCCGCCGGCAAGCAGGCGACTCGCCTGGGCCTGACCTGGGCCGACCGGATCAGCTTTGTCCTGACCGAAAAGCTGGAGGTCAAGCGGCTGCAGTTTCTTGACATCCTGAAGGAACAGAGCGAGCAGGCCGAGGACGCCGAGGCCATGTTCCAGATTGAATTCGCCCTCATGACCGGCGAGCTGTCCAGGCTGCTGGACGACCTGCTTGAAGCGCTGGGCGGCGAAGAGGCGTGACGCTGGGAGGCCGTTCAGTGCTTGGGGATACGCAGATTTATACGAGTTTCGTCGCTCCCGCGAAGGCGGGAGCCCAATTCAATCAATGAACTGGATACCCGCTTCCGCGGGTATGACGAATAAATCAGCGCCTCCTCAAGGTGCCTCTTGCACTCAATACAGCCGCACGGCCATATCGAAGGACCAGGTCCGGCGGATTTCGACCACGTCGTATTCGCTGGCCAGCAACGGCGAGAAGGCCTGGTAGGGCATCAGGCCGTACACGGTGCGCCGAATCATTTCATCGACTTCCGGCACGCCGCTGGAGGTGACGAAGGTCACCGACTCGACATAGCCGTCGCTGCGGATGGCCACCGTCACCATCGGGTTGCCGTGGGGCCGGCTGGCCACTTTGCGGACGGCGTCGACCGGGGTGTTGAACTGGATTTTCCGCTCCCAGGCTTCCGCGTACTTGATGAGTTCGTCATTGGAGTCGGTGCGTCCCCACAGCCTGACCCGGCGTAGCGGGCTCTGCGACGCGGGCAGGCGGTCGGAATTCAGGGCGGCATCGCGCCGGGCCACTTCCTCGTCGAGAATGCGCCCCATGGCGCGACGCCGCGCTTCACGGCGTTCATCCTCTTCCCGATCTTCCTTGGCCTGTGCAGTTTCTGCGCTGGCAGCAGCAGTCCGGGCCGCCTCCTGACGCTGGGCCTCCGC
>JBBIJC010000147.1:0-3268 GCA_037446165.1 Hydrogenophilales bacterium | reverse complement strand
CGGATTGTGGAAATCCACAATATCGCTTTGCTGGCGGCTTCCAGACAATCGGCTTGCCAATTTCCGGCAGCGGAACCCGAAGGAGACAAGACATGAATATGAAGGCACTACTGGTCGGCCTCGCGGCGACTCTTATTTCGGTCGGCGCCCTGGCGGCTGATCCCATCGTGATCAAGTTCAGCCATGTGGTGGCCATCGATACGCCCAAGGGGCAGGCCGCCGAGTTTTTCAAGAAACGGGCCGCAGAACTGACCCACGGCCGGGTCAAGGTCGAGGTCTATCCGAACAGCACCCTGTACAAGGACAAGGAAGAACTGGAGGCCCTGCAACTAGGTGCGGTGCAGATGCTGGCGCCGTCGCTGGCCAAGTTCGGCCCGCTGGGCGTGAAGGAGTTCGAGGTCTTCGACCTGCCCTACATCTTCGACAATTACGACGAACTGCATAGGGTCACCCAGGGTCCGATCGGCAAGAGCCTGCTGCAGAAGCTTGAACCCAAGGGCATCGAGGGTCTGGCCTACTGGGACAACGGATTCAAGTGCTTTTCCGCCAACCGGCCGTTGCATGTGCCGGCCGACTATCGCGGCCTGAAGATGCGCATCCAGTCGTCCAAGGTGCTCGATGCCCAGATGCGGGCGCTGGGCGCGCTGCCGCAGGTGATGGCCTTCTCCGAGGTCTATCAGGCCTTGCAGACCGGCGTCGTGGATGGCACCGAGAACCCGATCTCCAACCTCTACACGCAGAAGATGAACGAGGTGCAGAAGGATCTCTCCCTGACCTACCACGGTTATCTGGGCTATGCCGTGATCGTCAACAAGAAGTTCTGGGATGGCCTGCCGGCCGATATCCGGACTGAACTGGATCAGGCCATGAAGGAGTCCACCGACTACGCCAACCGGATCGCCAAGAAGGAAAACGACGACGCCCTGGTCAAGGTGCGCCAGGCGGGCAAGACCGTGGTCTACACCCCGACCCCGCAGGAACGGATGGAATTGAAGCGGGCCCTGGTCAAGGTGCACACCGAGATGGAGTCGCGCATCGGCAGGGACCTGATCCAGTCGATCTACAAGCAGACCGGGTTCGATCCGGCGAAGCTGTGAATCTGGTCGTCATACCCGCGCAGGCGGGTATCCAGTTTGTTTATTGATCCGGCACGAAATAATCAGGAGTGCCGTTCAGCCTGAGCTCGTCGAAGGCCCCTTGGTTACAGTGCTTCGACAGGCTCAGCACGAACGGCTTCACGAATAATCAGTGCCGGATCAATAGAACTGGGCTCCCGCCTGCGCGGGAGCGACGTGGTGGAGAGTGTAATGATGAGAATCCTCAATCGTCTGGAAGAAATCTTCATCTCCCTGCTCATGGCGGGGGCGACGCTGATTACCTTCGCTGCGGTCCTGCACCGCTACCTGGCGGGCGTGCCCATTCCGCATCTGCAGGACTGGCTGCTGTCGCTGAATTTCTCCTGGGCACAGGAACTCACCATCATCATGTTCGTGTGGATGGCCAAGTTCGGTGCGGCCTACGGCGTGCGCACCGGCATCCACGTCGGCGTGGATGTGCTCATCAACCGGTTGAGCGACCGGAACCGGTTCAAGTTCATCGTCTTCGGCCTGCTGGCCGGGGCCTTCTTTACCGGCACCATCGCCACCCTGGGCGGGCGCTTCGTCTGGGAGAACGGCGCCCACTATGCCTGGCTGACGGCCATGGGCATGGCGACAGGCGATCTGCCCGAGGGGCCGATCACGCCCGACCTGGAGTGGCATACCTGGATGGTCTATTCGGCCATTCCGCTGGGCTCCGGGCTGATGTGCTTCCGCTTCCTGCAAGTGCTGGTGAGTTTCATCCGCACCGGCGAGCTGCCGCACCACGACCACGGCCAGGTCGCGGGTCTGGATGATGACGAGGCTGGGCCGCCCAGACCAGGCGAGGCGGACCGCATCTATCGCATGGATGACGATCTGCATCCGCACCAGATGAATGATCGGGACAAGGAGGACCGGACATGAGCACCGCCCTGATCTTCGGCCTGCTGGTCGTCCTGATGCTGACCGGCATGCCCATCTCCATCTCCCTGGGCCTGACTGTCCTGACCTTCCTCTGGACCATGACCCAGGTGCCGATCGAGTCGGTGGCGATGAAGCTGTTCACCGGCATCGAGAACTTCGAGATCATGGCCATCCCGTTCTTCATCCTGGCCGGCAACTTCCTTACCCACGGCGGCGTGGCGCGGCGGATGATCCGCTTCGCGACCACCATGGTCGGCCACTGGCATGGCGGCCTGGGCCTGTCCGGGGTGGTGGCCTGCGCGCTGTTCGCGGCGATCTCCGGATCGAGTCCGGCAACCGTGGTGGCGATCGGCTCGATCCTGCTGCCGGCCATGGTCAAGGCCGGTTTTCCCAAGCAGTTCGGCGCGGGCATCATCACCACCTCGGGCGCGCTGGGCATCCTGATCCCGCCCTCCATCGTGATGGTGATGTTCTCGGTGTCGACCAACACCTCGGTCGGCGCGCTGTTCATGGCCGGCGTCGTGCCCGGTGCCGTGCTGGCCACCATGCTCGGCCTGACCACCTGGTACCGGGCGCGCAAGTTTGATTATCCGCGCCAGCCCAAGGCAACCTGGGCCGAGCGGTTCAAGGCCTTCCGGGAAAGCGTCTGGGGCCTGCTGCTGATCGTGCTGGTGATGGGCGGCATCTATACCGGGATGTTCACGCCGACCGAGGCAGCGGCGGTGAGCGCGGTGTACTCGTTCTTCGTTGCGGTGTTCGTGTACAAGGACCTGGGTTTCAAGGATGTGCCCAAGGTCCTGCTCAACTCGGCCAACATGAGCGCCATGCTGCTCTACATCATCACCAACGCCGTGCTGTTCTCGTTCCTGATGACCTACCAGAACATCCCGCAGGCGATGGCCGACTGGATGCTCAATCAGGGACCGGGCGTGATCGGCTTCCTGCTGATCGCCAACGTCCTGCTGCTGCTGGCCGGCAACTTCATGGAGGCGTCCTCCATCGTCCTGATCCTGGCGCCCATCCTGTTCCCCATCGCCATGAAACTGGGCATCAATCCGATCCACTTCGGCATCCTGATGGTGGTCAACATGGAGGTCGGCATGTGCCACCCGCCGGTGGGACTGAATCTGTATGTGGCCAGCGGCATCACCAGGATGGGCATCACCGAACTGACCGTCGCGGTTTGGCCGTGGCTGCTGACCATGCTGACCTTTCTGATGCTGGTGACCTACTGGCCGCCGCTGTCGCTCTGGCTGCCGCGCACG
>JBBIJC010000146.1:0-3727 GCA_037446165.1 Hydrogenophilales bacterium | reverse complement strand
GGCCGCAGCAGTCGGCGGAAAAGTGGAACTTCGTTACCGCCGCTATTTCGACAAGCTGGCAGGTATCGAGCCCTCGGTACGGGTTTCTGTCGGTGAGAACACCAATTCTGGCGGGCCTGATTTTGAGTTCTACACCCTGCAACCAAAGCTATCTTACGATCTTGGCAACGGCTGGGAGCCTTATGTCAGCGTTCGCTACCGTAATTCGTTTGACGACAAATACAACTACTTCACTCGAACCTTCTATCTCGGCGCGGCTTACGAGGTCAATTCGAAGTGGGAGATCGAGCCCTCGATCTTCCACAAGAATGGAGCGGAAACCAGCAACGGATTCAAGCTCGAGGTGACAAGGAGTTTCGACTCTTTGTAGGCAGTGTGCAGGCAATGCCCTGGCACTACTCCAGCCCCTCGCCGCTGCTGAGCCAGCGTGCGCAGGCTGGCCCCAGTTCCTTGTGGGCGCGGGTTTCGTATCGGGCGTTGTCTGCCTCGGTGAGGGTATCCACCCAGCGCCCATTGGTGCCCTTGTTGATGAAGGTTTCGGCACCGCCTTCCCAGAACGCGCCGCCCAGAGGAACACTCTTGGCGGCGTTTTTCTTCATCCAGTCGAAAGTGCAGTGCTCGCAGATCGCTTCCCACCTTGAATCGTCGATGGCAATGTCCAGAAACCCGGCGATGCGGCGCATTTCGCCGGGCATATCGCGTTTGAGGTTGGCAAAATGCACGAGCAGCACATTGGGCAAATCCCGGATTTCCCACCAGCTGCGCACGTGTTCCCAAAACGGCCAGAACGGGTGGCCGTCGCGTTCCGCCCAGTCAAGCCAGTATTGGCGGATGTCCGCTGTGGGACGATCAATCGGTGGCCCGACCAGACCGGGCGTCAGATTGAGGGCGTCGTACCAGGCCTGGTTGGCGTTGGCGTGGTGGTTGTACATGCTCCACACCACATCGCGCCCGTCGCGTCCGATATAGAGATATTTCGCCTTCGGCGAAAAGACCAGTGCGTCCACGGGCAGGTGGGTTTTGAGAAAGCGGCGATGGGCTTGATCCTCGACCGATGACAGCTTGACTGCCTTGGGCGGGATGCGAAGATCGAGCCAGGGTGACAGCTCCGCCACGTTGATATCGGGGTCGCCATTGAACAGAAGTTGCCCCACGATCTGTTGCGTCCAGGTTGTGCCGGATTTGGCGTAGGTGGCGATGATGATGTCGTCATCGCGGAAGCGAAACTCGTTCCAGATGGTCGAATCGAAATGATGGCTGTGGAGTTCCCGCTGTTTGCTGGGCCAGGTGATCGGTGGGTTCATACAACCTCCTGCGTTAGTTAGATTTCTGCTGCGGGTCAGCCTGTTATAGGCTTAATTCCGACAATGGCAATCAAGTATTATTGGCCGCCTGCCCCGGGCAGGTCGAAATCGAGAAAGAGTTGGGACCCGGGCATGACGCGAATTTCCAGGCCAGTGCGCGTTGCAGCCATGACGTAGTGGGCAAAAAATTGTCCGGGCGGCCGCGGTTTTACATACAATCATTTTCACTTGCATTTTTCGCGTCGAGCTTCCCATGAGCAACCGTACCGTTACCCTCAAATTCAGCGACAGTGATCGCACCATCGAGCTTCCCATCATGGAAGGTACGCTCGGACCGGATGTCATCGATACCCGCAGCCTCAGTAGCCAGGGCATCCTGACCTACGATCCGGGTTTCCTGTCGACGGCCAGTTGTTCGTCCAACATCACCTTCATCGACGGTGACGTGGGACTGCTCTATTACCGGGGCTACCCGATCGAGCAGTTGGCGGAGAAGTCCGATTTTCTGGAAGTGTCTTACCTGCTGCTGAATGGCGAACTGCCCAATGCCAAGCAAAAGGAGTCCTTCGTCGACAAGATCAGCCACCAGACCATGGTGCACGACCAGATGGCCAATTTCTTCCGTGGGTTCCGGCGCGATGCGCACCCGATGGCGGTCATGGTCGGCGTGATCGGCGCCATGTCGGCCTTCTATCGCCATTCGGCCGACCCGTTCGATGCGGCCCAGCGCGAGTCGGCGGCGTTGCGTCTGCTGGCCAAGGTGCCGACCATCGCAGCCTGGAGCTACAAGTACAACATCGGTGAACCGTTCATGTATCCGCAGAACAAGTTCAACTATGCTGAAAACTTCCTGTACATGATGTTCGCCACGCCGTGCGAGGAGTACAAGCCCAACCCGGTGCTGGCGCGCGCGCTGGACCGCATCTTCACCCTGCATGCGGACCACGAGCAGAATGCGTCCTCGTCCACAGTGCGGGTGGCTGGGTCATCCGGCGCCAATCCGTTTGCCTGCATCGCGGCCGGCATCGCCAGCCTGTGGGGGCCGCTGCACGGCGGCGCCAACGAAGCGACCCTGAAAATGCTGGAAGAGATCGGCGACGCTTCGCGCATTGGCGAGTACATCCGGCGGGCCAAGGACAAGACCGATTCATTCCGTCTGATGGGCTTTGGCCACCGGGTCTACAAGAACATGGATCCGCGCGCCGCGATCATGCGCCAGACCTGCCACGAGGTGCTGAACGAGCTGGGCCTGCACGACGACCCGCTGTTCAAGCTGGCCATGGAGCTGGAGCGGATCGCCCTGGAAGATGAGTATTTTGTGCAGAAGAAGCTCTATCCCAACGTCGATTTTTATTCCGGCATCGTCATGCGCGCCATGGGTATTCCCAACTCGATGTTCACCGCGATCTTCGCCCTGGCCCGCACTGCCGGCTGGGTGGCGCAGTGGCAAGAAATGATCTCCGGTCACGACCACAGGATCGCCCGGCCTCGTCAGCTCTACACCGGACAGACCCGGCGCGACTTCGTGGCCATGGATCAGCGCGGTTGATGGGCTCGACCGCCTATTACGCCGCCAGCGCGGACTATCTGGCGGCCCTGGAAGCGGCGCATCTGGCGCCACTCGAACCGGCCCCGGTCGTTGCCCGGATGCCGGTTCCGGTGAGCGTGGACTATCCGCTGCCCAGTTGCGACAGCCGGCAGGTCTCGGTCCTGCAATTGATCAATGCCTGGCGTTTTCATGGGGTCCGGGTCGCCGATCTGGACCCGATCCGGCATCGCGAACCGGCGCCGGTGCCGGAGCTGGACCCGGCCAGCCATGGCCTGACCGCCGCCGACCTCGATGTCGAGTTTGATACCGGTTCGCTGGCGGGCCCGCCGCGCGACAACCTGCGCAATATCCTGCTGCGACTGAAAACGGCCTACGGCGGTACGCTTGGCGCCGAGTACATGCATCTTTCCGATACGACCAGGAAGCGCTGGCTGCAGCAGCGGCTGGAGGCGGGTGAAGGTTGGACCGCGCCGGATTTGGATCGCCAGCGCTGGTTGCTGGAGCAACTGACCGCAGCCGAAACCCTGGAAAAAGTCATCCATGCCCGCTATGTCGGACAGAAACGGTTTTCGCTCGAAGGCGGCGAGGCCTTCATCCCGCTGCTCAACTATCTGGTCGAATTGGCGGCGGCCGGCGGCATGCAGGAAATCGGCCTGGGCATGGCGCACCGGGGTCGGCTGAACGTCATGCACAACGTGCTGGGCCGGTCGGCGCTGGCCTTCTTCGATCATGCCGAAGGCACCACGCCGGAAGGCACGCTGACCGGCGATGTGAAGTACCACCAGGGCTATGCCCGGACCGTGGCCACGCGCGCCGGGTCGATCCGCCTGGCGCTCGGCTTCAATCCGTCGCACCTGGAAATCGTCTACCCGGC
>JBBIJC010000145.1:0-3747 GCA_037446165.1 Hydrogenophilales bacterium | reverse complement strand
ATTCAGGAAGCCGCAGCCAGAGCTGAGTTCGTTTTGGAGTCAGGGCGGCGGCGCGGAGGTATGACGGCGCCCACATCCAGCAAATGATGCACGACGTCTACAAGTTCACACCGGTACGGATCGCGGGCCGCAACGCCGTCTACCGCAAGTTCCAGGAGTCCGACTTCAAGCTGCTGGAGAGCGAGCGCGCCCTGTTCGACTGGGGCTGCAAGCAGGCCTACATTGCGCTAGGCAACATGATGACCGCAGCGGCCATGATCGGCATCGACTCCTGCCCGGTCGAAGGCTATGACCAGGCCGTTGCCGAGGCGGTACTGACCGAATATGGCGTGCTCGATCCGAAGGAATGGGGGTTGGCCGTGATGGTGGCCTTCGGCTACCGGGTCAACCCGCAGTCGACGAAGGTCAGGCAGCCGATGGCGGACGTAGTGACCCGGGTCGACTGAGCAGTACGCGGCGGGCGGCGTCCGCCCGCCGGCCGATCAGGGCTGCTTGGCCGCGAACGGGCCGGGTGGCAGCGTCGGCAGGGTCTTGAAGTTGGCCGGCAGGGCGCCGGTGAGGGAGTCCAGGAAGGCCACGATCTCGGTGACGTCCTGCGGCGACAGGTCCTTGCCCAGCTGCACCTTGGCCATGATGCGCACCGCGTCCGGCAGGGCGGCCACCGAGCCGTCGTGGAAGTAGGGCGCGGTCATGGCCACGTTGCGCAGGCTCGGCACCTTGAACTGGTACATGTCCGCAGGGTTGTTGGTCACATCGAAGCGGCCCTTGTCGATGTTCTTGCTGCCGGTCGCCTTCCAGTAATCCTCGAACAGGCCGAACTTCTGGTACATGGCGCCGCCCACGCCGACGCCGTTATGGCAGGATGCGCAGCCGGTGGCGATGAAGGTCCTGAGTCCGGCCTGGGCGGCGGGCGGCAGGGCATGGGTATCGCCATTCAGGAAGGCGTCGAACGGACTCGGCGTGACCAGCGTCCGTTCGTAAGCGCCGATGGCCTTGCCCCAGTTGTCCGGGGTGATGGGGCTCTTTTCGTTCGGAAAGGCCTTATTGAACATCGGCGGATAGCCGGAGATCGCCTCGATCCGGGCCATGGCCGCGGCGTAATTCGGCTGGCCGAAGCTGGGCGGTCCAATCAAGGCCTTGGTCGCCTGGTCCTCGACATTGGTGCGGTCGCCGCGCCAGTGGGCGACGAATTCGCCGGCCGCGTTCAACACCGTCGGGGCGTTGCGCGGGTTGAGCCGGTTCTGGTTGCCGATCGACAGCGGCAATGCGTCGGTGCCGTAGAGCGAAGGCTGGTGGCAGCGGCCGCAGCTGACCGTGCCGTCGACCGAGATCCGGGGGTCGAAGAACAGGGCGCGGCCAAGGGCGACACGCTCGGCCGTCACCGGGAATTCCTGGGTCGCGAAGTTCTTCGGCAACGGCTGGAACAAGGCCTGCGCCTGCTTCAGCAGTTCGCCCTGGCCGCCGTCCGCGGCGAGCGCGCCGGAAACAGCCAGGGCGAGCGCGGCGGCGCCGGCGGTTTGGATCAGGGTACGGGGTGTGCTCATGTCGTTCCTCTCTGGTTGTCGTGCGGGAAAATCAGCTTGGTTGTCGTAGCCGGGCGGCCATCGCCGCCAGCGCCGGTTCGTGGTCGGCGAGCAGCAGTACCGGGAAGCGGCCGGATGCCGGCAGGAAGCGCCAGTGCTGGCCGAACCACCAGCCGTGGCCGGAGGCGTCGGGGACCGGGGCGCGGAAGGCGAAGACCTGCACCGTGCCCAGGTTGTCCATGAAGGCGTTGATGTGCCAGGCGGGATAGGGGCCGATCGTGCAGTTCTTGCAGAGCTGGAGGATGCCGGGGAAGCGCTGGCCGGCGGGCAGTGAGAGCGCCTGGAGCACCGGCGCCATGTCGGGCACCAGGACGCCGCGCAGCATCGCCTCCTCCGCGCCGTGGGCCGCGGACAGCCGCACGATGCGCGGCGTGGCGGCGTAGCTTGCCGTCACCCAGCCGGTGGCGCCGAACGCCGCCAGGCCCGCCATCGCCGCCAGCCCGCGGCGCAGGAAGCGGCGCCGTTCCGGCCGGTAGGGTGCGAGTTCGGGCACCGGCAGGCTGCGCAGGATGCGGCGCGCCTCCAGGTCGAAACCATCGTCGTCCATCAGCTTATCGGCCAACTCGTCCTCCAACTTCCATCAATTGCCGAAGCGCGTGCCGCGCCCGGCTGAGCCGGCTCATCACGGTGCCGCTCGGAATGCCCATCGCCAGCGCCATGTCCTCGTAGCTCATGTCCGCCAGGTAGAACAGGACCAGTATTTCCCGGTGCAACGGCGACAAGGCCTGGAGCGCGTCGAGCAGGTCGATGCGCTCATCGGCGCGGTCCCGGTCGTCCGCCACGTCCTCGCAGGCCTCGTCGTCCCACGGGTCCCAGGGCTCGCGGTTGCGCCACTGGCGGGCGGCCTCCCGGCGCAGAATGCGGTAGAGCCACGCCTGCACGGCGCCGCCGTCGCGGAGCTGCTTGCGGCCGCGCCAGGCCAGGGCAAAGGTCTCCTGGACGAGGTCCTGGGCCGCGCCACGTTCCCCGGTGAGGGCCCAGGCCGCCCGGTACAAGAATGATTGGTAGTTCTCCACCCACTGCGCAAAACCCTTTTCGTCCATGAAGCCGCCGCCGTTTCTTCTTCATGAGCTAAAGAGGGCTGTTCGGGCCGAAATATTCCATGCCGAAGAAAATAATCTGGACCACCGAAGGTGGAAGCTGCGTACCACCAGGGAAACCGGGTTTGCCCGCACCGATAATCGTACCTCCGGTTTGCTCAATTTCTGGGAACGCCAGCGTTTGATTTGGTGTTAAAGGCGCAGTGGGTGAATGACCAGCCGGGATTGGAATGAGGTCGGAGTCACAATAGTGGACGCCAACGGGTTAAGCGCACTAGAACAGCGTCCAGGCCTCCTGGGCGACTTCATCCAGGTCGAAATAGGTGGCCAGCCTGGCTGGCGACGCCTTGAGGGCGAAACGGCCACACATGGTCAGCACACGACGGGGATCTGGTTCCAGTCCGTAGTGTAGCCCGGCGACATCCGCTCGCGTTTCATGCGCCAGGTCTTGGCCACGCCCTCGGCACCCGAACGCAGGGTGCCCCGCCCCCAGATATCGTTGATCCGGTCCATGACCTGCATCAGCGGGGTGTTGTCGTGGGTTGGCAGGAACAGGTCCGGCTGCTGCGTGGTCTTCTCGCTCAAGCCCATCAGGGCGACGCCGGCCTTCTGATAGGCGAAGCCCGGGCGATAGAGTCGCTTCAAGCCCCACAGGGCCACGCGGGTCAGCCGCAGGGTGTCGTCGGTCGCCTCGGGCATAGGGATGGTCAGGCCCTGCTGGTATTGTGGGGCTTCGAGCTTGTGCGGGTTGGTACGGATATAGACCTGCACCATCCGGGCCACCGAGCCCTGGGTGCGCAGTTTCTCGGCGGCAATGCCGATGTACATGGCCACCGCCTCCCTGAGTGGGGGTAGGTCATAGACATACTGGCCAAACGAGCGGGACGAGATGATCTGTTTCTTGGGCGGCGCAATCTCTTCCAGGCTCAGGCAGGAAAGACCATTGAGTTCGGCATGGGTCCGCTCGACCACGACCGAGAAGCGTTTGCGCAGGGCCTTGGCATCGGCCCGGCGCAGCGACTCAACAGTGGCAATGCCGAGCGTCTCCAATTGATTCGACAGGCGGGGGCCGATGCCCCAGATCTCTCCGACCGGGATACGCTCGAACAGGGCACTGCGCTCAG
>JBBIJC010000144.1:0-3806 GCA_037446165.1 Hydrogenophilales bacterium | reverse complement strand
CTGGCCGCAGACAGCATGGCCGTGCGGGTATCCGGCGTTTCCAGGCTGATGCGCCCCAGGAATCCATCGCGGAAATCGGTCAGAAGCACGATGGCCGCCTTTTCCAGGTCATAGCCGCCGCCCTTGCCTTTCAGGATGCATCCCCGCCGCCGGGCGACGGCTTCGATCACACCATGGCCATCCAGACCGACCAGATCAAACCCATATCGCTCATTTAGCTGAGCCGGATATCGGGCCAGCAGGAGTGTTCCCAGGAATTCGGCCACTTCCTCCTCGATCACCGCATTGCGGCCGATGGCATGTGCGGCGGCCAGCATGTAACCGTCGCTGTCGTGTTCGATCTTGGGCCACATCAGGCCGGGGGTGTCGGTCAGGGTCATGCCTGGCCCCATATCCAGACTCTGCTGGGATTTGGTCACCGCCGGCTCGTCGCCCACCGCCGCCACCTTGCGCTTGAGCAAGGCGTTCATGAGGGTGGATTTGCCGACGTTGGGAATACCCATGATCATCATCCGCAACGGCTTGGTATTGTCGCTGCGGTGCGGCGCCAGGGCCCGGCACAGGCCGGGGATCCTGGCCACGTCGGCAGGTTTCTTGGCCGACAGGGCGACGGCCTTGACGTTGGGCTGACGCTCGTAGAAGGCCAGCCAGGCCTGGGTCACGGCCGGATCGGCGAGATCGGACTTGTTCAGTATCTTCAGACAGGGCCGTTGCCGGAACAGCCGCAGTTCCTCGATCATCGGATTGCGGCTGGCCTCAGGCAGGCGGGCGTCGAGCACCTCGATCACCACGTCGGTACGGGCCATGGTCTCGGCCGCCTTCTTGCGCGCCGAAGTCATATGCCCCGGGAACCATTGAATAGTCATCGGCTTCAGCTCACCACGGTGATACGCTGGCCATGGCATTCCACCACCTGACCGGCGCGGATCTTGGCTGTCTTGCGCCGTTCAAGTTGCCCATCCACGGTCACCACGCCTTGTGCCACCAGCGCCTTGCCTTCTCCGCCGCTGCTCGCGATACCGGCCAGCTTGAGCAGATTGCAGAGCTCGACATATTCCCCGTTCAAACGAAATTCCATCATTCAGACTCAACGATCACAAGGCGCGAAGGTTACTCCGGGAAACCATCCAAACCAATAGCAGGCCAGCTGGTCCGGGGCTTGATCGTATAAATAGATGTTTTATGACATATAAGCTAAATTTTTCCACAAACTTACCGATATTGATGGTGGCAATCATCTGTCCTTGATGGAGGGACGAAGTGAATTTCATAACAAACAGCATCAGAAACAAATTGTTGGCGATTACCGGCCTGGGCACCACCCTGGTTATGGCTTCTGCCTTGTTTGGCATGTGGCTCGCCTGGGCCGATGCCACACCCGACGCCAAGCAGGGAATCATGCTCAGTCTTGGCCTGATGGCGGGCGCCATTGTGATTTCTTTTGTCGCCTTTCTGGCCTTGATTCAGAAAGCGATCATGACACCGGCAAGGAATTTGGTTGAAGACTTTGCCGAGATCTCCAAAGGCAATTTCCGGAAACCGATACGCCACACCACTGAAGACGAAATCGGCCAGATTGCCGCCACGGCAGAGACCTTGCGCCACGAAATGGCGCACATCTTGAAGGACGTGCTGGATTCGTCCACCGAGCTCAACGAATCTGCGGGACGACTGGCTAACGATGCGGGCGAACTGACCAATGCCGCGCGCATGCAGAGCGAGGCGTCCGCTTCCACCGCTGCCGGTGTCCAGGAAATGGCCGTAAGTATTGCGACCGTGTCCGACAACGCCGCCACTGCAAACGAGATGGCCGAGCAAAGTCTGCACCACAGCGACGCAGGAAACGTGAAGCTATCCGAACTGATTGGCGAGATCAGCGCTGTGGAAAGCGCAGTCGCGGAGATCGGGCAATCGGTCAACGAATTCATCCGCAGCACCGATGCCATCACCAACATGACGCGTCAGGTGCGCGATATCGCCGACCAGACCAACCTGCTTGCGCTCAATGCCGCCATCGAAGCCGCCCGCGCCGGCGAGCAGGGTCGCGGCTTTGCCGTGGTGGCCGACGAAGTGCGCAAGCTGGCCGAGAAATCGGCTCAGTCGGCCAGTCAGATCGACCAGGTCACCAACAGCCTGGGCAGCCAGTCGAGTTTGGTCGACCGATCCATCGAGCAAGGCCAGCGCTCCCTGACCAAGAGCCAGGACATTCTGGAAGAAGTGGCCATGGTGCTGGCCGAAGGCAACCAGTCCGTCTCTGCCGCGCATGAAGGCGTCAGTTCGATCAGCCACGCAGTCAGGGAACAAACCTCGGCCAGTCAGGACATTGCCCGCAACATCGAACGGATTGCCCAAATGTCCGAGGTCAATGGCGCTGCTGCCAACCGCAACCATGGCGAGGCCGCCTCGCTCAGACAGTTGGCTATCAAGCTACAGGCCGCCGTCAGCCGATTCCAGCTCTGATCGCCCTACTTGTCCGGCACGAAGCGCAACACCGCGCTGTTGATGCAGTAACGCTTGCCGGTAGGAGGCGGGCCATCGTCGAAGACATGGCCCAAGTGAATCCCCGAACTGGCACTGATCACCTCCACCCGATGCATCCCGTCGCTGTTATCGTCATGCAAGGTCAGCGCACCCGGCACCGGATCGAAGAAGCTCGGCCATCCGGTCCCGCTGGAGAACTTGGTGCTACTCCGGAACAACGGCTGGCCACTGACCGGATCGACATAGGTGCCCGATCCATGGTTGTCCAGCAATGATCCGGTGAAAGGCGGCTCGGTGCCGGCCTGATACGCAATCCGCTGCTGTTCGGGCGTCAGCAACTGATGACCGAGCCAGCTCCAGAACCGTTTCTGATCGCCGTTGTAGCCTGTGTATCGACTGACTTCCCTGCCCTGCTTGAATAGAACGATAGTCGGTGTCGCCCACAGCGGCTTGTCCACTTTCCAGCCTTCTGGCGCTTCGCTGGACATGGTGCGCACCACCGGCACAGCAGCATTCCAGTGACTCATCACCTCCTGTTCGAACTGCTTGCAGAACGGACACTGATCCGCCTCGAACACCACCAGCTGGGTGGCCGCAAGTTTGGCCCCGTCCAATGCTGGCCGGCTGGCCTTTTTATGTGACTCATGACCCGGAAACGGCACGCCGGTACCGCCCAAACCGCAATAACCCAAGGGGTTCTTTTTCAGGTAATGCTGGTGGTAATCCTCGGCAGGATAGAAGACCTTAAGTGGCGCGATCTCGGTTGTGATCTTGCCCCGGCCAGCCTTGCTCAAGGCCTGCTGATAGGCGTCCCGGGTCATTACCGCCACCGCTCGTTGCTGGGCATCGCTGTATAAAATCGTACTGCGGTAGTTCGACCCCATGTCATTGCCTTGGCGATCGCCCTGGGTCGGGTCGTGGTTCTCCCAGAAACCGATCATGATCTGTTCCAGCGTAGTCCGCGATGGATCGAAGGTCACCTTCACCACCTCGGCGTGGTTATGCGCCGCACCACGATGCTCTGCGTCCTGAACCTTTTCGTACGTGGGCGAAGGCATATCGCCACCGGCATAACCGACCTCGGTACTGACAACGCCGGGTAATTCGCTCAGATGCTTCTCCGCGCCCCAGAAACACCCCATGCCGAGCACGATGGATTCGGTACGTGCCGGTTTGACCGTTGTCTCCTGAGCCTGGCCATAAACCGCCACAACAACCGCCAAACTCACCAGAACCAGGGCAGCAATACGTAAAAAGATCGATAACTTCATTTCCATACCCCGAAAAATAAAAAAAATCTGAATGTACCTGGCCCAGCTTGCCCT
>JBBIJC010000143.1:0-4008 GCA_037446165.1 Hydrogenophilales bacterium | reverse complement strand
CCACGTTGTCCACCGCGTTGCCGCTTTCCACGCAGACCATCTCGCGCCAGCCACCCTGGTTATGCTTACCGGGGCCGAAGTCGCCCATCTTTTCGGCTTTTTCAATCCACGGCGTCCAGACCACGGTAGACCGGCTGCCGCTCTTGGCGATGCGGATGCGGCGCTTCAGGTCGGGGTCGACGATGACGCATTCCGAGTCGGTATCGACGTAGACGCGGTCCACCTCGCCCGAGAAGGCAATGGCGCCGGACTGGGCCTTGCGCTGGCCGCCGTCGACCTTGTCGACGTAGGTCGTGTGCTCCAGGCCGGTGACCGTGGCCGTACCGATGTCGCCGATGCGGAAATAGGTGTGCAGGGCCTCGCCAATCTCAACCGCCTCGGTGTCGAGGTTGGTGGTGACCAGGTCAACCCGCAGCGTAGCGCCTACGGTGACCACCAGCTCGGCACGGCAGGCCTTGGGGAACTGGGCGTGGGTCTGGTCATTGGCCATCAACATGAACTTGACCCGGGTATCGCCGTTGGCCTGGGTCTCGCTGCCGGTCACCTGCCACATCACGGTGCGGGCGAAGCCGTGGCCGGGGAAGGCCTTCTCGGTCGCGTGCGGGCCGAACCAGGGCCAGCACACCGGCACGCCGCCGCGGATCGACTTGCCCGGGCCGTACTTGGCCAGGTCCGAGACCCAGACCACCGGTTCGGCCTGCGCCTTCGGCTTCCAGGTGACGATGTGGGCGCCCTGCAGGCAGATCGAGGCGCTGCCGCCGGCGTTGTCGATCTCGGCGAAGGTCAGGCCGCCGGCGCCCTCGGCGAATTTCAGTCCGGGCTGGCCGTGGCGGCTGTTGAGGTCGGCGATGGTCATGCTGTGTGCTCCTGTGGTTTCAGATGAAGAATAGGACGGCCCAGTTGGCGGCGATCATGGTCAGGCACAGGGCGCCGTAGAGCGGGGCGCCGCGGCGGTCGGCCAACCTGAGCCGGATAACGTAGTAGAGCAAGGTTGCGATCACGTTGAACGGCAGCCAGATCAGCGCCTTGTACCAGAGCGCCAGCCTGGGGTCGCCGCTGTTGCCGATCATGCCCCAGGCGAACAGCAGGTTGACGGCGACGCTGGCCAGCAGGAAGCCCGGCCAGTTGCGGAACCGGGCCAGCGGCTCGGCACTGCCGGCTTCCGTTTCGGTCACTGGCGCTCGACCTGGCTGACATCGCGCACCGCGCCGTTGGCGGCACTCGTCGTCATGGCGGCATAGGCGCGTAGAGCCGCCGACACCGGGCGGTTGCGGCCGACCGGGGTCCAGGCGTCCTTGCCCTTCGCGGCCATGGCCGTGCGACGTTGGGCCAGCACCTCGTCTGAAACAGTGATGGCGATGGTCCGGTTCGGGATGTCGATCTCGATGCTGTCGCCTTCCTCGACCAGGCCGATGTTGCCGCCCTCCGCCGCTTCCGGCGAGACGTGGCCGATGCTCAGGCCGGAGGTGCCGCCGGAGAAGCGGCCGTCAGTGACCAGGGCGCAGGCCTTGCCCAGGCCTTTGGATTTGATGTACGAGGTCGGGTAGAGCATCTCCTGCATGCCGGGGCCGCCGCGCGGGCCTTCGTAGCGGATGACCACCACGTCGCCTGCCTTGATCCGGTCGGCCAGGATGGCCTCGACTGCGGCATCCTGGCTCTCGAATACGCGCGCCGGACCGATGAACTTGAGGATGCTGGCGTCGACGCCGGCGGTCTTGACGATGCAGCCGTCCAGGGCCAGGTTGCCATGCAGCACGGCCAGGCCGCCGTCCTGCGAGTAGGCGTTGGCCTTGTCGCGCAGGCAGCCCTTGGCGCGGTCGAGATCGAGCTCTGGATAGCGCTTGTCCTGCGAGAAGGCGACCTGGGTCGGCACGCCGCCGGGCGCGGCCTTGAAGAACTCGAACACCGAAAGATCATGCGCCTGCATCACGTCCCAGACGTGGATGGCCTCGCCCATGGTCCGGCTGTGCACGGTGTGGCAGCCGCGGTGGATCAAGCCGGCGCGGTCCAGCTCGCCCAGGATGGCCATCACGCCGCCGGCGCGGTGCACGTCTTCCATGTGGTATTGCTGGCTGCTGGGCGCGACCTTGGCCAGATGCGGCACCTTGTGGCTGAGGCGGTCGATGTCCTTCATGGTGAAGTCGACGCCGGCCTCGCGCGCAGCGGCCAGCAGGTGCAGCACGGTGTTGGTCGAGCCGCCCATGGCAATGTCGAGCGCCATGGCGTTCTCGAACGCATCGAAGGTCGCGATGGCGCGCGGCAGCACGCTGGCGTCGTCTTTCTCGTAATAGCGCTTGGCCAAGTCGACGGCCAGCCGCCCGGCGCGCAGGAACAATTGCTTGCGCTCGGCGTGGGTGGCAAGTAGCGAGCCGTTGCCGGGCAGCGCAAGGCCGAGCGCCTCGGTCAGGCAGTTCATCGAGTTGGCGGTAAACATGCCGGAGCAGGAGCCGCAGGTCGGGCAGGCGGAGCGCTCGGTGGCCTCCACTTCCTCGTCGGAGCACTTCGAGTCGGCGGCCTGAACCATGGCGTCGACCAGGTCGAGCATCATGGTCTTGCCCTGCCAGACCACCTTGCCGGCCTCCATCGGGCCGCCCGAGACAAACACGGTCGGGATGTTCAGGCGCAGCGCGGCCATCAGCATGCCCGGGGTGATCTTGTCGCAGTTGGAGATGCAGACCAGGGCATCGGCACAGTGCGCGTTCACCATGTATTCAACGCTGTCCGCGATCAGGTCGCGCGAAGGCAGCGAATAAAGCATGCCGCCATGGCCCATGGCGATGCCGTCATCGACGGCGATGGTGTTGAATTCCTTGGCCACGCCGCCGGCCGCCTCGATCTCGCGCGCCACCATCTGGCCCAGGTCCTTGAGGTGGACGTGGCCGGGCACGAACTGGGTGAACGAGTTGGCGATGGCGATGATCGGCTTGTCGAAATCGCCGTCCTTCATGCCGGTCGCGCGCCACAAGGCGCGAGCGCCGGCCATGTTGCGGCCGTGGGTGGTGGTGTGGGAACGATAACGAGGCATGGCTGTCACCTTACTGAACCTATAATCGCTCAGATTTTAACCCCGCCAGGCCGCTCTTATGCTCATTCATCCGCAATTCAACCCGATCGCGCTGCATATCGGCCCGCTCTCTGTTCGCTGGTATGGCCTGATGTATGTGCTGGCCTTCGTCGCCTTTATCGTGCTCGGCCGCCTGCACGCCAAACGCAGGCCGGAACTGGGCTGGAACCGGGACATGATCGACGACCTGCTGTTCTACGGCATCCTCGGCGTGGTGATTGGCGGACGACTGGGCGAAATCCTGTTCTACGAGCCCGGCTACTACTTCAGCCACCCGATGGAAATGCTCGCGGTCTGGAAGGGCGGCATGAGCTTCCACGGCGGCCTGATCGGCGTCCTGATCGCCCTGGCCTGGTTCGCCCGCAAGACCGGGCGCACCTTCCTGCAAATCGGCGATTTTGTCGCGCCCCTGGTGCCCACCGGGCTGATGTTCGGCCGCATCGGCAACTTCATCAACGGCGAACTCTGGGGCCGCCCGGCCGACCCGAGCCTGCCCTGGGCGATGATCTTCCCGCAGGTCGACAACCTACCGCGCCACCCCTCGCAGCTCTACCAGGCGGGGGGCGAAGGCCTGCTGTTATTCGCCATTCTCTGGGTCTACGCCGCCTGGCCGCGCGCCACCGGCCGGGTCTCGGGCATGTTCCTGATCGGCTATGGCATGTTGCGCTTCAGCGCCGAGTTCTTCCGCCACCCCGATCCGGGCATCTTCGGCGGACTGCCCTTCGACCTGTCCACAGCCCAGTGGCTGTGTGTGCCTATGATGCTGGCCGGCCTCTGGCTGCTGTTCCGCCGCGCCCGATAAGGCGTTGTTTTGCTCTCAGGTACGCTCTGCTAAAATCACCGGCACGGGGGCATAGCTCAGCTGGGAGAGCGTCTGGTTCGCAATCAGAAGGTCGGGAGTTCGATCCTCCCTGTCTCCACCACCACCTAAAAGCCTGGACTCG
>JBBIJC010000142.1:0-4331 GCA_037446165.1 Hydrogenophilales bacterium | reverse complement strand
CCGTCACCTGAGGAGTCTGCCATGGCACTCGAAATCATCGAATCCTGCGTCAACTGTTACGCCTGCGAGCCGCTTTGCCCCAACGACGCGATCTATCAGGCTGCGCCGCACTTCCTGATCGACCCGGACAAATGCACCGAGTGCATCGGCGACTTCATGGACGCGCAGTGCGCCAGCATCTGCCCCATCGAAGGCGCGATCCTGGACGAGCTGGGCGCGGCGGTGAACCCGCCCGGTTCACTGACCGGCATCTCGCTGGCGATGCTGGCCAAGTACCAGGCCGCGGTCGAGGCCACCTACCAGGCCGCGCTGGAGGCGAAGACGGCGTAAGGCCGATGCCCGCCATGGCCACCGTCCTCTTCTACGAAAAGCCCGGCTGCGCCAACAACACCCAACAAAAGGTGTTGCTGGCCAAGGCCGGGCATACCGTCTGGGCCAAGAACCTGCTCGCCGAGCGCTGGACCGCGGCACGGCTGCGGCCGTTCTTCGGCCAGCGGCCGGTGGAGGAATGGTTCAACCGCAGCGCACCGCGGGTACGCGACGGCGAGATCGATTGCGAACGCCTGACCGAGACCGAGGCGCTGGTTCTGATGCTGGCCGATCCGCTGCTGATCCGGCGGCCGCTGATGGACGTGGACGGCGACTGCCGGGTCGGTTTCGATCAGGTTGAAGTGGATGCCTGGATCGGCCTGACCAACACGGCAGCCAGCGCCGATCTCGAAACCTGCCCACGCAGCCACAGCGCCACGCCGTGCCCGATGCCGGAGGAGGCATGAGCCAGCTCCCGACCGAACTCGCGCCTGGCGTGCACTGGATCGGCGCGCTCGACTCCGGCCTGCGCGAGTTCGACATCATCCTCAAGACCGCCAATGGCACCACCTACAACGCCTATTGCGTGCGCGGCTCGGCGGGCGTGGCGGTGATCGACACGGTCAAGGAGAGCCATGCCGGTGACTTTTTCGAACGCCTGGAGCAGGTGGCGCGCTACGACGAGATCAGCGCCATCGTCCTCAACCACCTCGAACCCGACCACACCGGCGCCCTGCCCGAACTGATGCGGCGCGCACCCCAGGCCCGGCTCTATATCTCGGTGCGGGCCCAGATGATGCTCAAGGGCCTGCTCAAGAGCGAAGAACTCGACTACACCCCGGTCAACACCGGCGATTCGATCACGCTCGGCGACCGCACCCTGCGTTTCCTGCACACGCCCTTCCTGCACTGGCCCGACACCCAGTGCACCTGGCTGGAGGAGGACGGCATCCTGTTCTCGGGCGACGTGTTCGGCTGCCACTTCTGCGACGACCGTCTGTACAACGACCGGGTCGGCGACTTCCGCTTCTCGTTCGAGTACTACTACCAGCACATCATGCGGCCGTTCCGCGAGCATGTGCTCGATGCCCTGGAGCTGATCGAGCCGCTGCCTCTCCAGCTCATCGCACCGGCCCACGGCCCCATCCTGCGCGACAAGCCCGAGCGCTACGTGCAGCGCTACCGGCAACTGGCCTCGCCCCAGCTGGCCAGCGAGGTCACCCTGGAAAAGACCCTGCTCATCTTCTACATCTCGGCCTACGGCAATACCGCCAGCATGGCCCAGGCCGTGCGCGAAGGCGCCGAGGACGTATCCGGCGTGCGGGTCTCGCTCTACGACCTGCAGGGCGGCGAGGTCGCGCCCTTCGTCGACCTGGTCGAGGAGGCCGACGCCCTGGCCTTCGGCTCGCCCACCATCAACGGCGACGCGGTCAAGCCAATCTGGGACCTGCTCTCGTCGCTGGCCGTGGTCAAGGTGCGGGAAAAGATCGGCGCCGCCTTCGGCTCCTACGGCTGGAGCGGCGAGGCGGTGGCCATGATCGAGGACCGCCTGCGCGGCCTCAAGCTGCGGGTGCCGGTGTCCGGGGTCAAGGTCAAGCTGATCCCGACCAAAGACGAACTCGACCAGTGCCGGGCGCTGGGCCGCGATCTCGCCCTGCACCTGACCGGCCAGGTCAAACGCAAAGTCATTTCCATGGAATCCCTCATCGCAAAGGAGCAGGCAAATGCCTAAGGCCAACGTCACCTTCGAAGACATCGGCGTCACCGTCTCGGTGCCGGCCGGTACCCGCCTCATCGAGATCTCGGAAAAGGTCGGCGCCGGCATCACCTACGGCTGCCGCGAGGGCGAATGCGCCACCTGCATGATGAAGATCGTCTCGGGCATGGAAAACATGTCTGAGCGTTCGGTCCTCGAAGACAAGGTGTTAAAGGAAAACATGGCTGGCCGGCAGAATCGGCTCGCCTGCCAGGCCCAGGTGCTCGGCGGCGAGATCGTGGTCCGGCCCGGCTGATAAAGCAGCCGAGCGAGAGCAGGTACGACAACCATCACCCAACCATCCATCAGGAGTTCATGAAATGCCCAACGTCACTTTTTCCAGCCCCCTGCACAAGGACAAGACCGTCTACGCGGTGGCCGGCAGTCACACCAAGAGCCTGCTCACCCTGGCCAAGGAGAACCACATCCCGATCGATTTCTCCTGCGGCGACGGCGAGTGCGGCACCTGCCTGATCAAGGTCACCAATCTTTCGCGCAAGGGCCCCATGGGCGGACCGCTCACCGATCGCGAGATCACCGTCCTGAAGGACCTGGGCAAGATCACCCAGGACCAGATCGACGAGATGAAGGTCGACGACACCGTGCATACTTCCTGGCGCCTCGCCTGCCAGATGGTGCTGCGCGACGAGGACATCCTGGTGGAGTATCCCAGCCGCTGAACGCGGCGCAGCGCAACGGAGGCCGACATGAACTGCATCGCCCTGGCGATCGACGATCTTGAACTGAAGGCCGATCTGCATGGCCGGCTCATGGTCGGAGCGGCCGGCCTCCCCAACGATGCGCTGTTCGCGCAGATGATCGCCAGCCAGGCCGCGGGTCTCGGGGTGCTGCCGCCTGGTCTCGGGCTCTACCCGGAGCCCTACGCCAAACTCCTGGTTCGGCACTTTCCGGGCGTCAACCTGAGCGGTGAACTGCCCGCGCCACGCCGACCCGAGGAGCGCCGCCTGACCGAGCGCCAGGACCTGATCGACCTGTTGCTCGAACACCGTGCCATCGGTGACCTGTCGGAGGTCTGGATGGCCGAGATCGTGGCTGCAGCCTGCATGGGTGGCGACCATCTGTGGCAGGACCTGGGCCTGTGGTCGAGGGCGGATCTGTCGCATCTGATGGTGGAAAACTTTCCTCACCTGGCGGCCCAGAACGACCGCGACATGAAGTGGAAAAAGTTTCTTTACCGGCAACTCTGTGCCCGTGAAGGCATTCATGTCTGCCCGGCGCCCTCGTGCCAGGTGTGTACGGATTACGCGAAATGCTTCGCGCCGGAGGATTGAACGACCGGCTCGATCGCGCCACCGCAGCCTATCTCGGGCTGGCCATCGGCGACGCCCTGGGCGCCACGGTCGAGTTCATGACGCCGCGCGAGATCGCGGCCCAGTATGGTGTGCACGACCGCATCCGGGGCGGCGGCTGGCTACGGCTCAAGTCCGGCCAGGTCACCGACGACACCACCATGGCCCTGGCACTCGGCCAGTCCATTATCGAACACGGCCGGGTCACGGCCGAGGGTGCGGCGCGCGCCTTCGACGACTGGATGCGGGCCAGGCCGGTGGACATCGGCAGTACGGTCCGACGCGGGATCATGCATTACCGCCAGACCGGCCAGACCGAGACGCCAGAGAATGAACACGATGCCGGCAACGGTGCCGCCATGCGGGTATTGCCAGTGGCACTCGCGACCATGAGCCAAACCGAAGCTGAACTACGGCTGGCCTGTCGGGCACAGGCCCATGTCACCCACAACTGCGCGCTGTCCGATGCCGCCACCGAGACCGTCGCGCTGATGGTGCGCGACGCCCTGCTCGGCGCCGACACGATCCAGCTGCTGCACCAGCGGGCGCATCCGCTGGCACAGCAACACCCCGAATTCACCTTCCGCGCCGTGCGCCAGCAGGCCAACCCGAGCGGCTACCTGCCGGACACGATGCGGGCGGTGTTCCAGGCCCTTTTCGATACCGACAGCTTCGAGGACTGTCTGGTCGACGTGGTCAACCGCGGCGGCGACGCCGACACCACGGGCGCCATCGCCGGCATGCTGGCCGGGGCCGTCTATGGCCTCGATGCCATTCCGAAGGACTGGATCAACGCGCTGGAACCGCTGACCCGCGCGGCATGCGAGTCACAGGCCGCGGCATTGATCCAGTGTTGAACCAGGAGAGGGAGGCCCTCCTTGGAGCTTGAGAGTTGGGGGTTGATCACTGGGATGACGGCTATTGGGCTGGGGTGTGGAGGGCTGGGTTGAACCTAA
>JBBIJC010000141.1:2126-4341 GCA_037446165.1 Hydrogenophilales bacterium | reverse complement strand
CTCTTCGGGAATGGCCGGCAGCAGGTCGAGGGTGGTTTCCAGCCGGGTTTCAAAGGTGCGCAGGTTGCGGTTGTTGATGCCGATGAGCGGGGTCTTGAGTTGCAGGGCAAGGGCAAGTTCGTCGCCGTCGTGGGATTCGACCAGGACCGCCATGCCGAGCTGGTGGGCGATGGCTTCGAGTTCGCGCATCTGGTCGAGCGAAAGGGCGGCGACGATGAGCAGGATGCAGTCCGCGCCCATGGCCCGGGCTTCGTAGACCTGATAGGGGTCGATCATGAAGTCCTTGCGCAGGACCGGCAGTTGGCAGGCGGCGCGGGCGGCGATCAGGAAATCCGGCTCGCCCTGGAAGAACTGGCGGTCGGTCAGCACGGACAGGCAGGCCGCGCCGCCCCGTTCGTAACTGGCGGCGATCTCGGCTGGGTGGAAGTCGGGCCGGATGATGCCCTTGCTCGGGCTGGCCTTCTTGATCTCGGCGATGACGGCGGGCTGGCCGGTGCTGATCTTGTTGCGAATGGCGCCGACGAAATCGCGCACCGGCAAGGCGGACCTGGCCGCTTCGATGACGGCTTCAAGCGGGCTGGCCTGTTTTGCGGCGGCGACTTCTTCGGCCTTGACGGCGAGGATCTGGTTCAGGATGTCGGACATGGAAGTTCTTTGGTGTCATTCCGGGCTTGACCCGGAATCCAGTGGAAGGGCTGGCTAAGGTAGCGCCAGTTCAGGTCCGCGCGGCTTCGCGCAGGGTCTCGACGGCCCATTGATTCAGGCTCATTCCGTGTGCGGCTGCCGCGATGGCGGCTGACTCATGGATTTCCGGGTCAAGGCGGAGGATAAATTTCCCGGAATAATGCTTTCGGGGATCAAGGCCACGCTGCTTGCAGGCTTCCAGAAATATGCGCAATGAGGTCTCGCCCTCCCGGCGTAGTCCGTCAACGTCGGCGGCATAAAAGTCTGCGCCGCCGTTCAGGCCCAGAAACTCGCCCCGAAACATCGAGATTTCGGGATCAAAGGTTATGACTGCCTGATAGTTGCCAATCATCATCACATTGTTCATGGTTTCACTCCGTTTTCTTCCAGCCACTTGCGTATTGATGCGACCGCGCCCTTGTCCGTGTCTGGCGAAGGGTGGGGGCGATGAAACACCCGCACCATGCTGAAAAGGAATATTTCGACACGAGAACCTTCGCGTTCTGCCATTTCCGCGCCCAACTCGATGAACAGTGCTTCGATGTCGGCCCAGCGGATATTGGCTGAAACAGGTCTGGCGTAGATCAGTTCGAGGGTCCGCAGGTGTTTGCGTTTCATATTTAATGATACCAATAAGTGGTATCAAATCAAGGGCGCGGTAGTGCGGCTCAGTTTTCTTCGATTCTGACCCGGGGCGCGAGGGCGGTCAGCAGTTCATAGGAGACGGTGCCGGCCGCAGCGGCGACGGTTTCCACCGGGCAGCCGTTGCCCCAGAGGGTGACCGGGCTGCCGACGTGGGCGTGGCCGATGTCACTCAGGTCGACGTGCAGCATGTCCATGGAGACGCGGCCGATCGTTTGGCTGGGCCGGCCTTCGACCATGACCGGCGTGCCGGTGACGGCGTGGCGGGGGTAGCCGTCGGCATAGCCGCAGGCGACGATGCCAACCCGCATGTCGCGCGGCGCGGTGAACAGATGGCCATAGCCGATGCCTTCGCCTTTGCGGATGTGCTGGATGGCGATGATCTCGCTTGCCAGGGTCATGACCGGGAGCAGGCCGATGGCTTCGCCAGTTTCGCCGGCAAAGGGTGAGGCGCCATAGAGCATGATGCCGGGCCGGACCCAGTCGAATGCGGTTTCCGGGTGGCGCATCAGGGCGGCGGAGTTGGCCAGGCTGATCGGCTGGCTGAGTCCCTCGGTCGCCTGACGGAAGAAGTCCATCTGCGGCTGGATGAATTCGCCGCCCTCGTCAGCGCGGGCGAAGTGGCTCATCAGGGTGATGTTGCCGATATGGGGCAGGGCCTTGAGCCGGGCCAGCGCATCGAGCATCGGCCTGGGCCGGAAACCGAGCCGGTGCATGCCGCTGTCCAGTTTCAGGAAGACGTCGATCTTGTGCTCGACCCTGGTGCGGGCCAGGGCGTCGATCTGGTCGTCACGGTGAATGACCGGCTGCAGCCGGCGGCGGGCGATTTCCGGAATCTCGTCGGCATGGAAAAAACCTTCCAGCAGGACGATCGGGTGGCTGTAGCCCT
>JBBIJC010000141.1:0-2026 GCA_037446165.1 Hydrogenophilales bacterium | reverse complement strand
GAGGCAAAGCTCTCGAACTTGGTGTATTCGCCGAGGAAGGTGAGCCGCACCGTGCCGATGGGGCCGTTCCGCTGCTTGCCGATGATGATCTCGGCCGTGCCCTTGTCCGGGCTGTCCTGGTTGTAGACCTCGTCCCGGTAGATGAACAGGATGACGTCGGCATCCTGCTCGATGGCGCCCGAATTATGGCTGACGAGGCCGTCAGCGAGCCAGCAAGCCTCTCCCGGCACGGTCAGGTCGAATACTTCTTCTTCGCCATCCGGTTCGATGGCGACGACCCGGTCCCAGAACAAGTCGGATTCGGTCCATTTTTTCAGGTCCTCGCCCAGCCAGTGGGCATACGACGCAATGGTGTCCCGGCTGGGTGAAAAACTGAAATGGCTGGTCCCGCCGTAGGCTGTGCCGCGCAGGCTGGCCATCTGGCGCTGGCTGATGCCGAGAGCCTGCATGCGAGTCTTGATCTCGCTGAAGATTTCAACCGGCAGGGTGTCGACATTGGTGTTTTGACGAATGTTCTGGAGTTGATCCCGCAGACGGCGCGCCGGTTCCAGGCGTGGGCCGAAGGCGCCGACGTCATCCAGAAAACGGATTTGCTGTTCTGCACCGGCAACATCCACCGTGTGGACCGGACGGTAGCCTTGTTTGATGACAACGCGCTGGCGGGCGACGATGCCGAAGCGCAGTAACAGGGCGGTGACATCTCGGGCCAGGGCTTCGCTGGCCGTGCTGAAATAGACGCGGGCGGCACCTCGCGAGCCTTCGCCACGAAGTGAAATGGAGCCGTCGGTTGCCCACAGGTGACGAAGCAGCAGCGCAAGGCGATCATTGCTCAAGGTGAAAATTGAGCGCGGCAGGTGCTTGTCGTGCGAGCCCTGGCCGTGAATTCCCAGGTCCTTGAGCCACTTGCCGACACCCGCGGGATGCCAGCGATTGCCATTGCCGCTGATGACCAGCTGATGCCAGTTGCCGCGCCCGGCATGTCGAGTGACCGTGCTGCCCATGGCTTCGGCGGCCTGGCGCACTGCCTGGCTGTTTTCCTCGGATGCGGTGGTATAGCGCAGGGGTTGATGCTTGAGATAGCTGCCGTCGCCAACCAGTTGACCGAGCAGGATCAATTGATGGTCTGTCCAGGTGTCGGAATTGCAGAGCGCGGGTTGCGGCAGTTGCCGGGCCAGGGCCAGGCGGTCCCCGGGCTGTAATGAGCCGACTGTTGCCCAGCCTTTTGCGCCCAGCAGGCGATGTTCAGCGGTGGCGCGAATGTTGCGGCCGCTGGCCAGCGACACTTTGTAGACGGGCTTTGTCCCGACCGGCCAGATGCGGTCGGTTGCCCGTGGCACCAGTTTCCAGTCCTCGGCTACCGCCCAGACCTCGGGGGTGCGTCCAACCAGTTCACATATCGGTACGCGCTGGCCATCGGTCAGGCAGACAAGCGTGTCGCCGGTCACGCACTCGCGCAGGTCGGACATCACCGGCCGCTTGTTGGGCCGTTGTTCCAGCGAGCGGTTGAGCTGCGACAGGGCGATGATCGGGACGTGCAGTTCCTTGGCCAGCCCCTTGAGCGACCGGGAGATTTCCGAGATTTCAGTGGCCCGGTTTTCGCCGTTGCCGTTGCCGGACATGAGCTGGAGGTAATCGATCACGATCAGGCCCAGCTTGTTGTCGTTCTGCCGGGCCAGCCGGCGGGCCCGGGCGCGGACCTCCATGGCGGTCAGGCCGGGCGTTTCGTCGATGAACACCGGGGCTTCGTTGAGCCGGCCCAGGGCGCTGGTCAGCTTGTGCCAGTCGTCCTCGGCGATCCGCCCGGTGCGCAGCTTGTGCTGGTCGAGCCGGCCGATGGAGCCGAGCATCCGCATCACCAGCTGGGCGGCGCCCATTTCCATACTGAATACGGCGACCGGCAGGGATGAGTCGAGGGCGATGTTTTCGGCGATGTTCAGGCTGAAGGCCGTTTTTCCCATGCTCGGTCTGCCAGCCACGATGATCAGGTCGCCGGGTTGCAGGCCGGAGGTCTTGCTGTCGAGATCGA
>JBBIJC010000140.1:0-4375 GCA_037446165.1 Hydrogenophilales bacterium | reverse complement strand
TCGTCTTCGCCCAGATATTCCCCGCTCTGCACCTCGATCATCACCAGGTTCAGGATGCCGGGGTTTTCAAGCCGGTGCTGATGCCCGGCCGGGATATAGGTCGACTCGTTGCTCTGCACCAGCATTACCCGCTCGCCATTGGTCACCCGTGCCGTGCCGCTGACCACGATCCAGTGTTCGCTGCGATGGTGGTGCATTTGCAATGACAAGGAAGCCCCGGGCTTCACTTCGATGCGCTTGATCTTGTACCGATCCGCCTCCTCCAGCACCGAATAGGTTCCCCAGGGCCGGGCCACCGTGCGGTGCAGCTTGTAGCTTTCATGCCCGCTTGCCTTCAACTGCCGAACGACCTCCTTGACCTGCTGGGTATGGTCGCGGTGACTGACCAGCAAGGCGTCTGGCGTATCGACGATGACCAGATTATCCAGGCCCAGTGTCGCGACCAGGCGGTCCTCGCTCTGCACATAGCAGTTCCGGCTGCCGACATGGATCACCTCGCCCTGGCTGCGGTTGCCCAACTCGTCCGGTTCGATCAGATCGGACAGTGCTCGCCAGGAACCGACATCCGTCCAGTCAAAGCTTGCGGGCACCACAGCCACCCTGTCCGCCTTTTCCATCACGGCGTAATCGATGGAAATATCCTCCAGCCCGGCAAAGGTACTCGCATCCAGTTCGCAATAAGCCTCGGAGCAGGTCGGTGCCGTTGCAGACCAGCATTGCTCTGCCGCGGCCAGCATCTGCGGGGCATGCAAACCGAACGCCTCTATGAGGTCGGAAACCCGGAAACAGAACATGCCCGAGTTCCAGAAATGACCACCTGACGCGATCATCGCCGCGGCCTTCTCCTCGGCGGGCTTCTCGATGAATCCGGATACGCGGTAGCCCCGGCTGCCCTCGATGGCAGGGCCGGCCGCGATATAGCCAAACCCGGTTTCGGGATGGGTCGGCGGAATGCCGAAGGTCACCAGATACCCAGCCTTGGCCAGTGTCTCGGCCTCAACCGCATCGGCCACAAAAGCCGCCACATCCTGAATCAGATGGTCTGCTGCCAGCACCAGCATGACCGCATCGTTGCCGTGCTCAGCGCGCAGCATCAGCGCACCCAGCAGGATGGCTGGCGCGGTATTGCGCCCGGTCGGTTCCAGCAGGAAACGCAGCGGCAGCGCCCCTTTTGCTTCGCCCTGCCAGACATCCTTGCTCTGGAAGTAGTAATCGCGATTGGTGATGGTCAGCACTTCGCTTGCGCCCAGGCAAGACAAGGCGCGGCGGTAGGTTTTGCCCAACAGCGTCTCGCCATCCGAGAGTTTCATAAACGGCTTGGGGCGCGCCTCGCGTGAGACGGGCCAGAGACGGGTTCCGGCGCCGCCGGAGAGGATGACTGGAATCAGCATGGTGGGCTCAGCATGAATATCACAAATGGGTTCGTGGCGATCTTACTCGAAACCGCCGGGGTTCATCGATTGCCAGCGCCAGGTATCAGCACACATGGTCTCAATGCCTCGCTCAGCCCGCCAGTTCAGCAATTCAGCCGCCAATGATGGATCGGCATAGCAACAGGCGATATCACCACTGCGCGGGGGCGCGATCTGATAGGGCACTTCTCGTCCGCTGGCAGCAGCAAACGCCTTGGCCATTTCGAGCACGCTGTAGCCCTGCCCTGTTCCCAGATTGACGGTCAGCAGGCCTTCATGGGCATCCAGATACCGTAGCGCTGCAACATGGCCCAACGCCAGATCCACCACGTGAATATAGTCGCGCACGCCAGTACCATCGGGCGTGGCATAGGAATCGCCAAACACGTTCAAATGGGGGCGGCGTCCGACCGCCACCTGGGCGATATAGGGCATCAGGTTATTGGGAATGCCATTCGGATCCTCGCCGATCAGGCCTGATTCATGCGCTCCGACCGGATTGAAATAGCGCAGCAGGCCGATTCGCCAGGATGGATCAGAAACGTGCAGATCACGCAAAACCTCCTCGATCATGTATTTGCTGCGGCCATACGGATTGGTGGTTGCGCCCACCGGAAAGTCTTCACGAATCGGCACGGCATGAGGATCGCCATATACCGTCGCGGATGAACTGAAAACGATCCGCTTCACCCCAGCCTCGGCCATTGCTTCACACAGAGCAACCGTTCCCGCGACATTGTTGTCGTAATACAGCAGCGGCTTCTCGACCGACTCGCCCACTGCCTTCAGGCCGGCGAAATGAATGACCGCCTCGATTCGATGACGTGAAAGAATGTCCTTCAGGGCCTCGCGGTCACGTATATCCGCTTGGTAAAAGGTCAATGACCGGCCGGTTATTCTTTCAACCCGGCGAATCGCCTCGATCTTGCTGTTTGACAGGTTGTCTACCACAACCGGTTCGTATCCAGCTCGAATCAGTTCAATACAGGTGTGGGTGCCGATATAGCCCGCTCCCCCAGTTATCAGAAGTTGCATAACACCCCACTTGTGGATATATACCTGATCCGTTATTTGATTCAATTGGTTGCATCAACGCACCCGGGAGCAGTCCCAAGCGCGAAAGGCATGGCCTTAGGCGATGCCTTCATTGCTGCGACGGTATCATATCCCGTAGTTGTAACAATTGAATGACTTGGCTGACGCAGCTATCGAGTGACTGCGTGGTGTTGATGGACACTTCCGGTTTTTCCGGAGCCTCATAGGGCGATGAGATCCCAGTGAAATGCTTCACCTCACCTGCCCTGGCCTTTTTGTAGAGGCCTTTGACATCGCGTTCCTCGCAAACTTCGAGTGGGCAATCGCAGAAGATCTCCAGGAACTCACCATGCCCCATCAGGCCGCGCACCCGTTGCCGATCCTCACGGAAGGGAGAAATGAAGGCGGTGAGAACGATGGTTCCCGCCTCCATCATCAGTTTGGCCACTTCGCCAATGCGACGGATATTTTCCTTCCGGTCCGCTTCGCTAAAACCAAGGTCGCCACAGAGGCCGTGACGGACGTTGTCGCCATCGAGCACAAAGGTGCGGCAGCCCATCTGGTGCAGGCTTTCCTCAACAGCATGGGCCACCGTCGATTTGCCCGAGCCGGACAGACCGGTAAACCAAATCACGCAACCGCGATGTCCATTCTGGGTCTCGCGCCTGGACCGGGTGACGGTAGCGTGATGCCACACGACATTTGAACTTGATATCTGCTTTGTATCCATTTGATCCAGTTGCTCATGCCATGATGATTGAAACTCAACCCGGGGAGCGAATGGAATCAGGCATTTGCCACATACCATTCGATCGAGGCATCCAGCCCCTCATGAATCCGGTGGCTAGGTTCGTAGCCCAGCAACGAGCGGGCCTTGCCCACGTCCGCGAGCGAATGTCTCACGTCACCTTGTCGGAAATCACGGTAATTCGGTTTGAACTCGGCAAGGTGCGGATGTCGGGTCAACAGCAGTGCGCGGATATTTTCAAACAACTCATTCAATGACGTGCGCTCACCCACGGCAACGTTGTATACCTGATCCAGAGCTTCAGGATTTTCCGCAGTCGCAGCGAGCAAGTTGGCCTGAACCGCATTGGCGATATAACAGAAGTCGCGGCTGGTTTCGCCATCGCCGTTGATCCAGACAGCTTCGTTTTTGATCATCGCGGCGGTCCATTTCGGGATGACCGCAGCATAGGCGCCATTAGGATCCTGGCGCGGCCCGAAGATGTTGAAGTAGCGCAGGCCGATGGTCTTGAAGCCATATGAGCGAGCGAAGACCTTGGCATAGAGTTCATTGACCAGTTTGGTAACCGCATAAGGCGAAAGCGGATTGCCGATCCGATCCTCGATCTTGGGCAGATCGGGATGGTCGCCGTAAGTGGAACTGCTAGCTGCGTATACGAAGCGTTTGACCTGCGCATCGCGCCCCGCAACCAGCATGTTCAGAAATCCGTCGGTATTTGCTTCGTTGGTGGTGATCGGATCTTCGAGGGAACGTGGCACCGACCCCAGGGCAGCCTGATGCAGGACGTAATCGGCACCGGCACAGGCGCTGCGGCAATCATCAAGCTTGCGGATATCGCCTTCGATGAAGCGAAAACGCGCCCACTGCTCCGGTGTGACCAAGGCTTGCACCAGATCAAAGTTGTGTCGGTGCCCCGTCGCGAAGTTGTCGATACCCACGACGCTTTGGTCAAGCCGAAGCAGCGTTTCAAGCAGATTGGAGCCGATGAAGCCGGCCACTCCGGTTACCAGCCAGGTTTTCGGCGCGGCAGGAAGTTGCCTGCAGAGTTCAGCGTAGACAGTCATATCACTCAATTACAAACGCCACAACGCGAAGCCGGCCGAACGAATTGCAGCCGGGTCATAGGCGGTTTTTACGTCGACGAACACAGCGCCAGGGCGCAGCTTCGATGTCAGGTCAG
>JBBIJC010000139.1:0-4480 GCA_037446165.1 Hydrogenophilales bacterium | reverse complement strand
GAGCCGAACGTGTCCGACCCAAACGTCCTCGAAATCCAGGACCTCCATTTCTCCTACGGGGATCGCAAGATCCTCGACGGCGTCAGTCTGACTGTTCAACGCGGCAAGTCCGTCGCTGTGCTCGGCACCAGCGGCTGCGGCAAGAGCACGCTGCTCAAGCTGATCAGCGGTCAGTTGCGGCCGGAGCGTGGTCAGGTGATGTTCGACGGCCAGGACGTGCACGCCCTGGACAACGACGGCCTGTACCGGCTGCGGCGCAAGATGGGCATGATGTTCCAGGTCAGCGGCCTGTTCACCGACCTGTCGGTGTTTGAAAACATCGCCTTTCCGATGCGCGAGCACACCGACCTGCCGGAAGACATGATCCGCGACCTGGTGCTGATGAAGCTGCACGCCGTCGGTCTGCGCGGCGCGCGCGGACTGATGCCGGGTGAGCTCTCCGGCGGCATGGAACGGCGCGTTGCCCTGGCCCGCGCGGTCGCCATCGATCCCATGCTGGTGATGTACGACGAGCCCTTCGCCGGCCTCGATCCGATCTCGCTCAACGTCATCGCCAAGCTGTTGCGGCGCCAGAACGACGCGCTGGGCGCCACCTCCATCGTGGTCACCTATGACGTCTCCGAGTCGCTCAAGGTGGTCGATTACGTCTACTTTCTGGCCGACGGCAAGATCGCCGCCGAAGGCCCGACTGCCGAGATCCTCGCCTCGGACGATCCCTTCGTGCACCAGTTCATCCATGCCGAACCGGATGGGCCGGTGCACTTCCAGTACCCGGCCCGGCCGTTGGAAGACGACCTGGGGTTCACGGCGCGGTGACGGCGCAAACCCATGCGCCCCCGCTTCATCATCCCGCCCGAAGAAGTTGAAATCAGCGCCATCCGTGCCCAGGGCGCCGGCGGCCAGAACGTAAACAAGGTCAGCAATGCGGTGCACCTGCGTTTCGACATCGCTGCCTCGTCGCTGCCGGAAATGATCCGTGAGCGGCTGCTGAAACTCGGCGATCAGCGCATCAGCAAGGACGGGGTGGTGATCATCAAGGCCCAGGCCTTCCGCAGCCTGGAGAAAAACCGGGCCGAGGCCATGCGCCGGCTGGAAGACCTGATCGCCAGCGTCGCGCTGGCGCCCAAGCTGCGCCGGCCGACCAGGCCGAGCCGGAACTCAGTCGCAAAACGGCTGGAGGGCAAGGCCCGGCGGGCGGCAGTGAAAACGGGGCGGGGAAAGGTCGACGAGTAAGCGGGACGGGTCAGGCCGTCCGCTTGACCGGTTCGATGTGCGCGGTGTGATCGCCATCGGTAATCCACACCTGACCGTCCTGCACCGTGCACTGCAGGCGCATGGTGCGGCTGGCCAGCGCGGACAGGGCAGCGCAATCCTCGGGCGAGATGCTCAGCACAATTAGTTTGTCCATGCGGCTCAGGGCGTTCTTGTTCTGTTCCCACCAGAGGTCGCTGGTCCGCGCGCTGTAGTTGATCAGCACGACCTGGTCGGACCGGTTGCAGGCCTTGCGCAGCCATTTCTCGTCGGGCAGACCGACGTCGATCCAGAGCTTGATCTGGCCGGTCAGGTCCTTCTGCCAGAGGTCCGGTTCGTCGTCGACGCACAGCCCCTTGGCGAAGCTCAGGCCCTCGCACGCATAGAGCACGAAGGCGAACAGGCGGACCATCATGCGCTCGTCGGTTTCGGAGGGATGGCGGGCGAGGGTGAGGGCATGGTCCGCGTAGTAGTTGCGGTCCATGTCGGCGATCTGCAGTTCGGCTTTGTAGATGGTGGCCTTGAGTGCCATGAAGGATTCCTATGTGAATTCGGTCCAGCCGAGTTGCCGGATACAGTCGGCGAAGTCCGGGCTGGGCGGTGCGCAGAGTACCACCGCCCGGCCGTCGTCAGGGTGCCGGAAGCTCAACCGCACCGCCGCCAGCAACAGGCGGTGGCAGCCGAACAGGTTCTGGAACAGCCGGTTGTGGCGCGCCTTGCCATGCGTCGCATCGCCGATGATCGGATGGGCGATGTGCTTCATGTGCCGGCGCAACTGATGGCGACGTCCGGTCAGCGGCGTGAGCTCCATGAGCGCGTAGCGGCTGGTCGGGTAGCGGTCGACCCGGTGGGGCAGCTCGATGGTGGCGAGGCGACGGTAGCGGGTCAGCGCCGCCTGTGGAACGTCGTGGTCAGTGCGATAGCCGTACTCGTCCGGCATGCGGCCGAGCGGGTGGTCGATCTCGCCTGCCGCATCCGGATGGCCGCGCACGACGGCGAGGTACTGCTTGGCGACTTCACCGCGCTCGAATTGCCCGCCAAGGGCGCCGGCGGTTTCCGGATCGAGCGCAAACAGCAGTAGCCCCGAGGTGCCCTTGTCGAGCCGATGCACGGGCCACACGGTTTGTCCGATCTGGTCGCGCAGCTGCTGAACCGCGAAGCGGGTTTCATGGCGGTCCAGATCGGACCGGTGGACCAGCAGGCCGGCCGGCTTGTCGATGGCGACCAGCCGGTCGTCCTGATAAACGACGGTGAGGCTCAGGCCTGGCCGCCGTCTTCCTTGGCGATCTCGGCGTGGACCTGGGCCATGTCGACTTCCTTGGCCTTGGCGATCAGGTCGTCGAAGGCGCCGGCCGGCAGGGCGCCGGGCTGGGAGTAGATGATGACCTTCTCGCGGAAGATCATCAGGGTCGGGATGGAACGGATCTGGAAGTGGCCGGCGATGCCCTGTTCGACCTCGGTGTTGACCTTGGCGAAGGTGATCTCGGGATACTTCTCGGCGGCGGCTTCGAACACCGGCCCGAAGCCCTTGCAGGGGCCGCACCAGGGCGCCCAGAAGTCGATGATGACGAAGTCGTTGCCGATGATGGTTTGTTCGAAATTGGTTTCGTTGAGATCGATGACAGGCATTTGCGGCTCCTAAAAATTTGGCCGTCACCTTACCACGGCAGGACGGTCCGGTGCCAATCGTTCAGGATTGCGGCCAATGACCGGCGCATGGCAGACGGGGAACAATCGGGAGGCAATCCGTCTCCTGTCGGATTGCTGAAAGCTGGCTCAGCTGGTCACGGCCTTGATCACCTTCAGGCAGGTGTCCACATTCTCCTGTCGCGCACTGTAGCCCATCAGGCCGATGCGCCAGATCTTGCCGGCCAGGACGCCGAGACCGGCCCCGATCTCCAGGTTGAATTCTTCGATCATCCGGGTGCGTGCGGCGGCATCGTCGACGCCTTCGGGGATGTAGACCGAGTTAAGCTGCGGCAGGCGGGCGGCTGCGTCGACCAGGAACTTGATGCCCATGGCTTCGAGGCCGTCGCGCAGCTTTTCGTGCATGGCGCGGTGGCGCGCCCAGGCCTTGTCCAGGCCTTCCTCGGCGAGCATGACCAGGGCCTCGTGCAGGCCGTAGAGCGGGTTGATCGGCGCGGTGTGGTGATAGGTGCGCTTGCCTTCGCCGCTCCAGTAGCCAAGCACCAGGTTGAGGTCCATGAACCAGCTTTGCACCGGGGTCTTGCGCGCCCTGATTTTCTCGATGGCGCGCTCGCCGAAGGTGACCGGCGAGATGCCGGGCGTGCAGGACAGGCATTTCTGGCTGCCGGAATAGGCGGCGTCGATGTCCCATTCGTCGATCAGGACCGGCACGCCAGCCAGCGAGGTGACGCAGTCCAGGATGATCAGCGCCCCGTGCCTGCGGGCGATGGCGGCCAGCGCGGCGGCGTCGGAGAGGGCGCCGGTCGAGGTTTCGGCGTGGACGAAGGCGAAGAGCTTGGCGTCCGGATTGGCGGCGAAGGCGGCCTCGACCTTGGCCGGATCGACCGGCGCGCCCCAGGCGTCCTCGACGATGACCGGCACGCCGCCGGTGCGCTTGACGTTCTCGACCATGCGGCCGCCGAACACGCCGTTGACGCAGACCACGACCTTGTCGCCCGGTTCGACCAGGTTGACGAAGCACATCTCCATGCCGACCGAGCCAGGTCCGGAGACTGGGAAGGTGAGCTTGTTTTCAGTCTGGAAGACGTAGCGCAACAGCGTCTTGGTCTCCTCCATCATGGTCTGGAAGGCCGGGTCGAGGTGGCCGATGGTCGGCCGCGCCATGGCGTCGAGGATGCGCTGAGGCACGTCGGACGGACCGGGGCCCATCAGGGTGCGGCGGGGCGGATGGAAGGACTTGATGGCGGGGGCGGGGATGCTCATGTCGACTCCTCAGTCTCGGAATATGTAGTTGTTGGAGCGGTGATTATGCCAGCCTTATGCAGCCTGGAAGAGGGGTGAGACGTGGTTGTCTGGGTGACGCTCGATGCCCGTCAGTGGGTCAATGCGGATAACAAAAAACCCACCGCTGTGGGTGGGTTTTTTGTTATTCAATCTGCGCAATTACGTGCAGATTGGTAAGGCGGAGCTCAGGCTTTTTTCGCAGCAGCCTTGGGCGCGGCGGCCTTCTTCGCGGCGGGTTTGGCGGCAGCAGCCTTGGGCGCGGCGGCCTTCTTCGCGGCGGGTTTGGCGGCAGCAGCCT
>JBBIJC010000138.1:0-4489 GCA_037446165.1 Hydrogenophilales bacterium | reverse complement strand
AGGCGGCGGCCGAGTGACGGCGGTAGCGGTTCAGGCCTTGCGGCGACGTGCCAGCAGCACAGCCAGTCCCGTGCCCAGTGCCATGAGCGCGTAGCTGTCGGCCTCGGGTACCGGTAAGGTCACGGGAATCGCCTGCAGCACGCCACCGTAGCTGCCACCGAAGGTGCCGGAGACCTTGCCGGAAACGATGAACTGATAGTTGGTCGCTGCGGGCAATGTGGATGTAAGCAAGAGTGACAGGGTGGTGTTTGCCGGAGTGGTTTGATTGTCCTGACCCAGGGTGGTGCCGGATGGATCGACAAACCGGATCGACATGTTGGACAGCTCGAATTCGGTTCCAGGCATGCTGGGCAGGTCGAGATTAATGGTGGCGGTGATGCCGTCGATAAAGGAAGCGGAGCCGAGGCCAAAGGTGTAAATGTCGTTGAATGTGCTGCCTGGGGTCATATAGGTGTTGCTGATCCCGAAGGTCTGGCCGGTCAGGTTGCCCAGATTGCCAGGCCCTGCCGCAACGGCTGTGCCCATGCAGGCGACAAGTAGCAGGGTCAGCGCAAGTTTCGCTTGAAACAGGGCGGCCATGGGCCTGGATTTGTGGAGTTCCCGGCTAAGGGTACTTGGCGATATAGGGCGGGTAGTGAGTCGAGACATTGTATGTCCCCCATTAATGTTATGTGACAGTCTGCGGCCAAGAAAAGCTTTTAGTAGTATCTCAATCCAGGATGACGGCTTGATTACTGGGAAGTTGATTTTTCATGAGCCGAACGGCTCATATTGAGAGGGCGGCTGCCGGCCTGGCCGGTCGAACGAATGTTCCCCGGAAGGAATTGTCGTCCTGCAGGGAACCGGCTCAGAACTCATCCTGCTTGGCGCGGATGATCTCCAGGCGGAGGCCCTCGGCCACCGCGTGACCGCGGGTTCGCACCTGGAGTTTGGTGCGGATGTTTTGCACGTGGTTTTTGACGGTCATGGCGGAGATGGTCAGGTGTCGGGCAATCTCCAGATTCGAGTTGCCGTCGCGGAGCAGTTCCAGCACCTGCAATTCTCTGCGCGAGAGCATGCCGTCGATGGCTTTGCCCTGGTTGTTGGCTCTGGCCTGGTTGCTCAGCATCCGGGCATAGGTCCCAGTGATGGAGGGCAGGAGGAGTTCAAGCAGATCGGCGGTCTGGTGTCCGAGGTCGCGCACCCGAAAGAAACCGAACCAGGCATTGAGATGTCCCTGGGGTGAGAGCTGCCCGTGGGCGGCCATGTTGCGCAGTTCCAGGCGATACAACAGTGATTCCAGTTCGCTATGCGTGCCGTTGGGTGTAGGCTGGATAAGGCAGGGTTCCTGAGTCGATTTCCAGTGACTGATGACCTGGGCGATCAGGCCGCTGCGTGGATGACAGGCCGCTTCGAAGTGTTCGGCCTTGAAGTAGCGGGTGGCGGTGAAATAGCGCAGCCGGAGCTCCTGGCCGGGGCCTTCCGCCATGCCGCAGATCAGTATTTCATGCGGCAGGAGTGCTTGCAGAGGGCCCTGGGTCCAGGCGAAGAACTGGCTTGGGCCCAGTACTTTTGTGGCGCTTTGGAGAATATCGATGATGCGGTCCCGGTTTTCGCTATTTTCCATCCTGATGCTTATCCCTAGCCATACTGGCAAATCAACTACAAAAACTTTATGGTTTACTATCGGTATACTTATAACGTGAGGATGTGACAGGTAAGTGAAATGGCTCGAGTTTCGTCATCTGTCTTGCTTTGGTTGGATAGGTCGGTCCGTGCTGCCCGGCCAGGAAATCTGTCGCCGCTTCCCGCGCGGCGTGCGGAATATCGCTACATCAATTTGCAACATTGCGACCCATACAATGCAGCCCCTTTCTAATATGCCTCCCGCCATGAAGTTGCCCTCCCTCCGCGCCCGGAATTCCGCCGGTTTCACCTTGCTGGAACTCCTGGTGGTACTGGTCATCATCGGCCTGCTGGTGAGTTATGTGGCGCCGCGTTATTTCGCCCAGGTGGGCAAATCCGAGGTCAAGGTGGCCCGCGCCCAGCTCAAGTCGCTTGAGGATGCGCTGGATCAATATCGCATCGACGTGGGGCACTATCCGACCAGCGAGCAGGGGCTCTCGGCACTCAACGCACAACCCGCTGGCGAGACTCGCTGGCAGGGTCCTTACCTGAAGAAGAATGTGCCCAACGATCCCTGGGGCAATCCTTATCAATACAAGTCGCCGGGCGAGCACGGTGAGTACGACCTGCTCTCCCTGGGCAAGGATGGCCAGCCGGGCGGCACCGACGAAGCGGCCGACATCACGAGCTGGCAGTAATGCTCTACGAGGTGCGTGCACTGGGGACCAGTGGCCGGCTCAAGCTGATGGTTGAGGCCGCCGGCATCGCCGAGGCCGAACAACACGTCCGTAGCCAGGGCTATCAGGTACTGGCCGTCTCGCCAGGCCGGGCAACCGGCAAGTCGATCCTGGCTGGCAGCGGCCGCTTCTCCCTGGTGCTGTTCAGCCGTGAGTTGATGGCGCTCCTGGGCAGCGGCCTGCCCCTGACCGAATCCCTGGAAACCCTGGCCGAGAAAGAAACCCGGGCCGAATCCAAGCAACTCCTGGAAAAGGTGGTCAAGCACCTGTTCGAGGGGGAGAGCTTCTCGGTCGCCATCGCCCATTTCCCGGAGGCCTTTCCAGCGCTGTACGTGTCGGTGGTGCGCGCCTCGGAACGAACCAGCAGTCTGGGCGAGGCCCTGTCCCGCTATGTGGCGTATCAGGAGCAGCTGGACGTGGTGAAGAAAAAGGTGGCCTCCGCTGCCGTCTATCCGTTGCTGCTCCTGGGCGCGGGCAGTTTGGTGGCGCTGTTTCTGGTGGGCTATGTCACACCCCGTTTCGCCAGCATCTACGAAGGCAACATGGCTGCGCTGCCGTTTGCATCTCGCCTCCTGATCGAGGCCGGTGGCGCGTTCCAGCATCACGCCCTGGCCTCCGCTCTGGTCTTCGCGGCGCTGGTTGCGCTGGTGGTCTGGGGCCTGAGCCGCCCCGCCACCCGGGCCTGGGTTTCCCGCGCCCTCTGGCGCATGCCCGGGGTGGGCGAGCATCTGCGCATCTTTCATCTCACCCGTTTTTTTCGCACCCTGGGCATGCTGCTGCAAGGGGGGATTTCCATTGTGCCGGCCCTGACCATGGTGGAGGGCCTGCTGCACCCGGAACTGCGCATGCGGCTGCATGGTGCATCCAACATGATTCGGGAGGGCAAGTCCATGTCGCAGGCCATGGAGGCCAATGGCCTGTCAACGCCGGTGGCCGCCCGTTTGCTGCGGGTAGGGGAGAAGTCCGGCCGCATGGGCGAGATGATGGAAGCGGTGGCACGCTTCCACGACGAGGAACTGGCGCGCTTCGTGGAATGGTTTACCCGCCTGGTGGAGCCCTTGCTCATGGCCATGATCGGACTGGTGATCGGCGTGCTGGTCGTGCTGCTCTATCTACCCATCTTTGAATTGGCCGGGAGCCTGGAGTGACCATGCAAATCAATGCCGAACAGGTGGCCAGCGCCCGTGAAGAGGGCGCGCGGAGAGGCGTCTCCGCCCTGCAGGCGCTGCAGGACGGCCTAGGCCAGACCCCGGCCGAGTTTCTTGACCAGCTGGCGCGCGCCTTCGCTTATCCCGCCCTGGACATGGCGCGCTTGCGCGACATGCAGCCCGCCTTCGATCTGATCCCGTTCAGTCTGTCTCTGGAGCGAGAATGCGCTGCCTGCCGGGGCGGCGACGGGCGGGTCTGGTTTGTGTTCGCCGATCCGCTCAATCCGACCCTGGTGGAATGGGCCGAGCATCGGCTGCAGGTGCCCTTCACCCCCGCCCTGGCCCAGCGCGAGGACATCCTGGCCTGGCTGCACCGCCTGGAAATCGACCTCAAGGCGATGGATGGCGTGATCGCCGGCGCCCATGACGCGGTGGGCCGGGAGAATGTCGAGGAGATCTCGCTCCAGGCCATCGGCAGCGACGCCTCGCCGGTGGTCAAGCTGACCCATTCCACCCTATACGACGCCCTCGCGACCGGCGCTTCCGACATCCACATGGAGAATGATCCGAACGGGCTCAGCATCAAGTACCGCATCGACGGCGTGCTGACCCAGATCGCCCAGGCGCCGGGCCGGGAGATGGCGGAGCAGGTGATCTCCAGGATCAAGGTCATGGCCGAGCTGGACATCGCCGAGCGGCGCGTGCCCCAGGACGGCCGCTTCAAGGTGGTCATGCGCGGGCGCGAGGTGGACCTGCGGGTATCGATCATGCCCGGCGTGTTCGGCGAGGACGCCGTGCTCCGAGTGCTGGATCGGCAGCAGCTGGCGGACGAGCTCAAGGGCATCACCCTGGAACGCCTGGGTTTCGACACCGACATCCTGGCGCGGGTGCGCAAGCTGGCGCGGGAGCCCTACGGCATGGTGCTGGTCACCGGCCCGACCGGTTCCGGCAAGACCACCACCCTGTACGCCGCCCTGTCCGAGATCAACACCGGCCGGG
>JBBIJC010000137.1:0-4845 GCA_037446165.1 Hydrogenophilales bacterium | reverse complement strand
TTGGCGCGGCCGTCCAGCATGGCGGATTTAAGGTCGGGACAGGCATAGCGGGCGTAATACCAGGACGACTCGACGAAGGTGTCCATGGTGTCGGTCTCGCGCTCGGCCTGGCCGCCGCACTTCGGGCAGGTGCATTCGTAGAACGACGGCATCTTCTTGATCGGCGAGCCGACGTCGATCTTCACGTCCTCGGGCAGCACCACCGGCAGCTGGTCTTCCGGCACCGGCACGTCGCCGCAATCTGGGCAGTGGATGATCGGGATCGGGCAGCCCCAATAACGCTGGCGCGAGATGCCCCAGTCGCGCAGGCGGAAGGTGGTGCGCCGCTCGCCCAGGCCGAGGTTCTTCAGGACCAAGGCGATCTTCTCGATCGCATCCTCGGACGTGCGGCCGGAGAAGTCGCCGGAGCCGAACAGCACGCCATGCTCGGTGTACGCAGTTTCCAGCGGCAACGACAGGTCACCGTCGGCCGGCTTGATCACTGCCTTGATCGGCAGGGCATATTTCTGGGCGAAGGCGAAGTCGCGCTCGTCATGGGCCGGCACGGCCATCACGGCGCCCTCGCCATAGCCCATGAGGACGTAGTTGGCGACGTAGACCGGCACCGGCTGGTTGGTGAACGGGTGGTAGACCTTGAGGCCGGTGTCCATGCCCTTCTTTTCCATGGTCGCCATGTCGGCCTCGGCCACGCTGCCCTGCTTGCATTCGTCTATGAAGGTGGCCAGTTCAGGGTTGTGGACGGCGGCCTGCTGGGCCAGCGGATGCTCGGCGGCGACGGCGACGTAGGTCACGCCGAACAGGGTGTCGGCGCGGGTGGTGAACACCTTGAGCACCTCGCCGCCGGCCTGGTGCCGTTCGGTCAGCGGGAAATGGATCTCGACGCCGAAGCTCTTGCCGATCCAGTTGCGCTGCATGGTCTTCACCCGCTCCGGCCAGCCGGGCAGCGTGTCGAGTCCGGACAGCAGTTCCTCGGCGTAGTCGGTGATGCGGAAGAAGTACATCGGGATGTCGCGCTTCTCGACCAGGGCGCCGGAGCGCCAGCCGCGGCCGTCGATGACCTGCTCGTTGGCCAGCACGGTGTGATCGACCGGGTCCCAGTTCACGGTCGCCATCTTCTTGTAGATGATGCCTTTCTCGAACAGCCGGGTGAACAGCCACTGCTCCCAGCGGTAGTAATCCGGCTTGCACGTAGCCAGCTCGCGGCTCCAGTCGATGGCCAGGCCGAGCGACTTGAGCTGCTTTTTCATGTACTCGATGTTGGCGTAGGTCCAGCCGGCCGGCGCCACGTCGTTGGCGATGGCGGCGTTCTCGGCCGGCAGGCCAAAGGCATCCCAGCCCATCGGCTGCAGGACGTTGAAGCCCTTCATGCGGTGGTAACGGGCCAGCACGTCGCCGATGGTGTAGTTGCGCACGTGGCCCATGTGCAGCTTGCCCGACGGATACGGGAACATGGACAGGCAGTAGTACTTGGGCTTGGTCGTGTCTTCCGAAGCCTTGAAGATCTGTTTTTCGTCCCAGTGCTGCTGGGCATCCGGCTCGATGACTTCCGGGCGGTAGAGGGCGTCCATATTCAAGGATGTTATTGAGTAAGAAGAAGATTATATCGGCCTCGCCGGTGACATGGCGGGTTAGTGGCGGATATACTCGTCCGACATCCTATTTTTCGTTATCCGTTTTGGGGGAGCAGTAAATGTCTAAAAAGCATCCTGTCGTGGTCGTAACGGGTTCGTCCGGCGCGGGCACCACCACCGTCAAGCGCGCGTTCGAGCACATCTTCACGCGTGAAAACCTGAACGCGGCCGTGGTCGAGGGCGACAGTTTCCACAGCCTGGGCCGCACCGAATTCAAGGAAGCCATGAAAAAGGCCGAGGCCGAAGGCAATCATTCCTTCTCCCACTTCGGTCCCGAAGCCAACGACTTCGACGCCCTGGCCAACCTGTTCAAGACCTACGGCGAAACCGGCGGCGGCAAGAAGCGCTACTACATCCACAGCGATGAAGAAGCCGCCCAGCTCAACGCCCGCCTCGGCACCAAGCTGAACCCCGGCCAGTTCACCCCCTGGGAAGACATTCCCACGCCCACCGACATGCTGTTCTACGAAGGCCTGCATGGCCTGGTCGTGACCGACAAGGTCGACATGGCCAAGTATGTCGACCTCGCCATCGGCGTGGTCCCGGTCGTGAACCTGGAATGGATCCAGAAGATTCACCGCGATGCCGCCGAGCGTGGTTACTCCGCCGAGGTGATCGTCGACACCATCCTGCGCCGCATGCCGGATTATGTGAACTACGTCACCCCGCAGTTCTCCCGCACCCACATCAACTTCCAGCGCGTGCCGATGGTCGACACCTCCAACCCCTTCATCGCCCGCGACATCCCGACCCCGGACGAAAGCATGGTGGTGATCCGCTTCAGCGACCCGAAGGGCGTCGATTTCCCCTACCTGCTCAACATGATCGACGGTTCCTTCATGTCCCGCCGCAACAACATGGTGGTGCCCGGCGGCAAGATGGGCATGGCCATGGAAATCATCCTGGAGCCGGTCATCCACAAGATGGTGGAAGCCAGCCGCAACAGCTGATTCTGTCAGCGACAGGCATAAAAGCCGGGCATCGTCCCGGCTTTTTGCTTTCAGCGAAACTGCGTTTCAATTCAGGAGCTGCCATGGACATCTTCAATATCTTCCACCTGGAAAGCGCACGCCGCCTGCCCAACCTGCCGGAGGCGCATCCCTGCTCGCGGGTGCACGGCCATTCGTTCAAGGTGAAAGTGCAGGTCAGCGGCCCGCTGGATGAAAAGCTGGGCTGGGTGCTCGACTTCGCCGAGGTCGAGGCCGCCTGGGCGCCGATCAAGGCTGCGCTCGACCATCGCTACATCAACGACGTACCCGGCCTGGACAACCCGACCAGCGAACGGCTGGCCGTCTGGATCTGGGACCAGCTCAAGCCCGCGCTGCCCGGCCTGAGCAAGATCATCATTCAGGAAACCGCCGCCTCGGGTTGCAGCTACACAGGAGACTAAAGCCGCTCCGTCGTTCCCGCGAAGGCGGGAACCCAGTCATAAAACACTGGATCCCCGCCTTCGCGAGGATGACAACTACTTCACAACATGATTTACAGACTCGTCAGAAGTCTCTCCAACAAAGCCTTGCCCATCTCACGCGGGCTAAGGGCAATCCCCTGATCCCGCGTCTGCGTCACCGCCAACCCTTCATAGCCGCACGGATTGATCGCCGAAAACGGCGCCAGGTCCATGTCCACGTTCAGCGCCAGGCCATGATAGGAACAGCCGTTCCGGATGCGCAGGCCCAGCGCCGCAATCTTCGCCCCGTTCACATACACCCCTGGTGCGCCGTCCAGCCTCGCAGCCTGAATTCCAAAGCCGGCCAGCAGGTCGATCACCGCCTGCTCCAGCCGGCTCACCAGTTCCTTCACCCCATACCCGCGCCGGCGCAGATCCACCAGCACATAGACCACCACCTGGCCCGGGCCGTGATAAGTCACCTGGCCGCCCCGGTCGATGGCGACGACGGGAATGCCGATGTCGGCCAGCACATGCTCGCGCTTGCCGGCCTGGCCCAGGGTGAACACCGGCGGATGTTCCACCAGCCACAACTCGTCGGGTGTTTCGGGCGTGCGCGCGGCAGTGAACGCCTGCATGGCGCGCCAGGTCGGCTCGTATTCGGCGCGGCCGAGATGACGCACGGTTGTCGGCGCGTGACTCATGAATCCAGCGGGCTGGTCACCCCGCGCCCGCCCTTGTTCAGGACATGGGTATAGATCATGGTCGTCGACACATCCGAATGGCCGAGCAGTTCCTGGACGGTGCGGATGTCGTAGCCGGATTCGAGCAGATGCGTCGCGAACGAATGGCGCAAGGTATGTGGCGTAACCGGCTTGGCAATGCCGGCCTTGATGGCTGCCTTGCGGACCGCACGCTGTACCCGCTTGTCATCGACGTGATGCCGCCGCGTCACCCCCGAGCGCGGGTCCACGGAAAACCCCGAAGCCGGAAAAACATACTGCCAACCCCATGACTTTCCCGCATTCGGATACTTCACGGCCAGCGCATCGGGCAGCCAGACCTCGCCGAATCCCCCTGCAAGGTCAATATCGTGCTGCGCCTTCACGGCGCGCAAGTGCGCCTGCAAACTTGAACTCAAACTGGCCGGCAGCATCGTCACCCGGTCCTTGTTGCCCTTGCCCTCGCGCACGATGATCTCGTTGCGGGCAAAATCGACATCCTTCACCCGCAGGCGCAAGGCCTCCAATAGCCGCATCCCGGTGCCATAGAGCAAACGGATGATCAGATCCATCAACGGGTCGTCGATAACTTGCAAGAGTGCCACCAACTCAGTCCGCGCCAGGACCACCGGCAAGCGCGCCGGCTTCTTGGCGCGGGTCAAATCCGACAACCATGGCAACTCCAGCGCCAGCACCTCGCTGTAGAGAAACAGAATGGCCGAAAGCGCCTGGTTCTGGGTTGATGCCGAGACATTCCGCTCCACCGCCAGCGAGGTCAGGAAAGCCTCGATCTCCGTTTTGCCCATCTCCGAAGGGTGGCGTTTCCCATGAAAAAGGATGTATCGTTTCACCCACTGGAGATAAGCTTGCTCAGTGCGAATGCTGTAATGTTTTACCCGGATGCGGTCACGCAACTGATCCAGCAGCTTGGGAGCATTCGCGGAAGTGCCCGAAGAGCGCTCATCAGAACACATAACAGAATATTGGACAGGGAGTGTAGAGGAAACATGAGGTTACCACGCAATTCCAGTTTATTGGACACGTCCAATAAACCAATATGCCGACAGATGTCGGCTAATACACGTTGAACTAAACCGCCTGC
>JBBIJC010000136.1:0-4911 GCA_037446165.1 Hydrogenophilales bacterium | reverse complement strand
GGTGCGAGGCAGAGTCGAGCTGGCGGGTGTTCTGCTTGAGCAGGGCGACCACCTCAAATGTCCAGGAAGTCCTGATTGACGTCGGAGATGATGCCATTTTCATTGGTGTGGCTGATGATGACGGCATCGTCCGGAAAGAACTGTTCGCGTTGCGTGACCGGCTGATTGTTGCGCATAGTTTATATGTACCACCCTTTGGACGAGGCCATCCTGACATAACGCATATTTCGATACAAGCGCTTTGTTTGTCTTTTCGACTAGGGGTGGTGTGAGCTGACCGCCATTCCCCGTCTGTCCGGGAATGGCGGGTAAATCTGCGACTGTGCTAGCGGGGTCAGAAGTTGGTGATGATGTTCTCGCTGCTTTCCAGGACCTTGGCGGCCGAGCCGACCAGCAACGGGTCCGGCGCGTGGGCGACGTGCTCATCCTTGTTCGGGTAGGGCAGGCTGGCCAGGAAGTGGCGCATGCAGTTGAGCCGGGCGCGCTTTTTGTCGTCCGACTTGATCACGGTCCAGGGCGCATCGGCGGTGTCGGTGTGGAAGAACATGGCCTTCTTGGCCTCGGTGTATTCGTCCCACTTGTCCAGCGACTGGATGTCGATCGGCGACAATTTCCAGTGCTTGAGCGGATCGTCGCGGCGGGCGATGAAGCGGCGCAGTTGCTCTTCGCGGCTGACCGAGAACCAGAATTTGTAGAGCAGGATGCCGCTGTTGACCAGCATCCGTTCCATCTGCGGCACCTGGCGCATGAATTCGAGGTATTCGTGCGGCGAGCAGAAGCCCATCACCCGTTCGACGCCGGCCCGGTTGTACCAGGAGCGGTCGAAGAAGACCATTTCGCCAGTGGTCGGGAGGTGCTGGAGGTAGCGCTGGAAATACCACTGGCCGCGTTCCCGGTCGGAGGGCTTTTCCAGGGCGACCACCCGGGTGCTGCGCGGGTTCAGGTGTTCCATGTAACGCTTGATGGTGCCGCCCTTGCCGGCGGCATCGCGACCTTCGAACAGGATGACGATTTTCTGGCCGGTTTCCCGCACCCAGTTCTGCACCTTGAGCAGTTCGATCTGCAACTTGGCCTTTTGCGCCTCGTATTCGGCGCGGCGTAGCCGGGTGCGATAGGGGTAGTCCGCCGGGAGTGGCGCGTAGTCGCTTTCCTCGCTGGTGCCATGCGGTGCGTGGGCGACCGTTTCGGCAACCGGGCCATGACTGGCGGCCTCGATTTCAGCGACGGCAGCGGGATCAGGCCGTCTGGGTGCCCGGGTGCGCTTCGCGGCGACCCGCTTGGGCGTGTCAGCTGGGTTTTCCTCGGCAAGGGGCTTGATGGAGATGGGGCGGGTGGTTTTTGTTGTGTTTTCAGCCATGACGTTCACTTGGGGTTGGTGGGAGTAAAAGCATTATTTATAGACCCTGTAATGGACCAGTGCCACCCCCGCCAGGGGTTTCCAGTACAAAAACATCACCAGGCGCCAGGTTGAAGCGGGTGATGCCGTCCAGCGTCTCCAGTTCGCCGTTTGCCCGTTCTATCCATTGCCGTCCGGTCTGGCCGTTGCCGCCTCCGACGAGGCCGAAGGGGGCGACCTGTCTGCGCAGGGCGATCAGGTTGGCCTGCATGGGGGCCAGGAAGCGCAGCCGGCGCACGATGCCGTCACCGCCGCGATGCCGGCCTTCGCCACCTGAGTGAGCGCGGATGGTAAAGGCCTCGACCCGGACCGGATAGTTCAGTTCCAGCACTTCGGGGTCGGTCATCCGGGAGTTGGTCATGTGGCTGTGCACCGCCGATACACCGTCGAAGTCTGGCCCCGCGCCGGTGCCGCCGCAGACGGTTTCGTAATACTGATGCCGGCCATCGCCGAAGCTGAAGTTGTTCATGGTGCCCTGGCTGGCGGCCATGGCGCCCAGCGCACCATAGAGGGCATCGACGATGTTCTGCGAGGTTTCCACGTTGCCGGCCACCACGGCAGCGGGATAGGGCGGGTTGAGCAGGCTGTCCGGCGGCAGCACGATCTCCAGCGGGCGGAGCACGCCGGCGTTGAGCGGGATGTCGGTATCGAGCAGGGTGCGGAACACGTACAGCACCGCAGAGTGGACAATGGCACTGGGCGCGTTGAGATTACCCGGATGCGGGCCGGAGGTGCCGGTGAAGTCGATGACGGCACGTTTGCCCTCGATCCGGATCTGGACTGAAATGTTGCCGCCGCCGTCCAGGTGCAGGTTGAACTGGCCATCCTTCAGCCGCCCGAGCAGACGCTGTACGGCCGCTTCGGCATTGTCCTGCACGAAGCTCATGTAGGCCGGCACGGCGGCTGCGCCGACTTCCGTTTCCAGTTGGCGCAGCAGGCGGGCGCCGAGATGGCAGGCGGCGACCTGGGCGGCGAGGTCGGCCAGGTTCTGCTCCGGATTACGGGCCGGCTGCGGATTGCTGTTCAGCCAGTCGCGCACTGCCCCGGTCAGCAGTGCGCCGTCGCGCACGATGAGCAGACCGTCGGAACGGCAGCCTTCCTCGTCGATGTGCCGGCTGCCAGCCGGCATCGAGCCCGGCGCAATGCCGCCGACATCGGCGTGATGGGCGCGGGCGGCGGTGAAGTAGCGCAGGGTTTGGCCGTTGCCGTCGAAGACCGGCTGCACCACCGTGATGTCCGGCAGGTGAGTCCCGCCGGCGTAGGGCGAGTTGATCAGGTAGGCATCGCCCGGCCACATTCCGGTCCCGAAGCGATTCAATATCGCACGCACCGAATCGCCCATGCTGCCCAGGTGAACCGGGATGTGCGGCGCGTTGGCGATCAGGTTGCCGGCCGCGTCGAACAGGGCGCAGGAGAAATCGAGCCGTTCGCGGATGTTGACCGAGCGGGCGGTCATCTGCAGCGCCCGACCCATGTCCTCGGCGATGCTCATGAAGCGGCGGTTGAACAGGCTGAGCCAGGTCGGGTCGGGCCTTGCACTATCTGGCTGGCGGCTCGCGCTGGCATGACTGCTCAGCAGCAGATCGCCCTGTTCAGTCATCTCGGCCGTCCAGCCCGGATCGAGTACGGTGCAGGAGCCAGCCTCGACGATCAGGGCTGGGCCAATGAGGGTCTGGCCAGCCGCCAGATCGTCGCGCCGGTACAGCGGCGCGGCGTGCCAGGTGTCGTTGCAATAGAAGGGCACCGTTGCCAATGCCTCGCTGGGCTGCGGGTTGCCGGGGCACAGGCCGGTCGGTTCGCTGCCGCCCGAGACGGTTTCGATTTCGATTGCCGTGCAGACCAGCTCGCGGCTGGCGTCGGCAAAACCGAAGCGGGTGCGATGCAGTTTGTGGAAGGCTTCGGCCATGGTGTCTTCGTCACCGATTGGCACCGCCAGCGTGGTGTCGGCGCCCTTGTAGCGGAGCAGGGCGCGTACCTCGCCCGAGGTGTCGGGCCGCGCTGGCATCTCCGCCAGTGGCCGTTCGACGGCGATCTGGCGTAACTCCCGCTGTTCCGCCAGGCCGATGCCATAGGCCGAGAGCACCGCGGCGAAGGGCGAGACCAGCACCTGAGCAATACCCAGACTGGCCGCCACCCGGCAGGCAAGCTGGCCGCCGGCGCCGCCGAAGCAGACCAGGGCGAACTCGGCTGGATTCACGCCCCGTTCCAGGGTGATGTGGCGCACGGCGTCGGCCATGTTCTCCACCGCGATATCGAGAAAGCCTTCGGCCAACCGCTCAGGCGAGTAGTCCAGGTTCAGGGCCGAATTGACTTCGTTGGCCAGTTTTCTGAACGCCAGGTCGACCGCCTCGCTGTCCAGCGGTAGCGCGCCGTCAGGGCCGAACAGGGCAGGAAAATGGCTGGCCTGGATGCGACCCAGGAACAGGTTGGCGTCGGTCACCGTGAGCGGTCCGCCACGTCGGTAGGCCATCGGGCCGGGTAGGCTGCCGGCCGAGTCGGGGCCGACGCTGAGCCGGGTGCCATCGAAATGCAGGATCGAGCCGCCGCCCGCGGCCACGGTATGCACGGCCAGCATGGGCACGCGCACCCGGCAGCCGGCGACCACGGTTTCGCCCTGCCGCTCGAGTGTGCCGGCATACAGCGATACGTCGGTCGAGGTGCCGCCCATGTCGAACCCGATCAGCCGGTCCAGGCCGGCGGCGCGGCCGACCTTGATCATGCCGATCAGCCCGCCGGCCGGTCCGGACAGCACGCTGTCCTTGCCCTGGAACTGGCCGGCCGGCGCCAGGCCGCCGTTGGATTGCATGAATTCGAGCCGGGCGTCAGCGGGCAGGGCCTGTGCCACGTTGTCCACATAACGACGAAGTGGCGGCGACAGATAGGCGTCCAGCACCGCTGTCTCGGCACGGGGCAGGAATTTGATCAGGGGCGAGGCCTGATGTGACAGGGTGATCTGGCTGAAGCCGAGCCGGGCCGCGATCTCGCCCGCCATACGTTCGTGTTCCGGATTTTTCCAGCTATGCAGAAAGGCGATAGCGCAGGACTTGATCCCGCGCTGTCTGGCCTGGCTCAGGCGGAATTCAAGGGTGGCCGCATCGAGCGGCCGGACGACTTCACCCTGCGCATTCAGGCGCTCGTCGGCTTCGAGGACGCTGTCGTAGAGCGGCGGCGCCTTCACGATGTGCAAGGCGAAGATGTCCGGCCGGCTCTGGTCCCCGATCAGCAACTGGTCGGCGAAGCCGGTCGTGGTAACCAGCAGGGTGGCTTCGCCGGTGCGGGTGAGCAGGGCGTTGGTGCCGACTGTGGTGCCCATTTTCACGGCCCCGATCAGGCTGGCCGGAATGGGCTGGACCGGGTTCAGCCCGAGTATCTCCCGGATGCCGGCCAGGGCGGCATCACGATAGCGTTCAGGGTTTTCGGACAGGAGCTTGCGCTGGATCAGCTGCCCATCGGGCGACCGGGCAACGATGTCAGTGAAGGTGCCGCCACGGTCGATCCAGAATTGCCACTGGTTT
>JBBIJC010000135.1:0-5094 GCA_037446165.1 Hydrogenophilales bacterium | reverse complement strand
ATCGGAAAAGACTGCGTTGGGTGATGGGAACTGCGATAGCAGCAGCTGCCGTTGCGCTATTCAGCCTGGCAGTGGCATACAGGTGAGCAGTTAAATCCTGGCTTGATCGCCCTGGTCTGGCAGTTTCTTGCCCGGATTGAGTATCCCGCAAGGATCGAACAATTTTTTCAGGTCGCGCATCAGGCTCAGCGTGGCTTCATCGAATTCCAGCCCTACGAAGGCCCGTTTCTCACTGCCGATGCCGTGTTCGCCAGACAGGCTGCCGGACAGCTTGAGCACCGTTTCGATCAGTTCCAGCCGGCAGGCGCGGGCGCGGGCCATCTCGTCGGCGTCGTCCTGGTGGACCATGATGTTGACGTGCAGGTTGCCGTTGCCGGCGTGGCCGAAGGCGACCACCGGCACGTCGTGGCGGCGGCCCATGTCGTCGATGGCGGCGACCAGGTCGGCCAGTTTGCCGACCGGCACGACCACGTCTTCGTTGATCTTGAGCGGGGCGATCTTCTTCACCGCGTGCGAGAGCGACTTGCGTGCGGTCCACAGGTGGGCGATCTCGTCCTTGGAGAAGCCGCTCTGCACTTCCAGCAGGCCGTCGCCGCGCAGGGCGGCTTCGAGGGTGGCGAGATAGCGGGGAATGTCCTCGCGGTCGCCTTCGACCTCGGCCATCAGGATGGCCTGCGTGCCGGACGGCAGGCCTTCGGCCATGCCGTATTCGCGCACCGCTTCGATCGAGCGGCTGTCCATGAACTCCAGGGCGTAGGGCACGACCGGCTGGCGCATGGCGCGGATCACCGCCTTGCAGGCGTCGCCGGTGCTGGCGTAGCAGACGCGCAGACTGGCGATCTGGCGCGGCGCGGGGATCAACTTGAGGGTGGCCTCGGTGATCAGGGCCAGGGTGCCTTCCGAGCCGACCAGCAGACGGGTGAGGTCGTAGCCGGTGGCGTACTTGGTGGTGCGGCTGCCGGCGCGGATCTCGCGACCGTCGCCGGTCACCGCGCGCAGGCCGAGCACGTGGTCGCGGGTCGAGCCGTATTTCACGGTGCGTGGTCCGGCCGCATTCATGGCCAGGTTGCCGCCGATCCGGCTGTAGGCGCCGGACCCAGGGTCGGGCGCGTACATCAGGCCGGCGGTGGCGGCCAGGTCGTCGATGTCGTCAGTGACCACGCCGGGCTCGACCACCATCAGGCGGTTGTCCGGGTCGAATTCCAGGATGTGGTTCATGCATTCGAAGCTGACCACCAGGCTGCCTTGCGTCGGCAGCGCGCCGCCGACGTTGCCAGAGCCGGCGCCGCGCGGCGTGATTGGCAGTTTCTCGCGTGCCGCGATGCGCACGATGCCGGCGACGTGGTCGTGCCCGGCCGGAAACAGCACCGCCTCGGGCGTGCAGGACTTCGGGGTCTCGTCGCTGGCATACAGGGCCAGGGTGTCGGGGTCGGTGTAGACCCGGTCCTCGCCCAGCAGGGCGATGAATTCGTTGCGCAGTCGGTCGGTGAGCATCAGCCTAAGGTCGGTTCGACCACTTCGGCGGCATGGACCATGGCGTCGGTATCGGGGAAGCGGGCGTGGGTTTCCTGTACGGCGATGTCGTACAGCGGTCTGACGAAGAGGCCGGTGGCCTGTTCGTTCATGACGTGGCGCAGGGCCTGGGTCATGACCTTGTCCAGGGAAACCAGGCGGCGGCCCTTGATCAGGCCGTCGGTGGCGTTGACCAGGGTGATGACCAGGCGGGCGCGGTCGCCCGGCTGTTCGGCCGGCAGTTCGCGTTCGCTCGCGGGCACCAGGTTAATGTTGAAGGCGACGTCCGACCACTCGCACACGTCCTGAATCTTGTAGAGCAGGAAGGCGGCCGGGCCGTTGCTGTAGAGCGCGACTTCGATTGGCTGGTCGCGCAGGCCGAATACCTCGGCGGAACTGGGATCGGTCCAGAACAGGGTCAGGTCATGGGCGCCGTTGGCGTAGACATAACGGGAGCCTTCATCGAACTTGTTGAAGCCGGGTGCGTAGGCTTCGCCAACCTTGGGCAGAGTGGAAGGCGTTTCCGGCCGGACGAAGGTGTGGATTTCTCTCATTGCGGTTTTTCGTTCAACAGGGTCACCATCATGGCGACCATATGCGGGTCGAAGTCGAAGCCCTCATCCAGACCAGGGTTCAGGGAGATGCTCAGGTTCTCGCCCATGCGGCTGAGAATCCAGGAGAATTCGGTCAGCAGTCCGCCGTTGTAATCGGGGTACAGGGCCACGAAGTCCTTGGCCCGCTCCGGTGCGGTGAACACGATCACGGCGCGGTTGCCCTCGTCATCCGCCAGGACCATGGGATCGGCCTTGGTGGAGAGCTGAAAACCGGCGATCTGATGCTTCTCGTCCTTGATCGGCATGAATACCTGCATGTCCAGGATACGGCGGGCGAAATCCTCCGGATCGACCTCCATCGAGAGCATGTCCAGAAGCAGTTGTTCCAGGTCGTTGCGGGGTAGGAAAGGGGTGGGATCCATGATGGTGTCAGCCAGTAGCAAAGACAGCCAGAATAGCACCTGGAAAGCACACGGGGAATGAGGCTCTAAAAATGCGAATTGGGATTGACCTGGGCGGCACCAAGATCGAGTTGATCGCCCTGGATGACCGAGGTGGGGAATTGTTACGCCGGCGTGCGTCGACCCCGCAGGGCAATTATGAGGCGACCGTGCGTGGCATCGTGGCTCTGGTCGAACAGGCCGAGGCCGAACTGGGACAGTCCGGCAGCGTCGGCGTCGGCACGCCGGGGGCTGTCTCCCGCGCAACCGGCCTGATGAAAAACTGCAATTCGACTTGTCTCAACGGTCAGCCCCTGCAAGGCGATTTGCAGGCCGCACTCAGGCGGGAGGTACGTCTGGCCAACGATGCCAACTGCTTTGCCCTGTCCGAGGCGACCGATGGTGCGGCGGCCGGGGCGCAGATCGTATTCGGAGTGATCATCGGCACTGGCTGTGGCGCCGGCGTGGTGGTGAATCGGCATATCCTGACCGGGGCCAACGCCATCGCCGGGGAGTGGGGCCACAACCCGCTGCCCTGGCCGCGCGACGAGGAGCGGCCAGGCCCGGCTTGTTATTGCGGCCAGGCCGGCTGCATCGAGACCTGGCTATCGGGGCCGGGTTTGAGCGGGGATTTGCGCCGGGTATCCGGAATGGAGTTGTCGGCGTCGGCGATCGCCGAACAGGCTGACCAGGGCGATGTGGCTTGCGAGGCGGCCATGCAACGCTATGAAGACCGGCTGGCGCGCGGCTTGGCCCATGTGATCAATATCCTGGACCCGGAGGTCATCGTACTTGGCGGAGGCCTGTCCAACATCGGCCGTCTGTATTGCAACGTTCCCCGGCTATGGGGCCGGCATGTGTTTTCGGATGCGGTGGTGACCCGTCTGGTGCCACCGAGATATGGCGATTCCAGTGGAGTCCGAGGCGCGGCCTGGCTGTGGGGTGAGTGAATGCATTCAGGTATTGACCCATTTTTTGGGGTCGATATCCCAAGTCTCGAAGCACTCGTGCCCGGTAACCTTGTCCCGGCAAAGGTTGTGGGCCAGATCGATGACCTCGGGCTCGATGTAGTATTTCTTGTCGGCGTTGTAAAAGACCCGGACCACCGGGTTCATCAGTTTTTCGGGATGTTGCTCCAGTACCACGCCCAGGCGGCCGCTTCCCAGCCTGACCAGCGAACCGGTCGGGTAGATGCCGACCGACTTGATGAATTGGCGCACCAGTTCCGGGTCGAAGTGGAACTTGCTCCATTCCAGTAGTTTGCCCAGCGCCGCAGTGGGCTCCATGCCTTTGTGATAGACCCGGTCCGAGGTGATGGCGTCATAGACATCGACAATTGCGCCCATCTGGCCATAGATCGAAATCTCGTCGCCCTTCAGCTTGTTTGGATAGCCCGTGCCGTCAAAACGCTCGTGATGCTGGCCGGCCACGTCGAGTGCAATCTGGGAGATTCCAGGCGTGTTTTGCAGAATGATGATGCTCTGCACGACATGGGACTTCATCTTGGTGAATTCGGCATCGGTTAGCTTGGCCGGCTTGTTCAGGATCTCGTCGGGCACCTTCGCCTTGCCCACGTCATGCAGCAGGCCACCAACGGCAATCTCCTTGATGGTGGCCCGATCCATTTCCATCGCACGGGCAAAGGCGATCAGCAGCGTGCAGACCGAGACCGAGTGCTGGAAGGTATAGGTATCGTGATCCTTCAGTCGACCCAGGGGCAGCAAGGCATCGGGATTGCGGAAGATCGAATCGACCATGTTCTCCACCAGCGGCTCGATCTTTTCCATTTCGATCTGCTTGCCCAGGCGGATGTCCGTAATCATGCCGCGGGCAATCGTCGTGGCCTCGCTGTGCAGGCGCAGGGCACGCTGCCTTTCGTCGGCAATGGGCGCCCGGGCCGGTTTCGAGGGCTCGAGTGCAATGTCCGACAACTGGTGGGCGATGTCCTCCTGTACTTCTTCCTGGGTCGGCGCATCGGTGGCCAGATCATGGCCGCGCTGGATGTCGATGTAGATCTCGTGGATGCCGAGATCGTGGATTTTCTTGATGGTTTCGGCATCCTTGACCAGAAAATGACTGGCAGCAAACGGATGATCCATCCAACCGAGGTTGATGTCGTGGATGTACATCCCCAGCCGCAACTGCTCAACCTGGATCTTCTTGATGTGTCGATTGTCTGCAGTCGATGTCGTCATTCTCTTGGTTGCCCTGGTCCGCACCGTGGATTCGATTGGCCGACTTGGAAAGCAAGTTGGTTTAGCAGTGAGTGTAAGGACGTCTCATGCCAAAGGCAAAGGGGCGCCCGATGTCAATATTGGGATCAGACTGCCAACCATACCTCGATCAATACGCGGCGCCACGGGTTGTTGTGCCTTTCGAGCCGGCAGCATCTGGCTTACAGCCATTGTCACGATTCGACACCGGATGACCATGCAGAAGCCCGCAAGTGCGGCTTCTTAGACGTTTCAATCCGCGCCCGACCGTGAGGTCGGGCGATGCCCGCTGGCAGCCTCGATCATCCCGCGGAAGGATCGGTTTCAATCCGCGCCCGACCGTGAGGTCGGGCGATGCCGCGCAAGACGGCGGAC
>JBBIJC010000134.1:0-5108 GCA_037446165.1 Hydrogenophilales bacterium | reverse complement strand
AAGCTGATGGACGTGGCCGACGGCCTGGATGATGCCGGTGAACATGGCGGGCTCGGTTTAAGAAGAAAAAAGGGACGCTATTTTATGCGCTGGCGGGCCGCAGCACCAAACGCAGATCGCCGCCGACCATGCGAGCATCGCGCAGGACGAAGCCGCGCCGGCCGGCCATGTCGGTCAGCGCGGGCAGATCGAACAGGCCGCGGGCATGGTGGCCGATGACCACCGGGGCCAGGTAGGCGACCCATTCGTCGACCAGCCCGGCCGCCAGCAGGGCGCCGTTCAGGGTGGCGCCGGCCTCGACATGCAGCTCGTTGATGCCACGGTGACCGAGTTCCAGCAGCAGCATGGTCAGGCCCACCTGGTCATTCGGGCCGGGCAGGCAGATCACTTCGGCACCTGCCGCCTCCAGCTTGGCTTGGCCTGACAAGCCCTCGGTGGCGCAGGCGATCAGCACCTGGCCGCCTTTGAGAATCCGGGCACTCGGCGGTGTCTTCAGCGCACTGTCGACGATCACCCTCAGCGGCTGGCGGCTGGTAACTGCCAAGCGCACGTTCATCTGCGGGTCGTCGGCCAGCACGGTGCCGGAGCCGGTCAGGATGGCGCAGGCACGGGCGCGCCAGTGTTGGACGTCTTGCCGGGCCGGCTCGCCGGTGATCCATTTCGATTCGCCGTTTTCCAGCGCGGTCTTGCCGTCCAGCGACGAAGCCGTCTTGAGCCGGACCCAGGGCCGGCCGCGGGTCATGCGGGCAACGAAGCCAATGTTCAGTTCGCGTGCCTCAGTCTCCAGCAGCCCGATCTCGGCCCGGACGCCAGCCAGGGTCAGGAGCTGGATGCCCTGGCCGGCAACCTGAGGATTGGGATCGGTCATCGCGGCCACCACGCGGGCCAGGCCGGCGTCGATCAGCGCGTTGGCGCAGGGCGGGGTACGGCCGTGATGGCTGCACGGCTCCAGGGTGACATAGGCGGTTGCGCCGCGCGCCCGTTCACCCGCGGCGCGCAAGGCATGGACCTCGGCATGGGGCTCGCCGGCCTTCCGGTGCCAGCCCTCGCCGACGATGGCACCGTCCTTGACGATGACGCAGCCGACCCGCGGGTTGGGCGTGGTGGTCCATAGGCCGCCTTCGGCCAGGCGCAGGGCGCGGGCCATGAAGCCGTGATCGGCGGCGCTGAAGCTCATTGGTCGAGGTCGCGAATGGCGTCGCGGAAGTCGTCGACGTCCTGGAAGCTGCGGTAGACCGAGGCGAAGCGGATATAGGCGACCTTGTCCAGTTTGCTCAGGGCGTGCATGACCATCTCGCCTAGCTCGCGGGAGGGGATTTCCCGTTCGCCCAGGGTCAGCAGTTTCTGGCGGATCTTGGCCACGGCTTCATCGACCAGTTGCGCCGAGACCGGTCGCTTGTGCAGGGCACGGCGGAAACTCTCGCGCAGCTTGGTTTCGGAGAATTCCTCACGGATGCCGTTGGCCTTCACCACCTGGGGCAGGCGGATGTCCGCCGTTTCATAGGTGGTGAAGCGCTTTTCGCATTTTGGACAGCGGCGCCGACGGCGGATGGAGGTGCCGTCTTCGGACAGGCGGGTTTCAATCACCTGGGTATCGGGGGCGCCGCAGAAGTGGCATTTCATGATGCAAGCGTGGTGAGCCGGGCGCCGAGGGGGAATCCCGCTCGCGCGCCACTCACGACTATTTTCCGTATACCGGGAACTTCGCGGTCAGTTTGGCGACTTCGGCTTGCGCGTTGGCGATGACCGCCTCGTCCGTAGGTGCTTCCAGCACGTCGGCGATCAGGTGGGCCAGCAGTTCCGCCTCACGCTCCTTGAACCCGCGGGTGGTCATGGCCGGCGTGCCGATGCGGATGCCGGAGGTGACGAAGGGCTTCTGCGGGTCGTTCGGGATGGCGTTCTTGTTGACCGTGATGTGGGCCTTGCCCAGCGCCGCCTCGGCGTCCTTGCCGGTCAGCCCTTTCGCTTGCAGGTCGACCAGGAAGACGTGGCTTTCGGTCCGGCCGGAGACGATGCGCAGGCCGCGTTCGGACAGTACCTTGGCCATCACGATGGCGTTGGCGCAGACCTGTTCCTGATAGTGCCGGAAGTCCTTGCTGGCGGCTTCCTTGAAGGCCACGGCCTTGCCGGCGATGACGTGCTCAAGGGGGCCGCCTTGCAGGCCGGGGAAGATGGCGGAGTTGATTGCCTTCTCGTGTTCGGCCTTCATCAGGATGATGCCGCCGCGCGGGCCGCGCAGGGTCTTGTGGGTGGTTGAGGTGACCACGTCGGCATGGGGCACCGGATTGGGGTAGCAGCCGGCGGCGATCAGGCCGGCGTAGTGGGCCATGTCGACCATGAAGATCGCGCCGACTTCCTTGGCGATCTTGGCGAAGCGGGCGAAATCGATGCGCAGGGCGAAGGCCGAGGCGCCGGCAATGATCAGTTTCGGCTTTGTTTCGCGGGCCTTGGCTTCCATGGCGGCGTAGTCGATGTCCTCGTTCTTGTCGAGGCCGTAGGCGACCACGTTGAACCACTTGCCGGACATGTTGAGCGCCATGCCGTGGGTGAGGTGGCCGCCTTCGGCCAGGCTCATGCCCATGATGGTGTCGCCGGGCTTGAGGAAGGCCATGAACACCGCCTGATTGGCCTGCGAGCCGGAATTGGGCTGGACGTTGGCCGCCTCGGCCCCGAACAGCTTCTTGAGCCGGTCGATGGCCATCTGCTCGACCTGGTCGACCCATTCGCAGCCGCCGTAGTAGCGTTTGCCGGGATAACCCTCCGCGTACTTGTTGGTCAGCACCGAACCCTGGGCCTCCATGACCGCCGGGCTGGTGTAGTTTTCGGAGGCGATCAGCTCGATATGGTCTTCCTGACGCTTGGCTTCGCCCTGAATGGCGGCCCAGAGTTCAGGATCGGTATTTTTGATGGTGTGGTCGGCGGAGAACATGGTGATGAAGCCCATAAAACGACGAAAGCGCGATTTTACCGCGCCTCCGTGGGTTTCGGGAAAAGGCCGTTAAACGCGGAAACCGGCCACCAGCTGGTTGAGGCCATTGGCCAGGCCGGATACGCCCTCGGCGGTCCGGCTGGTCTGCTGGCTGGCGCTGGAATTGCTCTCGGCCATCTGTGCGATGCGCTCCAGCCGTGCGGCGACATCACGCGCGGCGCTGCTTTGTTCGGTGATGGCCGCGTGAATCTCGTTGACCGCCTGCACCACGTCGTTGGCACGGGCCTCGATGTCGGCTATGGATTGTCCGGCCTGCTTGGCCAGCGTCTCGCCTTGCGTGGCGCGGACCACACCGGCTTCCATGGCCTCGACGGCGCGCTGGGTTCCGCCCTGGATGCGGGCGATCATGTCGCCGATCTGCTGCGTCGAGGATGAGGTCCGTTCGGCCAGTTTTCGTACCTCGTCCGCCACCACGGCGAAGCCGCGGCCCTGTTCGCCGGCACGGGCGGCCTCGATGGCGGCGTTGAGGGCGAGCAGGTTGGTCTGTTCGGCGATTTCCTTGATCACGCTGACGATGCTGGTGATCTCGGCCGACAGGCTGCCCAGCTCGGCGATCGTGCCGGAAGATTGGCGTGCGCTTTCGGCGATGGCGGCCATCTCGCTGGCCGCGCTGGCGATGATCAGCTTGCCTTCCTGCGAGGCCTGGCCCGAACGCTGTGCCAGATCATGGGACGTGGTGGCGTGATCCTTGACCTGGTCGATGGAGACCGAAAGCTGTTCCATGGAGGCGGCCATGCCGGACGCGGACTCGGACTGTTCGGTGCTGGCGTGGGCGACATTCCGGCTGGAAGAGGCGAGTTCATGTGCCATGCCGCCGAGCGAGCCGGCGCCCTCTCGGACGCGGGACACCATGTCGCGCAACTGGCTGCGCATGGTTGCCAGTTCGCCAAGCAATTGGGCGACTTCGTCATGCCCCTGGACCGGGACGTCCTGGGTCAGGTCGAGCCGGGCGACGGCGGTCACCGCCTGTTGCGCATTGGCAATTTGTCCGACCAGCCGACGGGTCAGGAATACGGAGATTGCGGCCAGCAGAACGGTGATGATCACCAGCAGGGCGATGACCATGTCGGTCAGCCGGTCGGCCGCCAGCCGGGAGCGTTCATAGCTGTTCTTGGCGTTTTGCCGGTAATAGGGCACCAGCTTTTCCAGCGGCTTGATCACCGATGAGTGAACGGATGGCCACTCGTCTTCCAGGACGCTGCGCACGGTGACCATGTCGTCGCCGTTGTAGGCGGTCAACAGCTTGTTCATGACCGCGTTCAGGGTCGACATGCCCGAGTCGATCTTGTCGATCATCTTGCGCTGTTCGTCGGGCAGGGGTTGAGACAGGGCGGCAGTACGGAACTGGGTCCACTCCTGGGGCAGGGACTGCTGGACTTCCTTGATGTGATTGGCTGAACCCACCGTGGGGAGCTGCCCCAGCGCCACGCCGGCGATGCGGAAGCGGACTTCCTTGACGTCGGAGGACACCTCTTCCAGCAAGGCCATGGGGGCGACCGAGCCCTCATAGACTCCGCTCAGGTGGTTGGCATCGCTACGGGCGGCATAGATGGCCAGGCCGCCCAGAATGAGCACGGACAGCATGGACAGCAGTCCCAGTGCGATCAGCATGGCGCGTAGGGTCAACTTCATTGTTGCAGCTCCCGGATGGAGTCAGGACAAGGTCAGGCGGGATTACTCGGTGGGGTAGCCTTTGGCATCCCAGCCGGGCAGGCCTTCACGCATCCAGTAGACATGCTTGTAGCCGGCCTTGATGCTGGCCTCGGCCGCCTTGTAGCCCTTCCAGCAGGGCGAGCCGTTGCAATAGAACACCATTGCCTTGGCCTTGTCGGCGGGCAGCTTGCTCATGTCGAAGCTGTCGGCCGGCGCGGTCTTGGATTCCTTGGGGAAGGTTTCCTTGTAGATGACGTTGATGGCGCCCTTGACGTGCTTGTCGGCATACTCGGCCGCCACGCGTGCATCGACGAACAGCGTTCCCTTGTCGAAGAGCTCCTTGCCCTTGGCTTCGGTTACGTAGGTGCCGCCGGGAATGCTCATGGGCAGTTCTTCCACTGCCATGGCGACCGGGGCCGCAGTCAGCAGGAAAGCCATCAGGGGGAAGGCGCGGGCGAGGGACATA
>JBBIJC010000133.1:0-5212 GCA_037446165.1 Hydrogenophilales bacterium | reverse complement strand
CGTGTTTTTCTGGTCTAGGCATATTCCGTTTCCTTTGTCTCACGTCGCTTCCGCGTAGGCGGGAGCCCAGTCGAATCAAGGCACTGGATCCCCGCCTACGCGGGGATGACGAATAAATCAGCGTTTCCCTATCTCTTCAGCCGCCCACCGGCATCGCCGAATGGGTATAGCAGCCCTTCGGGCAGACCCGGCCGCAGGCGCCGCAGCCGATGCAGTCCAGCGCGTTCTTGATGGTCATCACGCTCATCTGGTCCTCGTCGAGGTCCTCGTCCATCTCGTCCTCCTCCCGGTCTTCCAGGGACAGGACATCGCGCGGGCAGACCTTGTAGCAGCGGCCGCAGCCGATGCAGACCTTCTGGTTGAGGTCGACCACGAATTCCGGAGTCCAGGCAACGCCGCCCCGGGTGAGTGCGGTATATGCAGTCATGCTGATTGCCCTTTCTGCCCCATTGCCAGGCGGGCGCTGGCGTCGGCCCAGGCCTTGCAGGCGTCGTAGGTGGATTGGGCGATGCCCGGAATCTCCTCGTAGCCGGCCGGCAGCTTGTCTTCCACCAGGTCGTGCAGTTGCGAGGCCCATTCGCTGGCCATGCGCTTCAGCTTCTTGACCTCCTTGTCGAGGTCCTTCAGTTCGTCCTCGGTCATGATGTCCTCCTTACAGTCCGGCCACTTCCGAATACTTGCCGATGATCTCGAGCGCGACCGAGAGCAGCTTGTCGGCTTCGTCCTTCATCTTGGACAGGCTGTCGAAGCTGAACCGGTGCACGTCGCGCACGGTGCGGTCCATGACCACCAGCTTGCCGACGGTGATCAGGGCACGGCCGAAGCCTTCGTGGGTGATGTTGACCATGGGCACCGCCATGTGGCCGCATTCCTTCTCGATCATGACGGCGATGGCGTTGTAGTAGCACTTCACGCGGGCCAGGGTTTCCTCGTCCGGGTCGCCGATCACCGGGATCTGGCGGCGCTCATCCTTGGTCTTGATGAACGGCGCGAGGATCTTCTCCACCGGCCAGCCGTCGTAGGTGCCATAGCTGTCGATGGCCCGCATCTGCTTGGCCATCTCCTTGATGAAGTCGGTGGTCAGGATAGGATCGAGTTCCAATGTGTCTGTGGTCATTGCATATCTCCTTGGGAATGGGAATTCGTGTTCTTGCCGATTCGCAGTCGGGCCTTGCGCGACAGCAGCCTGGCCACGAGCAGGCCGAGCGCGACGCCGCCGGCCATGCCGGCTACGGCACCAGGATCGCCCAGACCGCTGGCGGCGGCCCAGGCCGCGCCAGCGACGCCCAGGCCGGCTGGCAACAGATAGGCCATCAGGCCGGCCTTGAGCAGTTCGCCTTCGCTCACGGCGACGACCAGCTCCTCGCCCGGACGGGCGCCAGCGTGGCAGGGCACCGGCACCAGCTTCTGGTGGCGGGAAAAATATTTGGCCAGCCCGGACACCGCGCAACTGCTGCGCGAGCCGCAGCCGCCGCAGCCGGAGTCCTCGGTCGGCGCCACCCAGGCGGTGCCGTTCGAGATGGAAACGATGCGGGTCCTGGTTTCGATCATTCGGACCAGCCTTCGCTAGCCATGTCATCAAACCGACTGACATCTTTTGCCTTCATGTTCTTGGCCAGCCAGGCCGGCGGATTGTCGGAAAGGCTCTGGTTCAGGCCGCACAACAGCTCGTCGATGGCCATGCCTTCCGGCACCTTCATCGGCTGGATGCCGGCCGCCAGCAATTGTTTTATTGCCGAGGCGCCGACCGCGTTGCAATAGACCGCAGCGCAGCCGTCGAGCAGTTCGATCTTGGCTGCCAGCTTGCCTTCGTGGCCGTCCATGGCGGTGTCGCTGTCGTGGAACTCGACCGCCTCGACCAGGCGCGCGTCGTCCTCGCCCAGCTCATACAGGACAAAGGCCTCGGCCGCGCCGAAGTGCTGGTCGACCTGCTTGCGGTCGCTGCTGGCGAAGGCGATCTTCACGCTCATGGCCGGCCCCGCCTCAATGGAGTGAACTAGCTTGAGGTGTCGCATGCGATTCTCCTTCCGGGTCCCGGTAGATGGACTGGTAGGGCGCCATCTCGTGGTGGCCATGCGTGACCATCAGGTTGGCCAGGTCGAACAGGGTCTGCCGCGTGCCGCGGTAGCCGACCCACAGCTTCTGGTAGCCGCCGATCAGGTCGTATTGCGGAAAACCGGCGCGGTACAGGGGCAGGTCGAGCCGGTGGGCGGTGTCGGCCGCATGCGAATTGCAGATGATCAGATCGGCGCCATTGGCCTTGATGGTCTTTTCCAGGTCTTCCAGGTCGCCCAGCTTCACTTCGACTGCGGGCACCGAAGTCAGCACCGGCGACTTCGACGGCGCCACGGCGGCCGTCACCGCGCAGCCCATGTCGGCGACCAGCCGGGCCAGGCCGTAGAGCAGATCAGGATCGGCGGCGATGGCGACCTTGGCAAAGCCGAGCATGAAGTGGGTGTCGACCATGGCGTCCTGCAGCTGGTCGCGCTGGCGTTCGATCCGTTCCGGCACCGGCTGGCCGGAGATCTCGGCCAGGGCGGCGACGAAGGCGTCCACGTTGTCCAGTCCCATCAGCGACTCGAAGCGGAAATCCGGCACGCCAGCCCGGGTCTTGAGCAGGTCGGCCGCGTCATACAACGAATGGCCCAACACCAGCGTGGCGGCCGATTCGCCCATGATCGCGATATCGCCGACCGCGGTTCCGCCCACGGTCAGCGGGCTGAACGGCGACTCGGTCAGATGACCGTCGAGGGCGTCGCCGATGTCGGGCAGGACCAGCGGGCGCAGTCCGAAGGCCTCGACCAGTTCCTTGATATGTTCCAGGTCGCCCGGCGTCAGGTGCGCGCCGGCCAGGATGTTGACCTGCTTCTTGCGCCGGCCGACGCGGCTGGTGTCTTCCGGCACCACGAATTCGATGGTCGCCTTCACCGCCAGGGCAAAGCCCGACTCCAGGCAACCGGTGAAATCCGGCGTGTTCACCGGCACCACGGGAATAGCGTCGTATTCCGGATTCTGTTCGCGGAAATCCCTGACCAGGCGGCGGATATCGGTGCCCTGGGTCTCGGACAGGCCGGTGGTGGGCAAGCCGATCAGGGCCGGCTTGTTCTTCTCGGCGATGGTCTTCAGGCCCTGGACCACATTGTCATCGGCTCCCATCACGGTCGCGGACTGGTCCATGGCCGTGGTCTGAAGCGGAATGGGCTCGCGGAAATGGCGGACGAAGAATACCTTGGCGAAGGCCGTGCAGCCTTGCGAGCCATGCATCATGGGCAGCGCGCGGTGGATGCCCAGAAAGGCCAGCGATGCGCCGACCGGCTGGCTGACCTTGAGCGGATTAACCGCGAGGGCTTTGTTGCGTTTGATGATCTCGGCCATGGCTGGTGTGCTTCGGGTAAGGGTTCAGGCTTGAATCTGCAAACCACGTGCCACGAAGCTTTTCCTTTCAATTCATCAGGTTGTCGTCGGGTTTGGTTGTCGCAAAGGCAACAATGCCCGGGCCGATGTCGCCCCCGGGCCAAAGGCGTCAGCCGGTCATGACCCTGCCCGGCGCCGCGCTCGTCTTCCAGGGCGCCGCTTTCCGGACCTGCTGCCAGACCGGGGACTCCATGGTCAGCGCCAGTTGCCGGGCCAGCTCGGCCATGCCGGTGTAGCCGGCATAGGCGAATTCGCGCTCCTGGTTGATATCGAGGAAGGGGATGCGCGCCTTGAGCGCGACGTACATGTTGCGGCCGCCGGCGATCAGGATGTCGGCCTGGTATTCCTCGATGGTGGCGAGCAGGGCCTTGGGGCTGCCGTCGGAGATCATCTTGGTGTTCTCGCCCATCAGTTCGCGGATGCGTTCCTTGTCCTCTTCGGTCGACTTGCTGGTGCCGGTGGCGACCACGACCATGCCCAGATCCTGCAGGGCCGAGACGATGGACCACGACTTCACGCCGCCGGTGTTGAGCAGCACACGCTTGCCCTTGAGCCTGGCGCGCCAGGGTTCCAGCGCGGCATGGGCCTTGGCCTCCTCGCGCGCGATCACGACCTCGGTGCGGGCGGTCAGGTCCGGGTCGCCGATCAGCCGGGCGAAGTCGCGGAGGGCGTTGGAGGTGTCGGTGACGCCGTAGAAACTGCCTTCGAAGAAGGGAATCTGGTACGTGGTCTGCATCTTGCGCGCCACGTTGAGCAGCGCCTTGGCGCACACCACCATGTTCACCTCGGCCCGGTGCATGGTCTGCAGTTCAGCGAACCGGCCATCGCCGGACAGGGAACACAGGATGCGCAGGCCGAGTTCGTCGAACAGCGGCGCGACGTGCCAGAACTCGCCGGCGATGTTGTATTCGCCGATCAGATTGACGTCATGGGTACGGATGCCGGCCGGATGCGGCCTGGCCGGTTCCGGCTCGCGGGTGCCGATGACGTACTTGAACATCGATTCGCCGGCCATGCGGTTGCCCAGGTTCTTGGTGCCGTAGAAGCCGGCCGCGTCGACCGGAACCACTGGCACGCCGACCCGCTCCGAAGCCGCCTTGCACACCGCCTCCAGGTCGTCGCCGACCAGTGCCGGAACGCAGGTGTTGTAAACGAACACGGCAGGCGGATGGTATTCGTCCACCGCCTGCTTGATGGCATGGAACAGGCGCTTTTCGCTCCGGCCCATGATCACGTCCTGTTCGGTCAGATCGGTGGTCATGCCGATCTTGAACAGGGTCGGGCCGCTGGACCGGGTGCCCCGGTTGTCCCAGCTCGACCCGGCGCAGGCGATGGGGCCATGCACGATATGGGCGACATCGGCGATCGGCAGCAAGGCAATCTGGGCGCCGTCGAAGGCGCAACCGCCTGCAGTCGCGCCCGGCTTGGGCTTGGCACAGCCGGACTTGGTCTTGGTGTTGTGCGAGCAGGCAGGCTCATTGAGCAATTCGGCGATCTGTTTGTTGGTTTGCATGGCTGTACTCGCGCATCATTGGTTAGACCATCTCTCGCAAGCGCCATGCCAAGACTCAACCATTTGAATTTATTGAAAACATAACCTGCACGCCATGTCGCAAACACGACAAGAGACAAAGCCTCAGGAATTGGTCTTAAGGGCCTTGTCGTACCTGACAAAATGAGCGTTTCAACCTTGACCCGGCAATTGGGCGGGGATGCAGCGTGCGTTCATCGCGTTGTCGGGCAAGGCGCCCCGAAGCGGCTCACCCATTTGCTGAGCCTGGAGATGGCCTCTTTATTC
>JBBIJC010000132.1:0-5354 GCA_037446165.1 Hydrogenophilales bacterium | reverse complement strand
AGCGACATTGTATCAATTCAAGCCCGAGTGGCTGACTGGGATATTATTTAACATAATATACATTAGGCGATATTTATCGACCCAATCTGGAACCAGCATAGGGTTTGTAGGCTCGCATATAATCGGCGCCTGACCCGCGAGACCATCATGCTAGAGAAAATAAACCAGCTATCCGAGCTGGCAGGAATACTGCCTGACTATTACGACATTTGGGGCAAGCGGCATGAAGCCACGGAGACTACGAAGCGTGCCCTGTTGGCGGCAATGGGTGTCATCACGGATGCCGCCCCGGATATCGGCAGCGCGGTCTTGCGGTCAGAGACTGCCATCTGGGACGAGCACCTGCCACCCGTACACATCTGTCTGGTTGATCAGCCGGTTGAAGTGATCTGCCGCTTGCCTGAGTTGGCGAGTGGCCAAACCCATACCTGGCGCATCACTCTGGAAAACGGCGACGAACTGGGAGGCGAATTCAGTCCTGCAGCCCTGGAACGAACCAGCAGCCACGTTGATAACAATGCAGTCCTGATTGCCGTTCCTCTCATCCTGCCGGCACTGTCGGAAACGGGTTATCACCGTCTGGTAATCGGCCTCGCCGGCACGGTGCTGGCTGATTGCACACTTATTGTCTGTCCACCAGCCGCCTATTTCCCTCCGGCCTTGGCCGATGGCAAGCGCATCTGGGGCCTGTCCATCCAGCTTTATGGCCTGCGAACCCGCAATAACTGGGGGCTGGGGGACTTTGCCGACCTGATGCCAGCCCTGGACTGGGCCGCCAAGTCGGGCGCCAGCCTGATCGGGCTCAATCCACTGCACGCCCTATTCCCGCACAACCCGCAGCATTGCAGCCCATACAGCCCTTCCAGCCGGCAGTTCATCAACGTGCTGCATATCAATGTCGAAGCGGCGCCAGAATTCCTTGAATGTAAGGCAGCGCAGAAACATGTGGCCACCGACGCATTCAAGTCGACCCTGGCAGCACTGAAGCAGGCCGATCTGGTTGATTACCGGGGTGTGGCAGAGGCCAAGTTCACTGTGCTTGGAATGCTTTACCAGCACTTTCGCGAGCAGCACCTGGTCAAGAATACAGCGCACGCAGCGGCCTTCCTTGAGTTTCAGGAACAGGCTGGCGAGGATCTGCGTCTATTTGCGCTGTACAACGCCCTGCAGGAGCATTTTTACGCGCAGGACAGCGCACTTTGGGGCTGGCCGGTGTGGCCGCAGGCCTACCAATCACATTCCAGCCCTGAAGTGGCAGCCTTTGCCCTTGATCATGCCGAGCGCGTCGAATGGCACCTCTGGCTGCAATGGCAGGCGGATGAACAATTGAAGGCTGCCTGTCTCCATGCCGATGAGTGTGGTCTCAGCATCGGCCTATACCAGGATCTCGCCGTGGGCGTGGACAAGGGCGGCGCAGAGACCTGGATTCATCGGGATCTCTACGCCCTGGATTGCCGGATTGGCTGCCCGCCCGACGATTTCAATCTGCTTGGCCAGGACTGGGGCTTGCCGCCCTGGATCCCACAAAAGCTCAGGGCCGCGGCTTACCGCCCCTACATCGCCATGCTGCGTGCCAACATGAAATATGCTGGCGCCCTGCGCATCGATCATGTCATGGGCCTGATGCGGCTGTACTGGATTCCCCCGGACATGAAAGGCGATGCGGGCGCCTATCTGGCCTATCCGTTCCGAGATTTGCTGGCCATCATGGCGCTGGAAAGCCATCGAAACCAGTGCATCATCGTCGGTGAGGACCTGGGTACCGTACCCGATGAAGCCCGCCATGCCCTGCATGAACTGGGTGTGCTCACCTATCGACTGTTCTATTTCGAGCGGCAGCAGGACGGCCATTTCATGCCACCCGCCTGGTATCCGGAACAGGCGCTGGTGGCCGCGTCCACCCATGACCTGCCTACCCTGGCTGGCTACTGGAAAGGCCGGGACATCGAAGTCCGTACCGAACTGAATCAATTTCCCAACGATGCTGCGCGTGACAACCAGATTGCCGGGCGCCGCGAAGATAAGGCCAGACTGCTGGCCGATCTTGCCCGTGAAGGATTGTTGCCCGACGACATTCCCACCAATCCTGACGCCATACCGGAACTGACGCCCACCCTGCTCCACGCCATCCTGCGCTATATCGCCCGCACACCAGCCAGGATCGCACTGATCCAGGCTGAAGACATGCTGGGTCTGGAACAGCAGGCCAACCTGCCGGGCACAGTGGACGAACACCCCAACTGGCGGCGCAAGTTGCCACTTGAACTGGAACAGTGGCAAAACGACGAGAATTGCCGGGCCGCCAGCACCGCGATGGTTCAGGAGCGGCCGGCCAGATAGGACATTCTTACCGTAGCCACTCGGAAAATCCGAGTCCATCGCTCGGTTACGATAAAATCCGTCCCATCTTCAGCCCGATGAAAACTCATGGCGGTTAACGTTCGTCGCCCTCCCCCGTCAACGAAAAAGCGCAAGCCTCTCGCGCCCAAGGTCGCCCGTCTCCTGCGCGAGGCCTGGTGGATAGCGGCGGTCGGTCTGGCGCTGTTTCAGGCCATGGTTCTGGGCAGCTACACGCCGGCCGATCCGGGCTGGTCGCATACCGGGACCAGCGACTTGATCAAGAACACAGGCGGCGCTTTTGGCGCCTGGCTGGCGGATCTGCTGCTCTACCTGTTTGGTGCCTCGGCCTGGTGGTGGGTGATGCTGTCCATTTTCCTGGTCTGGTGGGGCTACCGCCGAATCGGCGACCCGGAGCCGGAACATAACCATGGGCTACTGATTACGCTGGGCGGATTCCTGGTCATGCTGCTGGCCAGCTGCGGACTCGAATCCCTGCGTCTGCACTCCCTCGCCATCGCCCTGCCGCAAGATCATGGCGGCGTCCTGGGCGCCGGCATTGCTGCCTTGGGCCAATCGACGCTCGGATTCGACGGCAGCACCGTCACCCTGCTACTGCTGTGGGGCATTGGTTTCAGCCTGTTCACCGGCCTGTCCTGGATCACCATTGCCGAATGGCTTGGCGGCGCACTGGAAACCAGCTATTTCGTGATCGTCAACTACTGGCAGGCCCGCCAGGACCGCAAAGCCGGTCTTCAGGCCAGCAGCGTCCGGGAAGAAGCGCTGGACAAGGAACGCAAGCGGCGGGAGAAGGTCGCTCCGATCCATATCGAGCCCCCGCCGCCGGAAATTCCGAAATCGAAACGGGCGGAACAGGAGCGGCAGGCCTTCCTGTTCCGGGATACGCCCAATACCCAGCTTCCGCCACTGCATTTGCTCGATGAAGCCACCGACCAGATCGCCAAGGTCGATGAAGCCGGCCTGGAAGCGACGTCTCGCCTGATCGAGCGCAAGCTGCTTGAATTCGGGGTCGAGGTGAAGGTGCTGGCCGCCTACCCCGGGCCGGTCGTCACCCGCTATGAAATCGAACCCGCTTCCGGGGTGAAGGGCGTTCAGGTCACCAACCTGGCCAAGGATCTGGCCCGCTCGCTTTCTGTGGTCAGCATACGGGTCGTGGAAACTATCCCGGGCAAGAACTGCATGGCCCTGGAAATCCCCAATAGCCAGCGCCAGATGGTGCGGCTGTCGGAGATCCTTGGCGCCAAGGTCTATGCCGAGATGAGTTCCCCGCTGACCATGGCCCTGGGCAAGGACATCAGCGGCAACCCCATGGTGGCCGACCTGGGCAAGATGCCGCACGTGCTGGTCGCCGGCACCACCGGCTCGGGCAAGTCGGTGGCGATCAACGCGATGATCCTGTCGCTGGTCTACAAATCGTCACCGCAGGATGTCCGGATGATCCTGGTCGACCCGAAGATGCTGGAATTGTCGACCTATGAAGGCATCCCGCACCTGCTGGCCCCCGTGGTCACCGACATGCGTCTGGCCGGCACGGCGCTGAACTGGTGCGTGGTCGAAATGGACAAGCGCTACAAGCTGATGTCGGCAACCGGGGTGCGCAACATCGCCGGTTTCAACCAGAAGCTCAAGGAAGCCGAAAAGGCGGGCACACCGCTGACCAATCCGTTCTCGATCACCCCGGAAAACCCGGAGCGGCTGGAACACCTGCCCTTCATCGTGGTCATCATCGACGAACTGGCCGACCTGATGATGGTGACCGGCAAGAAGGTCGAGGAACTCATCGCCCGCCTGGCCCAGAAGGCCCGTGCTTCGGGCATCCACCTGATCCTGGCCACCCAGCGGCCGTCGGTTGATGTCATCACCGGTTTGATCAAGGCCAATATCCCGACCCGGGTCGCCTTTCAGGTCTCCAGCCGGATCGACTCGCGCACCATCCTCGACCAGCAGGGCGCCGAATCGCTGCTCGGTCAGGGCGACATGCTCTATCTGCCGCCTGGCCACGGCGTGCCGACCCGCATCCACGGCGCCTTCGTCTCGGATGACGAAGTCCATCGCGTGACGGCCTGGCTGAAGGAACTCGGCCCACCCAACTATGAAGAGAGCGTGCTTGCCGCGCCCGATGAAGGCTCTGGCGAAGCAAGCGAGGGAACCGATAGCGAAGCCGACCCTCTATATGACGAAGCCGTCGCCATCGTGCTCAAGACCCGCCGAGCTTCGATCTCGGCCGTTCAGCGGCACCTGCGCATCGGCTACAACCGTGCCGCCCGGCTGATCGAAGCCATGGAACAGGCCGGCCTGGTGTCCGCCATGCAAAGCAATGGAAACCGTGAAGTCATCGCCCAGAACAATGAGTAAAGCACTTTATGCCAGACTGATTACACTGGCCATCGCCCTCCCCTCCTGGGTCCAGGCGGATGGCATTCAGAGCCTGCATGAGTTTGCAAAGCAGACCAAGACCCTAAGCGGCACCTTCAGCCAGGCGGTTTACGATCGTAAAAACCACAAAACCCAGGAGGCCAGCGGCGAGTTCTATTTCTCTCGTCCTGGAAAATTTCGCTGGGTATACGGCAAGCCTTATGAGCAACTCATTGTCGGCGATGGCAAAAAGGTCTGGATATATGACGCCGACCTGGCCCAGGTCACCGAGAAAAAGATGGATCAGGCCATTGGCGAAAGCCCGGCCGCGCTGCTCGCCGGCAGCAGCGAAATCGACACCTTCTTTAATTTGAAGGACATGGGCCAGAACAACGGCCTCGAGTGGCTTGAAGCAACGCCGAAGAGCAAGGATGGAACCTTCGCCTGGGTGAGAATCGGCTTCCATGGCCGCTCGCTGTCATCCATGGAACTAAAAGACAATTTCGGCCAGACCACCCTGTTGAAATTCAGTGCCTTAAAAGAGAATGCTCAACTCAAACCCGAGCTGTTCAGCTTTACCCCGCCCAAAGGCGCAGACGTCCTGAATGGGCTTTGAACCGTGCCTGATTAGCGCGGCTTAG
>JBBIJC010000131.1:0-5455 GCA_037446165.1 Hydrogenophilales bacterium | reverse complement strand
GGAAACAGCGACAGCCAGAACAGCAGGTGCAGGTTGGCCCACAGGATGGCGCCGCTGACCCGGTGGGTGGCGTGCAGCATGTGGTGATGGTTGTTCCAGTAGATGCCGATGTAGACGAAGCTGAGGATGTAGCTCAGGAACACCGGCAAGAGTGGCTGCAGCGCAACTGGTCCATCCCCGTGCGGCACTTTCATCTCCAGTACCATGATCGTGATGATGATCGCCAGCACGCCGTCGCTGAATGCTTCCAAACGGTTCTTGCCCATGAATCAAGCCTTGCACACATATCGGACGAAGTCAGCATAGCGGCTCGCTCCGCTCCTTCGCAACATGAACATCAAGCTGGCGGCATCCCTAAAACCCTGATTGCGGCATGCCTTGTAGCTGCCTTCTGCGAAAGGCAAAATTCAGTATCGATACATTCAAGCGACCCGCAATGAACCAGTTTGCCGACGAGTTTTATTCCCTCGATGAAGCCGCCGCCAGCGGCACCGCCGGCCGTACGCCGTTGGACCGCACCACCGGCCGCGACTTCGCCGCCATCGAGTTCGCCCTGCACTGGCAATCGGAACACGCCAGCCACACCGATCTCTACATCGCCAACCAGCTGAACCTGTGGCGCGACTGGTTCCCGCCCGAGCTGGAAGCCGCCGTGGTCGACAAGCCGGTCGGTCACAGCGAAACCGTCGCATTCGGGCCGGGTCAGCTGGTGCCCGCCCAGGAAAAGAACCTGTGCCCGGTCATCGCCTCGAAGCAGTTCGAGCGCCGGGTGGTCAACGGCCGGCCGACGGAACCGCATGCCGGACGCTTCTACCCGAAAGGCCTGATCGCCGGGGTGCGCGACGTCACTTCCGACGACATCACGCCGTTCCGCGTCGGGGCAATCGACAACGACAAGCTCACGGTCGACCTGAACCATCCGCTGGCGATGCGACCGCTGACCGTCAGCGCCCGCATCCTCAAGGCCTGGCAGGCCGGCAGCCAGCGCGGCGGCACTGCCCAGGACGTGCCGATCCTGATCGCCGGCAGCGGGCCGGGCATGCAGGTCCGCTGGCAGGACCGGCCCACCGATTTCTTCACCGAAGATGCCTTCGCGCGGGAACGCGACGAGCCCGACACCGAGTTCTACCGCGCGCCGCGTCTGGTCGACCATCTCGACCGCACCGCCACCCGACAGGTGGAAAAGCTCTACGGCCGGCTGCTCGCGCCTGGCGCCCGCATACTCGACCTGATGACCAGCTGGAGGTCGCACCTCGACCTCGCTCAGCCGGACAGCGTCGCCGGCCTGGGCATGAACGACGAGGAGCTCGCGGCCAATCCGCTGCTCGAAGAGCGCGTCGTGCACGACCTTAACCTCGATCCGCGCCTGCCCTTCGCCGACGGCGAATTCGATGCCGTGGTCTGCACCGTATCGGTCGAATACCTGACCCGGCCGCAAGCGGTCTTCGCCGAGGTGCGCCGGGTGCTGAAGCCGGGCGGCCGCTTCGCGCTGGTGTTCTCCAACCGCTATTTCCCGCCCAAGGCAATCCGGGTCTGGGCCGACGCCCACCCGTTCGAGCGGACCGGGCTGGTGCTGGAATATTTCCTGCGTGACGGCGGTTTCACCGGGCTCAACACCTTCTCTCTGGCCGGCCTGTTCCGGCCCGAGGACGACAAGTACGCCAGCCAGACGCCGTGGTCGGACCCGGTGCACGCAGTCTGGGGCGACAAGGCGTGAAGATCACCCACCGCCTGGTCATCTCGGGCCGGGTGCAGGGCGTGTATTACCGGGAGTCGATGCGCATCGAGGCCGACCGGCTGGGCGTGACCGGCTGGGTGCGCAACCTGAGCAGCGGCGAGGTCGAGGCCGTGGTTCAGGGCGAGGCCGGCGCGGTCGAGGCCATCACGGCCTGGGCCTGGCAAGGACCGCCTGCCGCCGAAGTCACCGGAATCAGGATAGAGCCATGTACGGGCGGCTTCACCGCGTTCGAACGCCTGCCGACCGGCTGACCCGGTCATAACCCGAGTGTTTTACTTTACATTAATGGTCCGGCTTACTAAGCTGGACGACCTTTGATTAGGCCGTAACGCAATGTCCATCGTCATCAAAACCCCCGAGGAAATCGAAAAGATGCGGGTCGCCTGCCGCCTCGCCTCGGAAGTGCTCGACTACATCACCCCCTTCGTCCAGCCCGGCGTCACCACCGAGCATCTGGACAAGCTCTGCCACGACTACATGGTCGACGTGCAGGGCTGCATCCCGGCCCCGCTCAACTACGCCCCGCCGGGCCACAAGCCGTATCCGAAATCGATCTGCACCTCGGTCAACCACCAGGTCTGCCACGGCGTGCCGGGCGACAAGAAGCTGAAGTCGGGCGACATCGTCAACCTCGACATCACCACCATCAAGGACGGCTGGCACGGCGACACCTCGCGCATGTTCGCGGTCGGCGAAGCCTCGATCCAGGCCAGGCGGCTGAACCAGATCACCTATGAGTGCATGTGGAAGGGCATCCAGCAGGTGCGACCCGGCGGCCACTTCGGCGATATCGGCCAGGCGATCCAGAAATACGCCGAGGCCAACGGCTATTCGGTGGTGCGCGAGTTCTGCGGCCACGGCGTGGGCAGCAAGTTCCACGAGGAGCCGCAGGTCCTGCACTATGGCAAGGCCGGCACCGGCCCGGTCATGCAGACCGGGATGATCTTCACCATCGAGCCCATGATCAACGCCGGCAAGAAGGACATCCGCTCGCTGGGCGACGGTTGGAGCATCGTCACCAAGGACCACTCCCTCTCGGCCCAGTGGGAACATTCCGTCCTGGTCACCGAGACCGGCTACGAGGTGTTGACCCTGTCCGCCGGTTCGCCGCCACTGCCCGCCTTCGTCACCGGCGGCTGAGCGCATGGTGGATTTCGCCACCCTCGCCCAGTGGCGGCAGCAGCATGTCGAAGAACGCAGCCGGCTGATCGATATCTATCTGCGCCGACGCCGGGCCGCGCCCTTGCTGCAGGGCCTGTCCCGGGCCGCCGACCGGCTGCTGCGCCAGGTCTGGGAGGCCAGCGACCTGCCCGAAAACGTTGCCCTGGTGGCCGTTGGCGGCTATGGCCGCGACGAGTTGTACCCGCATTCCGACATCGATCTGCTGATCCTGCTCGACGACACGCTGCCTGATCATGAAGAGGCTCGCATCGAGCCCCTGATCGGCCTGTTCTGGGACCTCGGCCTGCATGTCGGCCATAGCGTGCGACGCCTGTCCGAATGCCTGAACGAAGCGGACAACGACATCACCATCCAGACCAATCTGCTCGAATCGCGCTTTCTGGGCGGCGACCTGCTGCTCTATTTCCGCTTTCGGGAGCGCTTTGCGGCCCACCTCGATCCACTCAGATTTTTCGAAGCCAAGTCGCTCGAGCAACGCAACCGGCACGGCCGTTTCGCCGATCGCGCCCTGCTGCTGGAACCCAATCTGAAAGAAAGTCCGGGCGGTCTGCGCGACGTCCAGACCGCCAGCTGGGTGTGCCGGGCCGCCGACCTGCCGACCGATTTCACCGGCCTGGCCGAAGCCGGATTTCTGAGCGCCGAAGAGGCCCGGCTGATCAACACCCGGCTCAGCTTCCTCCAGCATTTGCGCATCCGTCTGCACCTCGCCGCGAAGCGGCGCGAAGACCGCCTGCTGTTCGAGTTCCAGGAACAACTGGCGGCCGACATGGGCTATCGCGCCAGCAACAGTCACCGCGCCTCGGAACAACTGATGCAGCGCTACTTCCTGGTGGCGCGTGAACTGAGCCTGATCAACGAATTCGTCCTCGGCTGCGTGCATGATCGGCTGCTGCCGAATGAGGCCAACACCCCGATTCCGGGCAACCAGGATTTCATCGCCCGGGGCAACCGGCTGGAAATCAGCGGTCCCCTGCTGTTCGAACGGCGTCCGGCCAGCATTCTCGACGCCTTTCTCATCCTGCAGCAGCAGCCTGAACTGAGCGGTTTTTCGCCCAAGACCCTGCGTGCGATGTGGCGCGCCCGAAGCCGCATCGATGCCCAGTTCCGCAGCGATCCGGCCAACCGGGCCCGCTTCCTGGCCCTGTTCCGCGAACCGCGGGGGCATACCCTGGTCCTGCGCCTGATGCATCGGCTGGGTATCCTGGGCCGCTACCTGCCGGCCTTCGACCGCATCACCGGGCAGATGCAGCACGACCTCTATCACGTCCACCCGGTCGACGAGCACACCCTGATGGTGCTGCGCAACCTGCGCCGCCTGGCGATGCCGGAGTTCGCCCACGAACTGCCCTTCGCGCACCGGGTCATGCTCGACTTCCCCCGGCCCGACCTGCTCTATCTGGCCGCCCTGTTCCATGACATCGCCAAGGGCCGGGGCGGCGATCACTCGAAACTGGGCGAGGTCGACGCCCGCCGATTCTGCCGCAGCCATGGCCTGCCAGACCCGGACACCGACCTGGTCGCCTGGCTGGTGCGCGAGCACCTGTCCCTGTCCAGCACCGCCCAGAAGCAGGACCTGGCCGACCCCGAGGTGATCGCCGCCTTTGCCGATCACTGCGGCGACCTGACCCGGCTGACCGCGCTCTATCTGCTCACCGTATCCGATATCCGCGGCACCAATCCGGGCATCTGGAACTCCTGGAAGGACAAGCTGACCCGCGAACTGTACCTGGCCAGCCGGCGCCGCCTGGAAGGCGAGGCGCCGCACGCCGACCTGGTCGAGGCCCGCAAGGAAGAGGCGCGCGCCACGTTGCGCCTTTATGGCTTCTCGCCGGGCAGCGAAGCCCGGATCTGGAGCCAGCTCGACGATGTCTATTTCCTCAGCCACGAAGCGCAGGAGATCGCCTGGCAGACCCGCCGCCTGCTGCCGGTGCTCGGTCGCGAGGAAACCATCGTCAAGGCCCGGCTGGCGCCGATCGGCGAAGGAGTCGAAGTGCTGGTCCACGCCCCGGACGAAAAGGCCCTGTTCGCCCGCATCTGCAGCTTCTTCGCCGGGATGCGCTACTCGGTGCTGCAGGCCCGCATCCACACCACCCAGGACGGCTACGCACTGGACAGTTTCCTGGTCATGGACGAGAGCAGCCGCACACCCTACCGGGACATCCTCAACTACATCGAATTCGAGCTGACGGCCCACCTGAAACAGCACGCACCGCTGGTCGACATACCACCCGGCCGGCTATCGCGCCAATTGCGCGCCTTTCCGCTCCAGCCCGAGGCCAGCCTCAGCGCCAGCCTGGGCGAAAACACATGGCTCCTCTCGGTCACCGCCGGCGACCGCCCCGGACTGCTCTATGACGTGGCCCGCATCCTCAGCGCGCACAAGGTCAACGTCCGAAGCGCGCGGATCAACACCCTGGGACAACGGGCTGAAGATGTTTTCGTAGTCAAGGGAGAGAATCTGATCCAGCCTGAAAATCGGTTGCGGATGGAACGGGAACTGCTGGAAAAACTGGCGGTGACGGCTTAGGCGAAACC
>JBBIJC010000130.1:1661-5456 GCA_037446165.1 Hydrogenophilales bacterium | reverse complement strand
TCGTCGCTTTCGCTATCCAGGCGAACCCGCTCCGCCAGCCAGGGGTCCGGGCCGACCTCGAAGAACTCCCCCATTTCATCGATCTCCATGGCGTGTCCGTCGTCAACCGGTGGGCTGTCACCCATAGGGTCGAACAAGTGCGTGTTGTCGGTGCTTGAAACCATCGCTGAAGATCCTTGGGCAGGCAGTTGCCTGATTCTGGCTTCCGAGTGTGTGCGCCTGATGACGTGATGCTTAAACTTCCATGAAGATCAAGCCGCGCGGCACTGCCTGACCTCTGCCCCGACCTCCCGCCTGCACGGTGATTTCTGCAACATATTGCAGGCTAGACTCGACCCATCGGGCAGATCCACGTAGCCGCCCCGATTCCATCCATCCCGCGAGGAGCATCATGAAACGTCTATCCCTTCTGGCCCTGTTGTTTCCTTTGCTTGCACAGGCCGATGAGGCCGCCATTCGCCAGGCCTTCGCCGAGCGCTATCCCAAGGCATTGGTCAAATCGGTGACCGCTTCGCCCATCCCGGGCCTGTTTGAGGTCTACATGAACGGGCAGTTGGTCTATGCCGACGAGAAGGGCGATCACCTGCTGATGGGCCCACTGGTCGACACCAAGACCCGCACCAATCTCAGCGAGCAGCGTCTGCAGATGCTCTCGACGGTGAAGTTCGACAGCCTGCCGTTTGACAAGGCCATCACCCTGGTCAAGGGCAAGGGCGAGCGCAAGATCGCCGTGTTTTCCGACCCGGAATGTCCGTATTGCAAGCGGCTGGAGAAGGAACTCGCCCACATGGACAATCTGACCGTTTACCTGTTCATGCTGCCGCTGACCGAACTACATCCCCAGGCGGCGGACATCGCCAGGGCCATCTGGTGTTCCGAGAGCCCGGCCAAGGCCTGGGATGCCTACCTGCTGGAGGCGAAACAGCCGGATGCCGGCAAGACCTGCGCCACTCCGCTGGAAGCCATCTCCAGCCTCGCCAGCGAGTTGGGGATCAGTGGCACGCCCGCCATCATCCTGTCCAGCGGACGCCGGCTGGATGGCGCGGTCTCGGCTGCCAAACTGGAAGCCATGCTCAGCGGATCGTAAGGGAAACGCTGATTTAATCGACTTCGTCGCTCCCGCGTAGGCGGGAGCCCAGTCGAATCAAGGCATTGGATCCCCGCCTACGCGGGGATGACGAATAAATCAGCGTTTCCCAAGGTGCCGGCCGGGCGTTCAGCTAGCCGGACCGGTTTCTGTTCAACTTCGATGCGTCCGCCCAGGGCGAAGCAGCCCGCGGCAGCATGAGGGGCGGGATACTGGTGCCCTACCACCTGGACTGGATCCGAAAAAGTGCTGGCCGAGCACCAGGCCAGCAAGCAGTGACCGGAATGCCTTATGGGGCTGGCGCGAATACCCCGTACTGCGCCTTGTCGCGGATCACATCCTCGATGATGCCGTGGTCGATCTTGGCCGCCTCGCCGCTGAAGCCGTAGACCAGCGCGGTGTCGCACAGGATGTTGATGCTGCGCGGAATGCCGCGGCTGGCGTTGGCGATGCGCTGACAGGCCTCCGGCGTGAACAGCTCATCGGCCTTGTTGGCCAGGGCCAGGCGATGCCGGATGTAAGTCACGACCTCCGCCTGTTCCAGCGGCGGGATGTGAAAATGGACCGCGATGCGCTGGGCGAATTGCTGCAGCTCCGGCCGTTGCAGCAGGTCGCGGAACTGGGTCTGGCCAACCAGGATGATCTGCAGCAGCTGGTCCTTGTCGGCATTGATGTTGGACAGCATGCGCAGGACTTCCAGGTCTTCCGGGGTGAGGCTCTGGGCCTCGTCGATGATCAGCAGCACCCGGCGCCCGGCGCCATATTCCTTGATCAGAAAGCGCTGGAAGGCGTCGTACAGCGCCAGTCCGGACAGCCCTTCGTAGGGCAGGCCCAGGGCTAGGGACGCCCATTCCAGCACGCCCGCCGTCTCCCGATGGGCGCCGGCGACCAGACCGACGCTGAGGCTGGCCGGCAGATGGTTGAGCAGATGACGGATCAGCGTGGTCTTGCCGCAACCGATGTCGCCAGTGATGGCGCAGAAGGCGGTCTGACTTTCGATGGCGTATTCGAGCATGGAATAGGCCAGAACATGGCGCTTGCCGAAATACAGGAAGCCCGGATCGGGCTGGATGGAGAAGGGTTTTTCGCTCAACCCGTAAAAGGCTTCGTACATGTTTTCTACCTAGTTTTCAGCAGGAAGGCGGCAAGGGATGGCACCTGACCGGCAGGGCGCGTCCCTGCCCCGGTCAGCCGCCCAGACGACGAATCTCGTTTTTCGCCTGTTGCACACCGGCCCAGTTGCCCTGATCCGACCGGGTCTTGGCCAGCAGATTGAGGGCCGGGATGAGGGCCGGCCCGAGTTCCGGCTTGGCGGCGATCATCCCGGCCAGGAATTTTTCTGCCTTGTCGGACTGGTTCTGCCGCAACAGGAACTCGGCATAGATTACGCCATAGGCCGGGTCCAGCTTGCTGACCTGGTAGGCGCGCAAAAACTGATCCTCGGCCAGGGCTGGCGTTCCTCGCTGTTCATGAGCCTTGCCGAGCAGCACCATGGCGCGGACCGAATCCGGGAAGTCATGCAGCAAGTCGCGCAGGCCGTTCACCGCCTGGTCCAGGTGATGCTCGTCCAGGGCCACGGCCGCCTTCAGGATCCGCGCCTGCTCGTTGCGGTCGTCCTTGGCCAGGATCTCGTCCACCAGCTTCATGGCGCCGGCCTTGTTGCCGTCGGACAACAGGAAGGCGGCTAGTTGCCCCTTGGCCTTCAGGCCGTCCGGGCTGTCGCCCGCCTTCGCCATGATGGCGCGGATCAGCGCCTCTGCCCCCGGCCGGTCATTCAGCCCCTGAAGCAGGCCGGCCAGGGCAAATTTGAGTTCGTTGTTGTCCGGCTGCCTGGCGGCCATGGCCTCCAGCTCCTGGCGGGCGGCCTGCGGCCCCTTCATGGCATTGACGAACTGGACCACCTGCAGCTTGGCCTGGGTATTGGCCGGTTCCTTGGCGACGACGGCCCGCAGTTCGGCCTCGGCGGCGTCCTTGCGGTCATGGGCGACCAGGAACCGGACCAGGGCGCCCTGATAGACCGGGTTTTCCGGATGCAGTTTGATCAGCTCGCGGATCGCCAGTTCGGCCTGATCGACTCGGCCGAGCTTTTCCAGGGCCTGAATCCGGATGGCGAGCAGCGCGACACTGTCCGGCACGGTCTTCAGTCCGGTATCGGCCTGAGCCAGGGCGGCTTCGGCGTCGCCTGCGTTGAGCCGCTCGGTCGCCAACACCTCCAGTGCATCGGCATTGCCGGGCGACTTGGCCAGGATCTTCCTGGCCTGGGCAATTGCGCCGGTGGCATCACCCCGCTTCAGCAGCACGCCCGCCCGCAAGGCCTGGGCTGACAGGTCGTCCGGCTTGAGCGACAGGGCCTTGTCGCTGGCCTCGGCCGCGCGATCCAGCTGGCCGGCCGAGAGCAGCAGCTTGCCGACCTTGATCTGGGCTTCGACATTGCCGGGATCCTGGGCCAGGGTCTGGTTCAGGTAGCTGAACATCTCCGGCAACTTGCCCTGGCGCTCGGCCACCAGGGCCAGGCCATAGATCGCAGGCGCCATGGTCTTCTTGATCTGCAGTGCATTGCGGAATTCGAGGTCAGCCTGGACCAGGTCCTCCTTGCCACCCTTGTTGAATAACGCCATGCCCTGGTCAAAATGCCGATGGGCCACCTGGGTTGGGGAAGTACAGGCCGAGAGGGCCAGGACAACGAAGATCAAGACGCTGGCCATCCC
>JBBIJC010000130.1:0-1561 GCA_037446165.1 Hydrogenophilales bacterium | reverse complement strand
ACGTCTCTACCTGGGCACACTGCCCATGGACCAAAGCCGGTCGGTCGGGACGGAGTCTAGGCTTTTTGCATTACAACGTCGTTGCAGTCGGTTATTGCTTGATTGAACGCCACAGCGGGAACTTTCTGGTGCCCGGCAAGCAGATAATCAACCCCACTCCAGCGGAACAACCGCTTCAGGCGGCCAGACAGACCAACGAAGGTCATCGGTTTACCAACCAGATGCTGGTGCTTCCGCAGCAACAACAGCATGCCGAAGAAAGCGGGACTCAGGTAATCGGCTTTGGACAGGTCCACGATCAGGGGCGACTTCATTGTGGCCGCCTGACGAACAGTATCGCGTAGCGTCGCCGAAATCGTTTCGGGCGTACTACCGACTATGCCCAAATGTATGCGGTCACCAACACGGTCAACAAAAGACTGGCAATCGCCGCTGACCGGGAACACCCCGATCCGGGATAGGCGTTGCCAAATGAGATAAGGCAACAGACGGGTCAACAAAAGCCTGACGAGGGCCAGGCCATCGCTCCAATAGCGCCGCCACAGGCTCGGTTCTTCCTTGATCCGCCACAGCCATTCCATGCCGATCCGTCGAACCCAGCGCGGAGCCCGGTCCACAGTGCCAGCGACGAAGTTGACCACAGCGCCGAGATGGCTCATCACAGGTACGTTCAGCTGATGTCGGTTGCGCTCGATCCAGTCTTGTCCCTTGCGCGCACCCAGCGATACGACCAGGATATCGGCGCCGCTGGCATTGATTTGCTCGATCATCTCCGGAGCGCTCAGTTCTTCCACCGAGCCATGACCGGGGTATAGATACCCGCAACCGCGGAGCCCATAAGCGCCTGCGCCAAGCTTCTCGGATGCGGCCTCGGCCACGCCTTCGCGTCCGCCGAAAAAAAAGACCTTCAAGCGCTGACCCGGCTCTGTCTTGCCTGCCATCAGGACTTCGAACAGATCGGAACCGGCAACCCGGCTCTGCAAAGGAATACCCAGCCGGCGGGCCATCCAGGACAGAGGCAAGCCATCGGCGATGCTCAAATCGCTATTGATCAGGGATTCGCGGAATTTGGCATCGCGCTGGCATCCAACCAGAAAATTCAGGTTGGGGGTGGAAAGAAAACACTGATGTCGCCGGAATGCAGCGCCCTTCACATGCAACAAAACGGAATCCATGTCGACCGCGTCAATGGGAATCCCCATCAGGCAGTAAACATTGCGATCGAAATCCGACAGGGACTCTTCTTGCGCTTGGTGGGCCGTGGTCAAACAGCCGTTTATTGCCGAGTCCAGCGTCGCGTTTGTTTGCTGGCCAGAGCAACCCGAAGAGAAAAGCGGCACGATCTGCGCATCAGAAAGACCGGTCTGGTTATCCTTCATATTCAAATGGGATCCAGCAATATATGCAAAGCAATCCGGCTCGATCAACAAAACATTGCTTTTCATAATGGAATGTCCTTAGGTACCTACAAACAGGATTTAATCTGAAGCATTGCAGCCGTTTCTCAGGCCATTAGGAGGGAAGATATAGTGTTCAGATTACAATCATTCGCGCTTCAATC
>JBBIJC010000129.1:0-5543 GCA_037446165.1 Hydrogenophilales bacterium | reverse complement strand
ATGCGTCTGCTGTACTCTAAATCTTGCCGTTGGAACCTCCGGAAATCGCACGACAACTTCGAGGAGAAAGGGTGAATTCGCCAGCCTGGAAAACTACCCTTGAACCAGCCACGAAATCGTCCATACCAGCGTCAGGACAGCGCTGCCGGTCTTCAGCAAAAGCGTTGGGATATGGGGCCATCTATTGGCTATCTCAGTTTTATTTTCACTTGCTGTTGGTCATCTAACACCGAGCCATCTCAAGTCGTTTTGTTGCATGGATTTGGCAAGCACAAAGTCGAACCATAATAATCAATATGTTACAGACCGCTCCATCTCAGATTTCAATTCCCACTTACCAGCGAAACGACAGAATCCGGGCGCTGTCTCCCCGGCCGAAGCTCAGACGCGCGGTGATGACTCCCGACCAAGGGTCAGCAGGTGATTGACATAGGCCCTCAGCTTGGCCGGCTGGAGCGGCTTGTACAGAACTGGCAAGCCTGAATTTGCAATGGCCTGAATGGTCGTGGCTGCGGTATCGCCGGTAATCAGCACCGCAGGGATATCCGGCCCGAATGCCGCGCGCAGCTCGGCGACGGCCTCGATTCCGGTCCGCCCATCACGCAGCCGGTAATCGGTAAGAATGGCATCGGGCTTGCGGCCGAGTTCGAACAGGTCGTCCTTGATCTGGTTTGCGTCGACCCCGACCGCGATATCGATGCCCCATTGGTCGAATACTGCGGTCATGGCCTCCAGTATCGTTTCATCGTCGTCGATAAAGGCAACCAGTGCAGCCGTCCCTGCAACGGCTCCAGGTTCGTACGGCGCTGCGCTTTCCTCCGGGGCCGCAGGCTGCTCGCAGCGCACCATCCGGACTCTGAAACAGGAACCCTTGCCCAGTGTCGAACGAACCTCCACCGGGCTGCCCAGCAAGCGTGCCAGACGCTGGACGATCGCAAGTCCGAGCCCTAGTCCCTTGTCCCGGTCCCGCTCCGGGTTTTCGAGCTGGAAATATTCCTCGAAGATTTTCTCGCTGAAGGCTTCGGGGATGCCTCTTCCGCTGTCCCACACCTCGATCATGACCCAGTCCATCTGCACCCGACGCAGACCGAGAATGATGCGGCCCCGGTCGGTGTAGCGGATGGCATTGGCGATCAGGTTGCCCAGGATGCGCTCCAGCAACACCGGATCAGTGAACAACGTGACCGTGGTGGCATGCACGTTCAACCGGACGCCCTTCTCGGCTGCCAATGGCCCATATTGCTGGGCGAGCCGCTGAAATACCCGGTCTACCGCAAAACACTCCGGTCTCGCCACCACCACGCCTGCGTCCAGTTTCGATATATCGAGCAGGGAATTGAGCAGCGACTGCATGGCATGCGCGGACGCCTCTATATGCTCGGTCAGCCGCATCGGCTCGCCGCCAGCGGCTCGCAGTTTTTCTCTCAGGGCTTCGACCAGCAGGATGAGGGCATGCATGGGCTGACGCAGGTCATGACTGGCCGCGGCCAGGAACCGGGAGCGCGCCATGACCGCCGCCTCGGCGGCCAGTTTCTGAGCGCGCAATTCCTGGGTGGCCTCTTCCACCCGCTGGGTCATTTCCTGCGAATGACGACTCATGACCCCGGCCATGTAGTTGACGCCGCGCTCCAGGGCGCCCAGGTCGCCCCTGGAGCGTTCAGGCAGCCGGGTATTCAGCTTGCCGTCCGCCACGTCGCCCACGACAGCAATCACCGCCTGCAGCGGTCGGGTCAGCGTCCGACTGAGCCGCCAGGCCAGGAAACCGGCAGCCAGAAGCAAGACTGTGGTGAACCCCACTGTGGCCAGGACTATCTGCTGGCGCGATCGTTCGATGGGCTCGGTTTTCAGGACCACCAGCACCAAGCCTAACGGCGCGGCTGTCTTGTCGCCTTCCTCCAGATAAGGGTCCGGTTCGGTAATTTTTTGCAGGCCGATCGGATACAGGTAGAAAGCCTGCTTGCCCGATATCCACGACATCTGCCTGGATGCGACGCCCGTTACGGGAAGGGGGTCAGCCTGGCCGCTGACCAGCCGCCAATGCCGTGCCTGGTCCGAGATGGCAATGGTCACACAGCCCTGGGTCACCCGTTCATAGTCCAGCAAACGCCTGAGGTAATCGTCATTGCCCGAGAACAGGTCGAACGAAGCCGTCTCGGCGAGCCGTTGCGCCAGCTCGTTGCCGCGCCTGTCCAGGGCGTCCCAGCCGGCCCTGATTTCACGATGGGCGAAATAGGCGGCAAATACGGTGATGGCGATCAACAGCGGCACTAACGCTACGCTGATGATCTGGATGCGCAGATCGTGCAGTAACGATTTGTGCTCTGGGCGTTGCGCCGTCTCGTTCACGGGACGGGTGACCTGGCTGACGTCAATTCGGCTGACCGAGACCCATCTTCTGGGCGAACAGCAGCGCTTCCGTGCGGCTGGAAACGTTGAGGATGCGGAATATGGAAGCCAGGTGAATCTTTACCGTGCCCTCGGTGACATTCAGGTTTTTGGCGATCTGCTTGTTGTTCAGCCCCTTGGCCAGTTCGCGCAACACATCGATCTGCCTGCGGGTCAAGGTTTCCCGGGTGCCGTTTTCCAGTTCGACCATGTTGTTCTCGCCCTCCACGCCATGCGCCAGCATGGAAGGCGGCACATACACGCCGCCGGCCAGGACAAGGTTCAAGGCACTGAGGATGACTTCGCTGGGCGACGCCTTGCCGATGAAGCCCAGGGCACCGTTGGCGAGCAGATTCTGAATGTGGTCATGCTCCTCGGCGGCGGACAGGACAACGACCGGGATATGTGGAAAATGGGCGCGGAACCCTCTCACGCCCTCGATTCCGGTCATGCCCGGCATGTACAGATCGAGCAGCGCCAGGTCGATTTCGGCATGCTGTCGGGCCAGATCGAATGCCGTCGGATAATCCTTTGCCTCAAAGATCTCGACCTCGGGCGCCAACTTCATCAGTACCGGCTTCACGCCCTCCCGAAACAGTGGATGATCATCTGCAAGCAAGATACGCATCAACTACTCCCCGCTTATTGTCTTGTTAGTCATTGTCTTAAAGTTTTGCCGACTTTTGCATATATCTTAAGTTATACAAAACTAGCCCTTTTGGCAGATGTTCGAGGCTTTACATCCCTATACCATTCGTTGCTCGCGTGTCTTGAACGGATATTCGGTGGTTAGGGAGTTTATAGCTGTACACAACGTTCATAACAGCTCCATCTTGCCGGGCCTCGTGCCCGGTCTTTTTTTCTGCTTCAACCCAAGCCGAGCCGTTGCCACAAGGTCGAAGTCAAACCGGCCTGATTCAGGGTATAGAAGTGCAGGCCTGGCGCCTCACCGGCCAACAGCCGGTCGCATAGCTGGGTCATGAAATCCAGGCCAAACGCCTTGATCGAGGCGTTGTCGTCGTAATAACTCTCCAGCTTCTTGGCCAGCCAGCGCGGGATCTCCGCGCCGCACATGGCTGAAAAGCGCGCCAGTTGGCCATAGTTCGAGATCGGCATGATGCCCGGCACGATGGGGATGGCGATGCCCCGGGCCTGGCACTCGTCGCGGAAATGGAAATAGGCATCGGCATTGAAGAAATACTGGGTGATGGCGGCATTGGCGCCGGCATCTACCTTGCGCTTGAAATTGAGCACGTCCTGCTCATAGCTGCGAGCCTGGGGATGCATTTCCGGATACGCCGCCACTTCGATCTGGAACCAGTCGCCGGTCTCCTTGCGGATGAACTCGACCAGTTCGTTGGCATAACGGAATTCCCCCGGGTCGGCCTCGCCGGAGGGCAGGTCACCACGCAACGCGACGATGTGGCGGATGCCATGCGCCTTGTAGGTGTGCAGGATTTCGCGGATGTTTTGCTGGGTGGAGCCAATGCAGGACAGATGCGGCGCCGCAGGCACGCCCTCAGCCTGTATCTCGACCACGGTTTCCAGCGTGCGGTCGCGGGTCGAGCCACCTGCGCCAAAGGTCACCGAGAAAAACTTCGGCTTCAGCTGCGCCAGTTGCCTGCGGGTCTCCCGCAACTTGTCAGCGCCCTCCGGTGATTTGGGCGGGAAAAACTCCATGCTGAAAGTATGCTCGGCCATTTTTTTCTCGATTCGCTTATTTATGGAGATTCTAACCCAGCGCCACGCCTATCGCCCGCCCGATGGCCCAGGTCGCCGCCCCGGCGGCCGCGCCGATCAACAGCATCCGGATGCCGCCCTGCCAGGCTTTTTTGCCGGTAAACAGACTGAGCGTGGCGCCGACTCCGAACAGGCAGACCGCCGTGGCCGCCATGGCGCCATACAGTGCCCACGGTCCGCGCAGCAGGAGAAAGGGGACCAGCGGCACAAACGCGCCGACCGCGAAGGCGAGAAACGACGAGATGGCTGCTGCCGGCGGCGAGCCCAGCTCCTCGGGGTTCAGGCCCAGTTCTTCCCGCGCCAGAGCGTCCAGCGCTTTGTCCGGATCACGGATCAAGGTCTCCGCCAATTCCCGTGCGGCAGCGCGCTCCAGGCCCTTGGCCTCGTAGATCAGGACCAGTTCGGCCGCCTCTTCCTGCGGGTATTGATCGAGCTCGTCGCGCTCCAGACCAATCTGGTATTCATAAAACTCGCGCTGGGCACGGACCGAGACATACTCTCCCGCGGCCATCGAAAAGGCCCCGGCAAGCAGCCCGGCCACGCCGGACATGACGATCACCGAGTTCTCGCCCGATGCACCGGCCACCCCCATGATCAGACTGGCGTTCGAAACCAGGCCATCGTTCACGCCGAACACCGCCGCACGCAGACTGCCGCCGCCCTGCTTGCCATGACGCTCGCCCACCTGCTCGATGCGGGTCGGCACGACGTGCGTGACCGGGGCGTTGTAGAGCGCCATCCCCCTCACCTTCATGGCCGCCAGCACGCCTTTCAAGGGCGCGACGCCGAAACGGGGCACCAGCTTGCCCACCAGGCGCGTGCGCAAGTCCGGCGTGTAGCCCGCCGGCAGCGCGCCGCCGGCCTTGATAATCACCTCCTGCCACAGTTTGGCCTGTGCCTCGGCCGCCTGAGCCAGCTCCAGGAACAGCACCTGGCGCGGGGTGCCGGATTCGGCATCGGACACGATGCGATACAGGTAGGCGGAACGCTTCTCCTCACGCCAGGATTCAAGTGCCTGTGCGGTCATGGCTCAAGGGCCCCCCGGCGATATTGCACCGCCTCGGCAATGTGTGTCGCTGCAATTTGATCCTGCCCGGCCAGATCCGCCAGGGTGCGGGCCAGCTTCAATACCCGGTGATAGGCACGGGCAGAAAGATTGAGTCGTGAAATGGCCTGCTTGAGCAGGTCGGAACCGGCCGGGTCCGGAGCGCAGTGGCGATCGATTTCCGCTGTCTCCAGGGCCGCGTTGGCCTTGCCCTGGCGACTCAGCTGGCGCTGCCGGGCCGCTATCACCCGTGCTCTCACCGTCGCCGACGACTCGCCGTTCACCGCGCTCATCAAATCGGATTCCGGCAGCGAGGGCACTTCGACGTGCATGTCGATCCGGTCCAGCAACGGCCCGGACAACCGGCCGCGAT
>JBBIJC010000128.1:0-5602 GCA_037446165.1 Hydrogenophilales bacterium | reverse complement strand
ACCCTTCTTGGCGGCGGAGCGGATGCCGTTGAGGTTCAGGGATACAATGCGCACGGTTAAATTTGCCAGTTGAAAGAACATGAATTCTACGTCGGGAGCGCGCCATGGGCGGCCGTAATTACCTGGTTGCCGAGTGGCCGCTGGCCCTGGCGGTGGCGGCGGGCGGGGCCGGCTTCGGCCTCGAACAGGCTGCCCTGGCCTCGGGCGGGCTGTTCCTGTGGGGCCTGTTCTTCCTGCTCCTGGCGGCGATCATCGGTGTCGCCTTCCGCATCGCCCATCACGCCGAGGTACTGGCCCTGCGCCTGGGCGAGCCCTACGGCACGCTGATCCTGACCCTGGCCGCGGTCTCGGTGGAGGTGGTGATCCTGGCGGTGATGCTGTTCGACAGCCATTCGCCGACCCTGGCGCGCGACACGGTGTATTCGGCAGTGATGCTGGATATCAACGGCATCCTCGGCATCGCCGCCATCCTGGGCGGGCTGCGCCATGGCACCCAGAAATACAACCTGGCCTCGGCCAACAGCTACATCGCCATGCTGCTGGTGGCGCTGGGCGTCGGCATGTTCGTGCCGGCCTTCGTCCCGGACCGGGCCTGGATTGCCTACTCGGCCTTTACCGTGGTCATGATGGCTGTGCTCTACCTTGCCTTCCTGCGCCTGCAGACCATCGAGCATCGCCAGTTTTTCGAATATGGCGAAGTTGCGGAGGAGGCGCATGACATGGCGGCCAGCCCGAATGCGCTCCATGTCGGCCTGCTGGTCGTCTCGGTGGCCGGGGTCGGGGTGCTGTCGGAGGTGTTGTCGGTGCTGCTCGGCGCCGGTCTGGCCGACACCGGCCTGCCGATGAGCCTGCCGGCCGTCACCGTGGCCCTGATCTCGGCCAGCCCGGAGCTGATGGCGGCGCTCAAGGCCGCACGCCACGACCGCATGCAGACCACCATGAACATCGCCCTCGGCGCGTCGCTGGCGACCGTGCTGCTGACCCTGCCGGTGATCGAGGGTATCGCCCTGTTCACCGGCGAGCGCATCACCATGGCCCTGACTCCGCTCCAGTCGGCCATGCTGCTGGTCACCCTGCTGGCGGCGATGAACAACCTGCACGACGGCGAGAGCAACGCCATCGAGGGCATCAGCCATTTCGCCCTGTTTGCCGCCTTTGTTGCGTTGACGTTACTCGGGGTGGCATAGACAATGCGGCATGATAATCCCGCGGAATAACTAGAGAGATGCAGTCGTTCAAGGAAGACTTCCTGCAGTTCGCCATCGAGCGCAAGGTGTTGCTGTTCGGCGAGTTCAAGACCAAGGCCGGCCGGCTGTCGCCCTATTTCTTCAACGCCGGCCTGTTCAACGACGGTGAGTCACTGAAGCGGCTGGGCGAGTACTACGCCCAGGCCATCCTCGCCGCCGGCCTCGCCTTCGACGGCCTGTTCGGCCCCGCCTACAAGGGCATCCCGCTCGCCGCGACGGTGGCTGTGGCCCTGGCCGCGATGGGCAGGAACGTGCCCTACAGCTATAACAGGAAGGAAGCCAAGGACCACGGCGAGGGCGGCACTATCGTCGGAGCGCCGTTGTCAGGCCGCATCCTGATCGTCGACGACGTCATCTCGGCCGGAACTTCGGTGCGCGAGTCGGTCGAACTGATACGGGCCGCCGGCGCCACGCCGTGCGGCGTCGCCATCGCCCTGGACCGCATGGAGCGCGGCACGGGCGTGTTGTCGGCGGTGCAGGAAGTCAGCCAGCAGCATGGCTTGCCGGTGATCAGCATCGTCAACCTGAACGATCTACAGGGTTATCTTGAAGGAAAGCCGGAATGGACGGATACCTGCTCAGCCATTACCCATTATCGCCAGCAATACGGCGCCGACTGAGCTTCTGCGCCGGCTGCGGCCTGGCCCTGGCCATCCTGCTCATGGCGGCGACCAGCAGCGCAACGACCTATCGCTGGGTGGATGAGCACGGCGGCATTCATTATGGCGACAGCATGCCGCCTCAATATTCCGGCATTGGCCATCAGGAACTGGATGCGCAAGGCCGGGTCGTCCGGCGCGTGGAGAGCGCCACCCGCTCGGCGGCGGATACTCAGGCACTGGCGCGCAAGGACGCACAGGAAGAGGCGATCCGGGTCCAGCAGCGACACGACAACGCCCTGCTGTCGACCTTCGGCAGCACACAGGAAATCGACCAGGCGCGCGACCGTATCCTGGCCCAGGAACAGGCCTTGCTCAGTGGCCTGCTGGTCATCCGCAAACAGGAGCAGACCCCGGCCGATGCCGCGCGGCTCGACGCCATGATCCGTCAGCGTTACAAGAACATGGAGGGCATCCGGGCCCAGTTCGAGGCCGACAAGGCTCGTTACCGCGAGCTCACCGGCAAGCCCTGAGCGCCCTCAAGATCTTTTCCTGCCGAGCACGAACTCGCCCAGCCGCTTGTCGGTGTGCAGGATGTGATTGATCAACCAGTTGTTGAGAAAGGCCAGCAGCGTATCGCGGGGCACCCGTTTGCCCAGCTTGAGGTCATCCCGGATCGACACCACGGTGCTGGAAAAGGAGCGATGTTCGTGCAGGTGATGCTCCCAATCCGCCTGCCTTTCTTCCATATAGCCGCACTCGTTCATGATTTCCTCTTCCGTTTCAAAATGGTAGAGGGCGTAACTGAGCAGGTCTCGGGTAAGTTGTTCAAATAGCTCCAGGCTGCTCTCGTCGGTCAGTTTGACGTTGGCCTCGTTGAGCGTGTTGACCAGGATGCGATGCTGTTCATCGATCTCGTCAACGCCCGTGCAATAACTGTCGTTCCAGAGCAGTGGCTCCGAATTATTGGGGGTCATGTTCGCACCTGTTGAAAATCGGTTGTAACAGCGCGCCGGGCGGAGAGGTCGGTGACTGCACTCATGCTCGCCCAGTGCATACGCTTCAGCTGCGCCACCAGCTGCTCACGACATTCAAACAATTCTTGCTCCACAGCCTTCCGCTCTTCCGCCTGGCCGGCGCTGACCAGGGCGCCCAGCCGCTCGGCCAGCTCATGAGTCCGCTGGTGTAGCGCCTCCAGGGACAGGTAATCCTTGCGCTTGCCGTAACGCGCCATGCCCTGGCCGTAATACCACCGGCCAAAACGGCATTGGCGATAATCCATTGCCAGCGGCTCGTTGGCGGTGGGGTTGTGGCTGCAGGCAATCACCCGGTCAACCCAGTGGCGGTGGCTGGCGTCAGCCTGGAAGAGTTGCAAATCGCCCGGGCCAGGCCGGGGCGACTGGGCCAGTTTCCAGGTCGGATCAGGCCTGAAGGCCCGGAACCAGTCGAGGAAGGCGTCTGCCGGCCTGGGTCGGGCAATGCCATAGCCCTGAATATGGTCGCAGCCCAGTTCCAGCAGCATGAGGATGTGATCGATCGACTCCACGCCTTCCGCGATCACCCGGCACTGGAAAGCCGAGGCAAGTCCGATCACGCCTTCGACGATCGCCAGGTCGAGCGGATCGTCGAGCATGTCCCGCACGAAGCCCTGGTCGATCTTCAGGGTGTCCACCGCCAGACGGCGCAAATGAATCAGCGACGAATAACCGGTCCCGAAATCGTCCAGCGCGATGTGGACGCCGATTTCATGCAGCCGTTCGATCAGATCGCTGACCGCGTTGAGGTTCTCCAGCGCCGCGGTTTCGACGATCTCCAGATCCAGTCGATGGGCAATTTCCGGATCTGCGGTGCTGATAAGCGCCTGAATCCTGCTGGCGAATTCGCGCTGATGCAGCTGGCGTGCCGAAATATTGACGCTGACCTTGATTTCCAGCCCCTGTTCGCGCCATTGGCCGAGCTGGGCCAGGGCCTCGGAGACGGTCCATTCGCCCAGGGCGATAATCAGGTCATCCTGCTCGATCAGCGGCAGGAATTCGGCCGGCGAGAGCAGGCCCAGGATCGGGTGCTGCCAGCGGACCAGCGCCTCGGCTCCAACCACCCGGCCCTGCCGGCAATCGACCACTGGCTGGTAATAAAGCACGAACTGGCCTTTGATCAGGGCCTGGCTGATCTTGCGCAAGGTGCCCTGATTGGCCCTTGAGCGTAGCTCCAGGCCACTGTCGAAGAACTTGATGCGGTTCTTGCCTTCCTCCTTGGCCTGATACATGGCCTGGTCGGCGTGGCGCAGCAGGGTGTCCGCCTCGGACCGGTCATCCGGGTAGAGCGTCACCCCGATACTGGTCGAAATCCTGACCAGGTCACCGTTTACCAGATAGGGGGCCGCTATTGAATTGAGCATCCGCAGCAGCACCCGTTCGCAATCCTGGGCCGACACGAACCCGCCCAGCAGCAAGGCGAATTCGTCGCCGCCCATCCGGGCGACGGTGTCCTCCTCCCGCACCTGCGCCAGCAACCGTTCCGCCACTTCACGCAAGACCTGGTCGCCCGCCGTGTGGCCATAGGTGTCGTTGACCGGCTTGAAACCGTCCAGATCCAGAATGCCGACCGCAAAGGTCTCGCGAGTGCGCTGGCAGCGGGCCAGGCTTTGCCGCATGCGATCAGCCAGCAACACCCGATTGGGCAGCTGGGTCAGGGCGTCGTAATGGGCCAGCCGCTCCAGCCGCTGCTCCTGGTTCACGGTATCGGTGATATCCGCGGTCGAGGTTACAACCCCCATCAGCAGACCGGTTTCGTGATCCAGAATCGGGTGCGCACTGATCCGAATCCAGCCCAGACGACCATCGGGATGATCCAGGCGCATGAGCAGATTTTTCTCCGCCTGGCGAGTTTTCAACACCTGTTGACCAGGAAACCGTTCATCCAGCGAAGGCTGATTATCCGATGGGCTGGACCGACCCTCGTCCCAGCCCGTGCCCGCGGACGGTATGCCCAGCTGGCTCTGGGAAGCCGGGTTGGCGTAAATCAGCCGACCCTGTGCGTCCCAGAGTTGAACGCCTTCCTCGACCGAGACCAGGATGGTTCGCAGCCGGGACTCGCTCTGCTCGAGATGGGCCAGCGTCTGCCTGGTTACCGTGATGTCCTGAACCAGGCCGATAAGGTGGGTAATCGTCCCCTGCCCGTTGCGGACTGGCGAGAGCGAAAACCGGATCCAGCCCTGGCTACCGTCGTCCCAGGTTCGGCTCAGGTCGACCAGGCAGGCCTCGCCCGTTATCAGGGCCTGGCGCATGGTATCCAGGGCAGCCTGATCGACTTCGCTTTGCTCAAGAAAGTGGGCCAGGCCATGTTCGACCCTGAAACCGGCAAGCCGCTGGAACGTGGAATTGGCATAGACCACCGGATGCCCGGCGGCTTCGGCATCGAACATGACAATGCCAAATTCCAGCCCTTCCAGGGCCTGGAACATGAGTTTGGACAGAACGTCCTTGTTTTGGCCGGTATTTACCGGCTCGATAGGAATGGCCACGTTGCGAGATACAAGCGGATCAACGCTTTCAGCTTATATCCTTTATGACATTCCTACTACATCATAAGATATAGACGGGTCCGCACGGTCTGCGCTCAGCCCAGTTTTGCCCGCAAAAGATCGTTGACCTGGGCCGGATTGGCCTTGCCCTTGGTCGCCTTCATGACCTGGCCGACCAGTGCGTTGAAGGCCTTTTCCTTGCCGGCGCGGAATTCCTCGACCGATTTGGCATT
>JBBIJC010000127.1:0-5757 GCA_037446165.1 Hydrogenophilales bacterium | reverse complement strand
GCAACGGCAGCTGCTGCTATCGCAGTTCCCATCACCCAACGCAGTCTTTTCCGATTCGCCTCGACGCGCGCGATCAGCAGCGCATTCTGGTCAGCCAGTTCCTTGAGCAGTTTCGAGGTTTCAAGCATTTCGTTGTTGAGATTCGCGATCTCCGCTTCGAGGGCGGTCAGGCGCATCTCGGTAGCAGCGCCAGCCTGCTGCGACGCCACCGGCTGAGGGCGAACCGGTGTTGCGGCTTTTCTGGACACGACCTTCCACAGCTTCTGGGCTGCGTCTGCCACGACCGGCGCATTGCTGATGACGTCCGACCAGGGAACGCTCTTGAGGACAGCGAGCCAGGGCAAAGTCATGTTCGAGTTCCTAATTCAAGCAAGCCGGGATAGCTCGCGGCCTTGCAGGCTGGTCAAACCGCCGCTTCGCCGGTCTCGCCGGTCCGGATCCGCACCACCTGTTCCACACTGGTGACGAAGATCTTGCCGTCGCCGATCTTGCCGGTACGGGCGGCCTTGACGATGGCGTCGATGGCGGTGTCGACCAGGCTGTCGGCCACGACCATGTCGATCTTGACCTTGGGCAGGAAATCGACCACGTATTCGGCGCCGCGATAAAGCTCGGTGTGGCCCTTCTGGCGGCCGAAGCCCTTGACCTCGGTCACGGTCAGGCCGGTGACGTTGACGGCAGAAAGCGCCTCGCGGACCTCGTCCAGCTTGAACGGCTTGATGATGGCTTCGATCTTTTTCATTGCTGTCTCCTGATGTAATTAAAAGGGTGCCTGGTATTTGTTGGTGATCGGATAGCGGCGGTCGCGGCCGAAGCCGCGTTCGGTAATGCGCACGCCCGGCGCCGACTGGCGGCGCTTGTATTCGGAGCGGTCGATCAATCGTACCACCTGGCGCACGGCGGCTTCGTCGAAACCCTGGGCCACGATGTCGCGCGGCGCCAGGTCCTGCTCCATGTAGCGTTCCATGATGCCGTCCAGCACCTCGTAGGGCGGCAAGCTGTCCTGGTCGGTCTGGTCGGGGCGCAGTTCGGCCGAGGGCGGGCGGGTGATGATCCGCGCAGGGATCACCGGCGAGAGGGTATTGCGATATCGCGCCAGCCGCCAGACCAGGGTCTTGGCCACGTCCTTGAGCACCGCGAAGCCGCCGGCCATATCGCCGTACAGGGTGGCGTAGCCGGCCGCCATCTCGCTCTTGTTGCCGGTGGTCAGGACCATGCTGCCGGACTTGTTGGACAGCGCCATGAGCAGCACACCGCGCACCCTGGCCTGGATGTTCTCCTCGGTCAGGTCCTCGGCCAGGCCGGCGAATTCTTCGCCCAGCGCGGTGCGAAAGCTGTCGAACATCGGCCGGATGGGCAGGATGCTGTGTCGGATATCGAGATTCGCGGCCAGTTCCTGGGCATCGTCCAGGCTCATGCCGGCGGTGTATTGCGAAGGCATCATCACGGCCTTGACCCGCTCGGGGCCGAGGGCATCGACCGCCACGCACAAGGTCAGGGCCGAGTCGACGCCGCCCGACGAGCCGACGATGACGCCGGGAAAACCGTTCTTGCCGACATAGTCCCGCACACCCAGCACCAGCGCCCGGTAGACGCTGGTTTCCAGATCCGGCAGGGCGTGGAGCTCGCCTGTGGGCACGCCGTTTTCCAGGTCGACGAAATACAGGCCCTCCTCGAACAACGGGAACTGGGCGCTCACCTCGCCCCTGGCGTCCATGGCGAAGGAGCCGCCATCAAAAACCAGCTCATCCTGGCCACCGACCAGATTGACGTAGACGATGGGCAGACCGGTTTCGCCGACCCGCTGCCGGGCCACTTCCTGCCTCAGCGCTTGCTTGTTCTTGTGGTAGGGCGAGGCATTGAGCACCAGCAGACATTGCGCGCCGGCGGCATGGGCCTGTTCGACCGCATCCGGCCGCCAGATGTCCTCGCAGATGTTCACCCCGAACCGGATGCCTTCGCGCTCGAACACCAGCGGCTGCTGGCCGGGCGTGAAGGTGCGCAGCTCATCGAAGACAGAATTATTGGGCAGGCGCTGCTTGCAATAGACCGCCTCGATCCGGCCGCCGCGCAGTACGGCGGCGGCGTTGTAGCGACCGGCATCATCCAGGTACGGGAAGCCGACCACAGCGGTCAATCCGGGCGGCAGCGACCCGGCCAGCTGGTCAAGATAACGGGCGTTTTCCCGGTAGAAATCCGGGCGCAAGGCCAGATCCTCGGGCGGGTAGCCGCTGACCGCGAGTTCCGGGGTCAGCAATATCGCCGCACCGGCCTCGACCGCCTGAACGGCGAGTTGTCCAAGCTTGCGGATGTTTCCATCCAGGTCGCCCACGATGGCGTTGAATTGGGCCAGTGCGATTTTCATGCCGGAATAATGCACTCTGACCCGGCAGGCATCAAGCCGGACCCGCGTACCGCCGTGCATTCTCCCTATGGCATGGGGAATGGCAAAGGTGGAGAATGGCCCACCCCATTACTTTGCCCACCCAGGACACACCGACCATGCAAGACATGCAGCCCGCAGCCGAACCCAGCGATACCGGCAATCTGGTCACCCTGACCCACCTCATTTACGGCTTGCACGCCTTCAGTGCCCTCACCGGCCTGATGAGCGCGGCCTTCGTGGTAACGGCCTTTCTGTCCGGCTGGCCATCCATCATCGCGATCATCATCAACTATGTGAAGCGCAGCGACGTGCGCGACACCTGGCTGGATTCCCATTTCAGCTGGCAGATCCGGACCTTCTGGTACGCCCTGCTCTGGTTTGTCATCGCCGGGATCTTGTTTGTCACCATACTCGGCATCCCGGCCGCGCTGCTGTTCATGCTTGGCACCGGGATCTGGGTCCTGTACCGGATTGCCCGCGGCTGGCTGGCCCTGGTCGACGGCAAACCGATGCCACTGCCCAAGTGATCAGCCATTCCGCGCCCCGATAACCAGCGCCCGAGGCACGACTGAATCAATCGCCTGACTGGCGTTTTTCCAGCATCTCCCAGCGTTCCAGCAGGGTCAGCAGTTCCTGTTCGATCGTCTCCAGCCGGGCCTTGAGTTCCACCACCGCATCCGGCTTGTTCCGATACAGGACCGGATCAAGCAGACTGGCGTTCAACGCGGCCTGCTCCGCTTCCAGCCGCTCGACCTGGGCCGGCATGACTTCCAGCTCCTTGGTTTCCTTGTAGCTGAGACGGCTCTTTTCAGCCTTTTTTGCAGCAACCGGCGGCTCCTTCTGCTTTTCCGCCTTGGCCGCAGCGGGGGCGGTCTGGCGGGTCTTGTACCGCAGCCAGTCGCCATAGCCGCCGGCAATTTCGGTCAGCTTGCCGTCGCCTTCGAACACCAGCGACTGGGTTGCCACGTTGTCCAGGAAGGCGCGGTCGTGCGAAACCAGGATCACCGTGCCGGGGTAGTCCTGCAACAAGGCCTCCAGCAGTTCGAGGGTATCGATGTCCAGGTCGTTGGTCGGCTCGTCCAGGACCAGCAGGTTGGCCGGACGGGCAAACAGCCGGGCCAGCAGCAGCCGGTTGCGCTCGCCGCCGGACAGGGCCGAGACCTTGGCCCGCGCCCGCTCCGGCGGGAACAGAAACTCTTCCAGATAACTGATGACATGCTTGCGCTGACCGCCGATCTCGACGTAATCCGAGCCCGGCGAGATGGTGTCGATCAGGGTCGCCTCGTCATTGAGCTTGTTCCGGAACTGGTCGAAATAGGCCACCTGCAGGTTGGTGCCCTGGCGGATCTTGCCCTGGTCCGGCGCCAGCTCGCCCAGGATGAGCCGGATCAGAGTGGTCTTGCCGCAACCGTTTGGACCGATCAGGCCGAGCTTGTCGCCCCGGATGATGCGGGTCGACAGATCGTCGATCAGCGGCCGATTGCCGTAACCATGGGAAACATGTTCCAGTTCCGCGACCAGCTTGCCGGAACGCTCGCCGGCATCGAGTGCGAAGCCGACCTGGCCCAGGCGGTTGACCCGCGCATCCCGCTCCCGGCGCAACGACTCCAGGCGCCGGACCCGGCCTTCGTTGCGGGTCCGCCGTGCCTCGATGCCCTTGCGGATCCAGATCTCCTCCTGCTTCCAGAATTTGTCGAACTTGCGGTTCTGGGCCGCTTCCACTTCCAGCTGCTCCGCCTTCTTGATCTGATAGGCGGAGAAATTGCCCTGGTATTCGCGCAACTGGCCGCGGTCCAGTTCGACGATGCGATTGGCCACGTTGTCCAGAAAACGCCGGTCGTGGGTGATGAACAGCAGCGCGCCGCCGTAGCCGTTGAGCAGGCTCTCCAGCCATTCGATGGCGGCGAAATCGAGGTGGTTGGTCGGCTCATCAAGCAACAGCAGTTCCGGCTCGGCCACCAGGGCGCGAGCCAAGGCGACCCGTTTCTTCTGACCGCCGGACAAGGTGTCCACTGCGACATCCGCTGGCAGGTCAAGCCGGGTCAGGATTTCCTCCACCCGGCTGCTCAGACGCCAGGCGTCATGCGCCTCCAGTTCGTGGCTGAGCCGGTCCAGTTCGTCCATATCGCCCGCGCCCAGTGCGAACTGGTGGGTGGCTTCGTGATAGGCCAGCAGAAGCTTGCAGGCCTCGCCGACACCTTCAGCCACCGCTTCGTAGATGCTGTGGCCCGGCTCGAATACCGGCTCCTGCGGCACATAGCCGAGACGCAAACCGGGCTGGCGCCAGATCTCGCCGGCATCCGCCGTCTGCTCGCCGGCGATGATCTTGATCAGGCTGGACTTGCCGGTGCCGTTACGGCCGATCAGGCCGATGCGTTCGCCCCTGTCCACCACCAGTGAAGCGCCGTCCAGAAGCGGCCAATGGCCATAGGCCAGTTCGAGTTTGTCGAGAATGAGGTAGGGCATAAATGGGAAAGGCGGCCGCGCCGCCTTTCTGGACTGTTCAAGTTGGCCGGATTCTACAGCGAACCATGCGGTTGGCTGGCATGCGTCTTTTCGTGCGCTTCCTGGCAGGCAATGCAGCGCACCGCCGCCGGGTTGGCCACCAGCCGGGCCAGTGGGATGCGCGCGTCGCAGTCTTGACATACCCCAAAACCGGGGCTGGTCATGCGCCCGGCGGCCGCATCCAGTTCGCGCCACTGGCGCACTTCAAGATTGAGTCGCGCCGCCGAGAGATCCGCCAGGGAGGAGGCCAGCGCCTCATCGCTGCTGTCGCCTGCCGAACGACCGAGAATGGAGGCGAACTGATTCTGTTCGCTCTCCGACAGCCCAGCCCGGATGTGCTCGGTCAATGCCTTTCGCTGCTGTTCCAATGCCTCGCGCACCAATTGAAGTTCTGTTTCCGAATACGATGACATGACGTTTCCCTGATGGTTGGTTCAGACAGTCCGGAAGCACACAACCCCGCACTCCATCTGTTCATTATGGTCCGACACGCGCCGGCTTCAAGACGAATTTGTTTCGATGCTCAGGCCCGGTCAAAAGGGAGGCGCCTGACAGGCTGAGTTGAGGGAAGTCATTGATGAGTACCTTGCCGAAGCCAGGACTGAACCGGTTCGAGATGCGATCAACGCCGAAATTGGCGCTTTCTTTGATTTGGCCTGAAGCGATGGCAGCCCCGATCCAAGATAGCACTCCAATGCTGGATCCCGTATCAGAAAATGGCCGCATCGAACTGCCGCCCTTCAAATTCCACCGGTCAGGGCTTAGAAAGTCATCTGTCTGCCAGACCGAACAGCGGTGCCGATGACACCGATCAGCAGCCTGGTAAGCAGTTCCATATCCAGAGGCATGCCCCGGCGGCGCACATC
>JBBIJC010000126.1:4312-5773 GCA_037446165.1 Hydrogenophilales bacterium | reverse complement strand
GTCGGTCTTGAGCTTGTCCAGCACCTGGCGAATCATGGCGTAGGTGATTTCGCGCCTGCGCTGCGGCTGGTCGAAGAAGATGGCGAGCGCTTCGATCTCGTCGCGGTGGGCTTTGAGGTAGTCGGCGAATTCGTCGGTGAGCGCCTGCGCGTTGCTGGCCGCTTCCTTGTCCCACTCGGCACGCAGCACCACATCCAGATTGTCGTGATCGATGGTTTGTTCCTTGTCGCGGCGGATGCTGTCGATGAGGTCGATCAGTTCGCCGTTCAGCGTCTTGGCCGCCTCATTCACCAGTTGCTGTTGCGCCTGTTGGCGCTGGGCATCGCCGGGGTCGCTGCCGATGGGCAGCCCCGCCAGTTGCAGGGCGCGGGCTTCGATGTTGTCGGCATCGATGGCACCAAACAGTTTGCCGACGAGCTGGGTCAGCTCCATGCCGCCTGCGGCTTCGCGGATGCGGCGCTGTTCATCCACATCGAGCTGCTTGTTGAGCCGCGCCAGCCGCCCGGCCAGCGAGCTGACGGTGTCTTCGTCGCTTGCGCCCATCATCACGCCCATGGCCAGGTCATACAGCGGCACGGTGGGCTGGGTGATGAGCGGCTGGCTGGCGGTCTTGAGTGATTTGGTCACGCCGATGGCATCGACGATGACGTAATGGGTCTTGGCGCTGGTAGCGGAGGGGGTGACCTTTTTCAGGTCGTCGAGGTCGAGGGTGCGGGTGCCGCGCCCTTTCATCTGCTCGAAGTAGTTGCGGCTTTTCACGTCGCGCATGAACAGCAGACATTCCAGCGGCTTGACGTCGGTGCCGGTGGCGATCATGTCCACAGTGACGGCGATGCGCGGGTGGTAGTCGTTGCGGAACTGCGCCAGCACCGACTTGGGGTCTTCGTCGATCTTGTAGGTGAGCTTTTTGCAGAAGGCGTTGCCCTCGCCGAATTCCTCGCGCACGGTCTGGATGATGTCGTCGGCATGGCTGTCGGTCTTGGCGAAGATCAGGGTCTTGGGTACTTCTTCGCGGCCGGGGAACATCTCGGGCAGTTTGTCGCGGAAGGTGCGAATGACGGTGCGGATCTGGTCGGGATTGACGATGTTGCGGTCGAGCTGGGTAGCGGAATAGGCTTCGTCCTCGTCCTGCAATTCCCAGCGTTTCTTGCGGGTAAGCTTTTCGCGGCGCTCGACCTGCTGCCTGGCGCTGATCTGCGCGCCCTGTTTGGTGACCTGCGTTTCGATCACATACACCTCGTTGCCTACGTTGACGCCATCGGCCACGGCTTTTTCGTGGCTGTAGTCGCTGACCACGTTTTTCTTGAAGAAGCCGTAGGTGCGGTTGTCCGGCGTGGCGGTGAGGCCGATCAGGCTGGCATCGAAGTAGTCCAGCACTTGCAGCCACAGGTTGTAGATGGAGCGATGGCATTCGTCGATGAAGATGAAGTCGAAGAACTCGGGCGGGATTTTTTCGTTGTA
>JBBIJC010000126.1:0-4212 GCA_037446165.1 Hydrogenophilales bacterium | reverse complement strand
GAGAATGGAATACAGGCGCTGGATGGTGCTGATGCAGACCTGGCTGTCCTTGGCGACGAAGGAATTCTTCAGGCGCTGCACGTTGTAGAGCTCGGTGAATTTGCGGTTATCGTCGAGCGGGGTGTAGGACATCATCTCCTGTTCGGCCTGTTCACCCAGGTTCTTGGTATCGACCAGAAACAGCACGCGCTTGGCATGGCCGAACTTGAGCAGGCGGTAGATGGAGGTGATGGCGGTATAGGTCTTGCCCGCGCCGGTCGCCATCTGGATCAGCGCGCGCGGTCGGTCGGCCTTGAACGATTCTTCCAGATTGGTGATGGCGGTTTCCTGGCAATCGCGCAGGCGCAGCTCTTTGGCCGGGACGTGATTGGGGTTGAGCGGCGGGATGTGCTGCAGGCGTTCACGCAACGATGCGCTCTGCGACAGCCATTCCTTGAGCGTTTCCGGGCGGTGAAAGCTGAATATCTCGCGCGAACGCGGTTTGGGATCGCGGCCATCGGTAAAGCGGGTGATGATGCCGGTGCTTTCATACAGGAAAGGCAGCGGCTCCTTGTTGTTGACCCATTTCAACCTGGCGGCGGCGTAGCCTTCGGTTTGGGCTTCGTGTGCGGTGAGGCGCTGGCCTTCCTCCTCGCGCTTGGCTTCGATCACCCCGGCCGCCTTCTTGTCCACGAACAGCACGTAATCCGCCGGGCCGATGTCGGTCTGGTATTCGCGCACTGCGATACCGGGGCCGGCATTGAAGTCAATTTTCTTGGCCGATTGGACGACCCAGCCCGCCAGCTTGAGCTGTGCGTCGATGTTGTCGCGGGCCTTTTGTTCTGGGTTCTGGTTTTCGGTCATGGCTTGGCCAAGTTTGGGTTTCGGAGCCAGTTGGCGTTGGCCTGGGCGGAGGTTTTTATTCCGGCCGGGAAGGTGAAGCGTTGCGCGAAACGGCGCACGGGGGGCGCATCAGCGTTTCAGGCTGAGCACGAGCACGCCGCCAGCCACCATCAGGATGCCGGACCACTCGCGCAGGGAAGGCCGCTCGCCAAGAAAGGTCACGGCGAAGATGGCGACCAGCACCAGACTCAGCTTGTCGACCGGGGCCACCTTGGAGGCCTCGCCGATCTGCAGGGCGCGGAAATAGCAGACCCACGAAGCGCCCGTCGCCAGGCCGGACAGGACCAGGAACAGCCAGGTTTTCGGCTGCCACAGGAAGGGGTTGCTCCACTTTCCGGTGAAGGCGACGAAGCCCGACAGCACCGCCAGGATGATCAGTGTGCGGACCAGCGTGGCCAGGTCCGAATCCACGCCCCGGATGCCGATCTTGGCAAAGATGGCAGTCAGCGCGGCAAACATGGCCGACAATAGCGCCCAGAAAAACCAGCTCGGTATCGATGTCATCTCCGTCCTTTCCCCGTTTCGATGCTAGCCTAATGGCTACTTTGAAAATTGATCGATCATGCCACAACACGTCCCTGAGTTACTCGCTCCCGCCGGTTCACTGCACATGCTGGACACCGCCTTCGCCTTCGGCGCGACGGCAGTCTATGCCGGCCAGCCGCGCTATTCGCTGCGGGTGCGCAACAACGATTTCGGTGATCTCGATGTGCTCGACGAGGGCATCCGCCGGGCCCATGGCCTGGGTCATCCCTTCTATCTGGTTTCCAACATCTATCCCCACACCGCCAAGCTGAAGACCTACCTCAAGGACATGGCGCCGGTGGTCGCGCTCAAGCCCGATGCCCTGATCATGTCCGATCCCGGCCTGATCATGATGGTGCGGGAGCGCTGGCCGGACATGCCGATCCATCTCTCGGTGCAGGCCAATACGGTCAACAGCGCCGCCGTGAAGTTCTGGCAGCGGGCCGGCGTGAGCCGGGTGATCCTGTCGCGCGAACTGTCGCTGGACGAGATCGCCGCCATCCGCCAGGACTGCCCGGACATGGAACTGGAAGTGTTCGTCCACGGCGCGCTGTGCGTGGCCTATTCCGGCCGCTGCCTGCTGTCCGGTTACTTCAATCACCGCGACCCCAACCAGGGCAGCTGCACCAACTCCTGCCGCTGGGATTACAAGACCCACCCGGCCAAGGTCGATGCCTCGGGCGATGTGTTCCTGATCGAGGAAAACGAGCGCCGGCAGGGCAGCTACATGCCCATCGAGGAAGACGAACACGGCACCTACATCATGAACTCCAAGGACCTGCGCGCCATCGAGCACATCCAGCGCCTGGTCGAGATCGGCGTCGATTCGCTCAAGATCGAGGGCCGGACCAAGTCGCCCTACTACGTGGCGCGGGTCTGCCAGGCCTATCGTCAGGCCATCGACGACGCGGTGGCCGGCGGCGGGCTGGACCCGAAACTGCTCGGCCATCTCGATGGCCTGGCCAATCGCGGCTACACCGATGGCTTCTTCCAGCGCCACACCCCGGCCGAATACCAGAACTACCTGCGCGGCCACTCGGAAAGCGGCCGCAGCCTGTATGTCGGCGACATCGTGGGTTATGACCCGATCCGCGGGCTGGCCGAGTTCGAGGCCAAGAACAAGCTCAGCGCAGGCGACCGCATCGAACTCATCCAGCCGAGCGGCTTGCGGGAAGTCGTGGTGGACGATATCCGCAATCTGGCGGGCGAGCCGATCACGGTGGTTCCCGGCAGCGGCCACCGAGCCTGGATCGCGCTGCCGCAGGATAGCGTCGGCGCATTCGTGGCGCGTTTCCTGGGCTGACGCACGGATGCGGGTCGCCCATCTGCCGTACCGGCCGGACAGCGCCGCGTTGTTCGAAGTGATTGCGGCCGAGCCCTGGGCGGTATTGCTCGACAGTGGCCAGCCTCATGCTCACGGTGGACGCTGGGACATCCTGGCCGCGCGGCCCTACGCGACGCTGGTGACACGGGGCGCGGTCACCGAGATCCGGACCCGGTCCGGGATTCGCACCGAACAGGGCGATCCCTTGCAGATCCTGCGCGCACAACTCGGCAAGGCCGAGCCGTTGCCCGAGGCCGTGCCATTCGCCGGCGGCGCAATCGGCTATTTCGCCTATGACCTGGCCCGGACACTTGGCCAACTGCCGGCCAGTACCAAGGCCGGTCCGCCGGAAATGGCGCTCGGCCTCTATGACTGGGCCGTGCTCGTCGATCATGAAACCGGCGTCACGCGCCTGGTGTCCGGCGAACGGGATGAACAGACGCGGCACGACTGGGACCGCCTGATCGAAGCCTTCTCCCGGCCGCCGGAACCGGCGCAGGGCCGCTTCGCCATTCAGTCCGCGCCGGTGTCGAACTTCGACCGTGCCGGCTATGGCGCGGCCTTCGACCGGGCCAAGCGCTACATCGCCGCCGGCGACTGCTACCAGATCAACCTCACCCAACGCTACACCGCGCAGGTCAGCGGCAGCCGCTGGGCCTTGTACCGCGCCTTGCGCCAGATCAACCCGGCGCCATTTTCCGCCTACCTCAACCATCCCGATCTGCAGGTCCTGTCCACCTCGCCGGAACGCTTCGTCGAACTGCGCGGCAATCGGGTGACCACCCGGCCGATCAAGGGCACCCGGCCGCGCGACCCAGACCCCATCCGCGACCGCGCCCTGGCCGAAGCATTGGCGAACAGCGACAAGGACCGGGCCGAGAACCTGATGATCGTCGACCTGCTGCGCAACGATCTGGGCAAGGTCTGCCAGACCGGCAGCGTAACCGTTCCCGACCTGTTCGCGCTGGAGAGCTTCGCCAACGTGCATCACCTGGTCAGCACCATCAGCGGTGCCTTGCAGCCCGGCCGCGATGCCCTCGACCTGCTCCGCGCGACCTTTCCCGGCGGGTCCATCACCGGCGCGCCCAAGCGGCGGGCCATGGCGATCATCGACGAACTGGAGCCCGATCCGCGCGGCCTCTACTGCGGTGCAATCGGCTATATCGGCTTCAATGGCGACATGGATACCAGCATCGCCATCCGCACCCTGGTCAGCGAGGGCGGGACGGTCAGCTTCGGCGTCGGCGGCGGCATCGTGGCCGACTCCGAACTCGATGCGGAATATCAGGAATGTATAGACAAGGCGGCGCCACTGTTGCGCGTGCTCGGGTAAAATAGCGCCCCTTGGAAGCGTGGCAGAGCGGTTGAATGCACCGGTCTTGAAAACCGGCGAGGGTGAAAGCCCTCCGTGAGTTCGAATCTCACCGCTTCCGCCACCATGAAAAACGGCCCCGATTGCGGGGCCGTTTGCATTCTTCTGG
>JBBIJC010000125.1:0-5989 GCA_037446165.1 Hydrogenophilales bacterium | reverse complement strand
CTAAGCCGGTTCCTTGCCTTCGGGGTAAGCACGGAACAGTGCGATATCGGTTGACCCTTCCAGTATTTCGCTCAGGTGCAAGCGGGACCGCTCAGTCTCCTGCCTGATTACCACGCTGAAATTCGCCTCCAGACGCACCGCCGGCATGATCAGGCGAACCTGATCCGGCAGGACATCCTGTTCCCCGCGATGCCGGGCCTGGTCCAGGATCAACCCCGGATAGACGTGCCAGCCATCGCGGGCAAAGACGGTCACCGGATGGGGCTGACCGACAAGCAACTTGATCCCGACCGTCAGCACGCCATCCGCCCGGGTCTTGAACCAGCGGACCACGCCCAGGTCGCGGAAATCGCCGCCTTCCTGCCCCTGACTGAGATAAACCAGCATGCCGGTCTTCAAATGGAAGGCGGGCGTCACGGCTGAGATGGCCAGCCCGCCCAGGCTTTCGTTGGCCAGCTGAGCTGAGACCGCCAGCCCTTCCTGACTCGAGTTCCGGCCCCCGGCAAGGTGCCTGTAGATGGCCTGGAAACTCAGCAGCATCCTGTATCGAGACGGCGCCGGATGGGTTCGCCGTGGCGAGGTGCGCAGCATGTAACCGCTCCAGAGCAGCTTCAGTTGCTGCAACAGCGCCATGTAGGCAGGATCCCGGACCAGCTTAGCGACCAGTTCCACCGCCTTGCCCTGTTCCATATGGTTGATGATCAGCGCCAGTCTTTTTGCCAGAGGAGCCGTGCTCAGCACCAATTCGCAATCCGGCACCATTTCCATCTGTCTGGACAGTTGATACGGCGCCTTGTCCTCGGACACCCGAATGCCGTACACGCCTTTGAGTCTGGCCGACCGGGCATCCTCGATTCGAGCCAAATGGCCGAACTGAACGATCAGGCCGCGTATCCATGAACGCTCCTGCTCTGAGAAATGATAAGGATCGGCCACCGCCTCCAGCAGCAGGGCGACGTAGCTGCCTGCAAGTTTGAATGAAGGATTGACCGGATCGGTGCTATCGGCCAGGCCGGCCTGGAGGATCAGATAGCCGGTCTGATGAAGATCCAGCCAGAGTCCTTCCGGTACCTGGCAATGGCACAGGTAGCACAATTCCAGGATCCGGCCAGCCGCTTGCAGAAAGCGGGCGATAGGTCCAGGCAGCGGATTGCCGCCAAACAAGCCCGGCGGGTGTTCAGCCTGTTCAAGGATCAGCCGCTTGTTCACGGCGGCGACAGACGAAAGGAGGCGAATGGCCAGATCCAGGCGATGCCGCAGGCCCTCATTCAGCGGCACGGGCAGATCCCGAAACTTGACGGCCAGGGCTTGCAGCACCTGGTCGACCGCAGGGCCGGTTAAATCCAGTAATTGTGTCCTGAATCCCGCTGGCAGATCGGGCCGGTCGTGTTCAGTCAGGTAATCGGCCAGCAAGGCCGCCTTGTCCAGCACATCCGAATTGGGCAACCCGTCAAGCCAGGTCTCGACTTGTCTGGCTTTTGTGGCAAGATTCACATCCCGCGTCTCAGCGGGAACTGACAGTCTGTAGGATGGCTTCATGGGACATTTGGACTAATTCAGACTGATTGTATTGAACCCCCTTCACCTTTGTAAACGCAGACAAACTTATGGGCCTGATCGAAAAACTGTTTGAAGCGCTCCTCTGGCGCAGCCGCTACATCGTCATCTTCGCCGTCATCGCGAGCATGGCCTCCGCCTTCGCCATCTTCTACATGACCACCACCGATGTGGTCTATCTGGTCCAGCACATCGTCCATTACGCCGATGCCGACACCACCGACCTGGCCCGCAAGGCAATGCACGACACCACCGTCACCCACGTGGTCGAAGTGGTGGACGGCTTCCTGCTGGGCACGGTCATGCTGATCTTCGCGCTGGGCCTGTATGAACTGTTCATCAGCGAAATCGACGAAGCCAAGGGCAGCAAGGCCTCCAGCAAGATACTGGTGATCGAAAACCTGGACGACCTGAAACAACGTCTGGCCAAGGTCATCATCATGATCCTGATCGTGACCATCTTCGAACTGACCATGAAGGTCACCATCAGCAGTCCGGCCGATCTGCTCTATCTGGCCGGCGCCCTGGCCCTGATCGGTTTGGCCCTGTACCTCACCCATGCCTCCGACGGCAGCCATGAAAAAGAGTCCGGTGCCGCCGGGCACTGAGAACTCGGGCCGATCGCCAGAGTCAATCCATAACCAGCACCAAGCGGAATTCAGATGTTCAAACACACATTACTAGGCCTTTGCCTTCTTGCCCTGAGCGGCGCCGCACTCGCCTTCGATCTGGTCGACAGCAAGGGCCAGAAACACAGTCTCACCCAGTACAAGGGCAAATGGGTGCTGGTCAACTTCTGGGCGACCTGGTGCCCGCCCTGTCGGCAGGAAATCCCGGACCTGATCGCCCTGGCCAGGAACAATCCGAAGAAGCTCGTGGTGCTGGGCATCGCCATGGATTATCAGGATCCGAAAAAAGTCCTTTCCTTCGCCCAATCCGAGGGCATCAACTACCCGATCATCCTCGGCGATGACAAGGTGGCCGCCCAGATCGGCGAGATCAAGGGTCTGCCCACCACCTACCTCTACAATCCGCAGGGTAAGATGGTGGCCTACAACGTGGGCGCGCTGACCCGCGAAGCCGTTGAAACCTATATCGCCGAAAAAAATAAATCGGCCGAAAAATAGCCCCGATAGCGGGGCAACGATGTTGAGGAGAATGATCATGCGCTGGCTGCTACTGCTTCTGGCCTTTCTGGCCATTCCGGCCCTGGCCGATACCCGCAACGCCGATGACTATTTCTTCCAGCCCAAGATGGGTGACCTGAAAGGCGATCTGGACGATCTGCGCAAGGCAGGCAAGACCGGCATCCTGTTGATGTTCGAGATGGACGACTGCCCGTTCTGCGAACGGATGAAGAACACCGTGCTCAACCAGAGCCAGGTGCAGGACTATTTCCGCCAGCATTTCATCATCTACCCCATGGACACCCGGGGTAACGTCGCACTGACCGACTTCAAGGGCAAGAACACCACGGAAAAGGACTTCTCCCTGTTGCAACGGGCCCGCGCCACTCCCACCTTCATCTTCTATGACGTCGACGGCAACGAAGTGACCCGCTTCACCGGCATTACCCAGACCCCGGCCGAATTCATGCTGCTGGGCCGTTATGTCGTTGAAGGCGCCTACAAGATTGCGCCCTTCAACGTCTACAAGAAACAGGCACAGGCCGGCCAGTAGCCCCATGCGCACCTGGTATCTGATTGCGGGCCTGATGCTGGGCATACCGGCATGGGCCGCCGGAACGCCCCTCACCCTGGATCAAGCGCTGGCCTACGCCGACCAGACCCATCCCGATCTTGACGCCGCTCAGGCCGAGACTGACCTGGCCAGGGCCAGCCAGCTCCTGGCCGAAAGCCAGAATGATTTCCGCCTGACCCTGACCGGCAGCCTGGGCACCGGCCATAACCCATTGCTTCATGGTTATGCCGACGACAACGTCGCCAGCCTCGATGCCCGCAAGCTGCTCTGGGATGGCGGACGCACCGGCCTGGCCAGCGATGCCGCCGCACTGGAAACCGAGGGCCGCCAGGAACAGTACATGGATGCGCTCGCCCAGCGCCGTCTCGCCCTGATGACCCGCTTCTTCGATGTGCTGCTGACCGACATGCAATATGCGGTCGACAGCGAACTGACCGCCGTCGCCTACGTCAATTTCGACAACGGCCGGGACCGGCTGAAGGTGGGCGACATCTCCAGCGTCACCCTGGCCGAAATGGATGCGCGCTATCAGGACGTCCGGGTGAAACGCGAGGACGACCTGCGCCAGGCCCGGCTCAAGCGCGCCCTGCTCGCCAACGCCATGAACCGGCCCGGCCAGTTGCCCTCCGAACTGGCCGAGCCGGAGATCAAGGGCAACGACCGGCCGCTGCCCGAACTGAACGACCTGCTGGCCGCCATGGAAACCGGCAATCCCCGGCTCCAGGCCCAGAAAAAACTCCTGGCCGCCGCGCAAAAGCGGCTGGAAGCGCAGCGGGCAGGCACCCGGCCCAGCCTGGAGTTCCAGGCCGGCACCGCGGCCTACAGCCGGGACACCTCGACCCGCGACAACGTCCATTTCGGCCTCAACCTGAGCTGGCCCCTCTACCAGGGCCGCCAGGACGACGCCCGCATCGCCCAGGAACAGGCCCGCTTCCAGCTACTCCAGGCCCAGTACCAGCGCCTGGACCTGGACCTGGGCCAGGCCTTGCGCGACACCTACGAGACCATCGACTATCTGCGCCGCGCGGCGCGCCAGGCCGCCGAGGTCAACTCCACCTATCGCGACCAGGCCCTGGAACGCGCCCGCGCCGAATATGAACTGGAACTGAAGACCAATCTGGGCACCAGCATGGCCGAAATCCAGGCCGCCAGACTGCGCCGCAAATCGGTGGACTATCAACTGGCGCTGGCCTGGGAAAAACTGGATGGCCTGCTCGGGCAGCCGGTGGCATCGCTCAAGCTCGCGAAAACCCAAGAGGAATCCAAATGAAGCTGCTCACCGCTGCGTTGCTGCTCGCGGCCCTGCCCGTCCGGGCTGCTGATCTCCCCGCCCAGCTGGACTGGTACCAGCGGGTCGAACTGTCCACTCCGGTCTCCGGCGTGGTCGACAGCGTGAACGTTCAGCCCGGTCAGAGCGCACGCAAGGGCGACCTGCTGCTGCGCCTGAACCCGACCCTGTTCAAGGCCAACCTGGCCGAGGCCCAGGCCGACAGCACCCGCCTCGGCGAAGAACAGGCCGACGCCCGGAAGGAACTGGACCGGGCCAATGAACTCTATGCCCGCACCGTGTCCTCGACCACCGAGCTGGACGCCTCCAAGCTGCGCCATGCCCGCGCCGACGCCCAGGTCGCGGCGGCAAAGGCCCGGGTCGACAAGGCCCGCCGGCTGCTCGACGAAAGCGAAATCCGCGCCCCGTTCGACGTGCTGATTCTCGACCGGCAGGCCGAACCGGGCATGGCGGTGGCCAGCCAGAACCAGCCGCCGGTCCTGCTCACCGTGGCCCGCAGCGATCAGATCCTCGCCCGCGCCAGCCTGGCTGCCGACAAGGCGGCCGGCCTGAAACCGGGCGGCCAGATCGAGGTCAGCACCGGTGGCAAGTCCCTGTCCGGCAGGATCGTCGCACTTCGGGCCAAGCCCGACGGCCGTTACCAGCTGGACGTCGCCATTCCCCGCGGCAGCCTGGTGGCCGGCATGACCGCCAGCGTCCGCCTGCCCTGAGCCGGGGAACAGAGCAGTGCCATGCCCCTGCGCGCCCTGCTGCTCGACTTCAACTCCTACTTCGCCTCGGTAGAACAGCAGCTCCGGCCCGAGCTGCGCGGCAAGCCGATCGGCATCCTGCCGGTGCTCGCCGAAACCACCTGCTGCATCGCCGCCAGCTATCAGGCCAAACGCTTCGGGGTGAAGACCGGAACCTCGGTCGCCGAGGCCCGCCAGTTGTGTCCCGACATCGTCTTCGTCGAAGCCCGGCCCTCGGCCTATGTCGAGATGCACCACCGACTGATGGCGATCGTCGACAGCGTCATCGCCGTGAGCGAGATCCTGTCCATCGACGAGGTCGCCTGCGACCTGACCGGAAGCTGGCAACGCGAACCGGTCATCCGCGAACTGTCCCTGAAAGTGAAGGCCAAGCTCCGGGCCGAGGTCGGCGACTGCATGACCTGCTCGATCGGCATCGGACCCAACCGCTTCCTGGCCAAGACCGCCTCCAACATGCAGAAGCCGGACGGACTCACCGTCATCCAGGACTCTGACCTGCCCGACATCCTCTACCGCCTGAAGCTGGACGACCTGAACGGCATCGGCCGGGCCATGCTGGAGCGGCTCAACCGTTTCGGCATCTATACCGTGGAAGCCCTCTGCCAGGCCAGCCGGGAACAGTTGCGACGGGTCTGGGGCGGGGTCGAGGGCGAACGCTACTACGACCGCCTGCGAGGCATTGAAATCCCCCATC
>JBBIJC010000124.1:2162-6152 GCA_037446165.1 Hydrogenophilales bacterium | reverse complement strand
GCCTTGTTCAGCACAGCCCCCAGCAGTTTTTCCTGAGGAAGCACTCGCATGCATTCCTCGACCTCGCCCTTGGTCGACATGCCTTCGCCCACCACCAGCAGCACGCAGTCGATCTGCGGCAGCACGGCGATGGCGTCGTCGGTGTCGAGCAGCGGCGGCAGATCGAAGATGACGATGCGCGATTCATAGCGCTCGCGCAGTTCGGTGATCAGGTTGCGGACCTTGGCCGAGGACAGGGTCTCGGCCGGACGTGCCACCGGGCGCAGGGTCGGCAGCACCACCAGGCGCGGGATATCCGGATTGACCAGGGCCTCCGGCAGGTTGGCGGCGCCATCCAGCACCTCGTTCAGCGAGGCCTGCTCGGGCAGTCCAAGGCACTGGCCGATGCGTGGCCTGCGCAGATCGAAGTCGACCAGCATCGCGGTTTTCTGGGTCTGATGGGCAATACTCATGGCCAGATTGATCGCCACCATGGTCTTGCCCGCCTCCGGGCTGGGCGAGGTGATGGCCAGGGTCCGCCAGCCGTTCTCCGCCATCTTTTGCAGCACCTGGGTGCGCAGCAGATCGAAGGCCCGGCTGGCCGGGTGGGCCTTGTCCTTGCCGACGATGCGCTCCCGTTCGAGTTGGGCCGCGTTCAGCGGGACGATGCGGGTGTGCCGGTAATCGACGGTCTCGAAGTCGGCGTTCCGCGCTGCGGCCGGTTCGGCGCGCATGGCCGGCATGGCGCCGGGCTGGCCCTGGCTCAATTGGCGGGATTTCTCCACCGCGAGTTTGATGCGTTCCATGGCGATCCCTTATTCGAAGCGGGCCAGGAATTGAATCCAGACCATGTCGAGCGGTTGATAGAGGAAGTTCACTGCGGTCAGCACCAGCACAATCAGCAGCAGGACACTCGCGGCGACGATCAGCCAGAGCCGCTTCGGCTTCTTGCGCCGGGTCAGTTCGGCCTGGGTCTGAATGTAGGGGATGGCGACCAGCGGCGGCTGACCGACCAGGGCGCCGAGCGCGCCCATGCCATAGACGCGCTGCTGGATCGATTCCATCACCATGACCATGCCGCCGGCACTGGCCAGGGCGAGGAAGAAGCCCATCGCCGCGATCTTCTTGCGGTCCGGCTTGATCGGCTTGTCCGGCATCATCGGCGGTTCAAGCAAGGCGAAACGCTCGGCCTTTTGCCCTTGCTCCAGGTTTTCGGAGATCTGCGCACTCGACTGCTTGGCGCGCATTTCCTCGTACTTGGTCTTGGCGTTGTCCCGGTCGCGCAGCAAGCCACTGATGCCCAGTTCCGCCTGCGGCGCCTGCAGGATCATGCGCTCGTCCTCGGCCCGCTGGGCGCGCAGGCTCTTCATCTGCTGGGCCAGCGAGGCCATGCGGGTCTGGTTGGCCTGGATGCTGGCCTGCACCTTCGCTTTGGCCAGTTCGGTCGTATCGCCTATTCCAGTGCTATCGGCCGAGGCCGGCTCGCCTATCGTCTTCTTGAGGGCGTCGATCTTGCGCTGCAAGGCCTGCAGCGTGGGGTGGTTCGGTTTATAGGTCGCCGACAGCTTGACCAGCTCGGTCTGCATCGCGCTCAACTGCTGTTCCGGACTGGGCGCGGCGCCCGAGGACAAGGAGGTATCCTTGCCTTCCTTGATCGCGGTCAGCTCGATGTCCAGCATGCGGTTCTGCGCCTGGATATCGTTGTAAGACCGTTCCAGTTCCTGCAGATCGCTATCCGCCCGGCTCACCATGTTCATGCGCATGCTGACGCTCTCCGGCAGGGCATCGCCGTGTTTCTCCTTGTACGCGGCAATCTGGGCCTCGATCGCATCCAGGTTCTTGCGCAGACGGTCCGCCTCCTGGGTCATGAACTCGGTGGTTTCAGTGGCCCGCGCGGTGCGGGTCTTGACGTTTTCATCGAGAAACAGGGTGAGCAGTTCGTTGGCCACCTTGTAGGCCACGTCCGGCTGGGGGTCGTCATAGGAAACCTTGAACGCGATGGTGGTCTTCTGGTTGCCCACCACGTCCGCGCTGATCAGCTCGACCCCGATCCGGGTGCGCATCAGCTCCATGATTTCGGAAGCCGGGGTCGATTCGCGCTGCTTCGCAAACAGGTTGTATTTGTCGATGATGGTGCGCAGGTTGCTCTGGGTCATCACCCGCTGCTTGATCACCATGATCCGCTCGTCGGCGAAGCTGGTGACCGTGGAATGGACCAGGTCATCGGGAATCTGCTGTGATTCGACCAGGATGGTCCCGGTCGCCTCATAGGTCGGCGGCAGCAACATCGCCACCAGGCCGGTCACCGCAAACACCAGGAAAAAGACGATGGCGGCCGGCACGGCCCGGCGGCGCAGGGTGCCCAGGTAATCCTTCAGGCCGGGTTCGTAATTCATTTCGAGGTTGGCTGCCATGGCGGCTGAATCCTAAAAAACGTGAAAATCGGGGCGGGCGTAGGACAGGGTCAGATCCAGCACGTAACCGCTCGCGGTCGCCACACTGCCGCCCAGCGACTGCCGGTACTGGCACGAAGCGCGCAGCGACCACAGGTCGTCGAGCTGGCGGTTGCCCCACAGGGTGAATTGGCGGGTCTCGCCCGCCCCTGCGGACTGGCTCCGGTGCCAGGACAGGTTGGCGCCCATGCTCTGTTTTTCGGAAAGGTCGCGGGTCCAGCCCATATCCAGCTGGTCCGACTGGACGAAGCCACCCAAGCCGCTGGAAGTCGTGCTGCGGCCCAGGTTGAAGTTCACTGACGAGAGATCGTCGATCAGATAACTCAGTTTTACACCGCCCTGCCAGCCGGTCCGGCTGGTTTGCGCCCGGGTCTGGTTCAGGCCGGCCGACAGATCCAGGCTGAGCCGTTCGGAACGGGTCAGCTGGATGCCGCCGAGCAGGTTGTAGGAGTCGGAGCCAACCACCCCCGCGCCCGTGGCGTCGGGCGTGTAGTGCGACCCCGACAGGCTCAGATAGGGCGTGTTGCGCTCATCCCAGACATAGTTGTAGGTCGCTCCGGCATTGGCCGTGTTGTAACCGGTGAGGCTGACCCCGCGATAGCTGACCCCGGTATAGCCGGCATTCAGCGCCAACGTCCCGCGCTCATCCAGTTCCCTGCTCCAGTTGGCCGACAATGACGTGCTGGACTGCGTGCCGTCCGCCGTCACCAGCCCGGTCTGCTGGAATTCGGTGTTCCGGGTCGACGCCTCGCTGTATCCACCAGTCAGGCCAAAGGAGCCCGTCGGCAGCGCATGGGCCCAGGCCACGGACAGATTGGGGTCCTGGCGCGGCGCACTGACCGCGGAATTACTCGACCGCTCCAGGTGAATACCCGCCTGCGCGTCCCACTCGTCCGGGCCGGCGATCCGGGTCAGGCTGGCACGCGGGCTCGCCGAATAGCGCCATACCGGGGTTGCGGCGGTTGCCGAGAGCGCGGGGTTGGAGTCGTAATCGGTGGCCAGGGCAGTAGACAGCGTCACATCAAAACGCTCGGCCTGAGCCAGACCGGGCAGCAGCATGCCCAGTGCCCCCAGCACACCCGCCAACGTCGCAGAATTCATGGACTCAGGGCACGATGAGGGTGTCACCGGCCCGAAGCTGGACATTGGTCGACAAATCCTTGGTCTTGATCAGGTCGCTGTAGCGCACTGGCAGGACATCGACCCCGGTCGCGGTCGCGCGCAGCACCTTGATGGCGTTTTCGTCGGCGAACCGGCCCAGACCACCGGCCAGGCTGAGCACCTGCAGCGCAGTCATGGGCACGTCCAGGATCACCGGGCCGGGCTTGGCCACATTGCCGATCACATACACCCGGTTGCCGTTGATGCCGGTGATCACCACGTTCACCACCGGGTCGGCGAGAAAGTCGGCCAGCTTGGCTTCGATCTTCCTTTCCACCTCGCTGGCCGCCAAGCCAGCCACCTCGACCCGGCCCGCCAGGGGAAAGGTGACGCTGCCGTCGGGCAGCACGCGCAAGGTCTTGTGCAGGCTATCCTCCTGCCAGACCGAGATTTCCAG
>JBBIJC010000124.1:0-2062 GCA_037446165.1 Hydrogenophilales bacterium | reverse complement strand
GGCCGTTTCCGCCTTGGCCTTGGCCGCGTGCGCCTTCATCTTGTGCTTGCCCGGCTCCGGCTTGGCCGCGTCGGTCGTCACCTTGGCCGCGTCTTCCGTCGGCGGGGGTGCATCGACCTCCGTCCCGGCCAGGACATGCACGCTGACCAACAGGCCAGCGAAGAACAGGATGAGGGGGCTTGTGATTCGATACATGAGATTTTTCTGGTCGCTACGATCAAGAAGACCGGCCATGCTACAGACCGATTTTTACAATAGGGTGAAGCTGGTTCAGCACCGGTCCAGGCCCATCAGTAGGCCTTCTTGTCCCTGAACACCACGCCCACCGTGCGCAGGACGATCTCCAGGTCCAGATGCAGCGACCATTTGCGCAGATACTCCAGGTCATATTCGATCCGCTTCTGCATCTTCTCCACAGTATCGGTCTCGCCCCGGAAACCGTTGACCTGGGCCAGCCCGGTAATGCCCGGCTTGACCTTGTGTCGCACCATGTAGCCCTTGATCACCTTGCGATACAGCTCGTTGTGCGCCACCGCGTGCGGCCGCGGCCCGACCACGCTCATCCGCCCCTGCAGCACGTTGAAGAACTGGGGCAGTTCGTCCAGCGAATTGCGACGCAGGAAGCCACCCACCCGGGTGACGCGCTGGTCATCCTTGGTCGCCTGCACGATCTGGTCGCCGTCCTCGCATACCGTCATCGAACGGAACTTGTAGACCGTGATCTCCTTGCCATCCAGGCCGTAGCGACGCTGCTTGAACAGGATCGGGCCGGGCGAGGAATAACGCACAGCAAGCGCGATGATCAGCATCAGCGGGGTGATGAGCACCAGAATCAGGCTGGCGAGAAGAATGTCGCTGAGCCGTTTCACCGCCGCATTCAGACCCTTGAACGGCGTATCCCTGACCGCCACCACCGGCATGTCGCCAATCTCCTCGACCCGGGCCTGGATCAGGTCGGTCACGAAGATATCGGGCACGAAATACAGCGTCACGGTCGAATCCTTCAGGTCATCCAGCAGCTTCAGGATTCTCGGCTGGGAGGTCATCGGCAAGGCGATGAAGATCGCATCGGTGTGCGTCTGCCGGATGTAGTCGGTGACCTGCTCGAAGCGGCCGAGCATTTTGCCGTAGCTCAGCTCGCCCAGCCGTTCCAGGCTCCGGTCATCGAAGAAACCCTTGAACTCCACCGCCAGATGCTTCTTGGTTTCGAATTGTCCGGCCAGCCGGCGGCCAATATCATTCGCGCCGATGATCACCGCGCTGCGGATGCCCTCCATGGAAAACAACTGGGGCGCCAGAACCGGCAACAGCAGCCGGGACAGGAACCACAGGGCCGGCACCGCCAGTGCCCAGGCCAGCAGCAAATCCAGGGGCAGGATGTCCAGATTATGGGTACTGAAACCAAGCAGGAACAAAATGCCCAGCGCCGGCAACCACTCCACCGTCACCTCGCGCACGGCGCCCAGCCAGCTCTTGTGCAGCGGAACGCTGCCCGGATAAAGCAGTGCGAACAACATCACCGCGAGCAGGATCACCGGCCCGTTGACCGCCTCGTCGAACCCGACGACCAGCACCAGCAGGACAGCCACCGCCAGCACGGGGTCCAGCAGCGCCTTGAACAGACCGGAGAGCGAGGTACTGTTTTGCAGAAGATTGAGAGGAGCGGAAGTTCGGGTTGGCATGCGCCAGTTTTCAGGTGTGTTACGACCCTGCATTCTGGCCGCCGATTCTTACAGCTTCATTGCCATGGGGCAGCAAAGACAGGAATCGCCCGTTCGCGAGGCGGCGCATGGTCATTCCCTTCCGCCATCCCCCGCGCACGAGGGGATCCAGTGCCTTGAATCATCAAAATGGGTTCCCGCCTGCGCGGGAACGACGGAGCCGAATCAAACAGAGCATTCACCATGGATTGCCCGGATAAATATTCCTGCAACAGTCACGCCGCACCATCGGGCAAGAATTGGCGCCTCATCATTCCCGCCCGCAGCCGCTTCTTTACCCGCCCCATTAACCTCATAATTGCGCCAATTGCTTCCATCCACCATGTCGAACACGCTGACCA
>JBBIJC010000123.1:0-6289 GCA_037446165.1 Hydrogenophilales bacterium | reverse complement strand
GATCATCCTCGGGGATGCCGGCTTCGACCTTGCCCACCAGGTCGGCGCCGACGTCTGCGCCCTTGGTGAAGATGCCGCCGCCAAGACGGGCGAAGATGGAGATCAGCGAACCGCCGAAGCCGAGACCGACCAGGGCATGGATCGCCTCGCTGGTAGCCATGCCACCAGTGGTCAGCACGGCGTAGTAGCCGGCCACACCCAAAAGTCCCAGACCAACGACCAGCAGGCCCGTGATCGCGCCACCCTTGAAGGCGACGTTAAGGGCTGCGTTCAAGCCCTGGTTTGCCGCCTCGGCGGTACGCACGTTGGCGCGCACCGAGACGTTCATGCCGATGAAGCCGGCAGCACCGGACAGGATGGCGCCGATGGCAAAGCCGATTGCGGTGGCCTTGCCGAGGAAGATGAAAATAAGTGCGAACAGAACCACGCCCACCATCCCGATGGTGGTGTATTGACGTTTCAGATAGGCCTGGGCGCCTTCCTGAACGGCGGCCGAAATGGCCCGCATACGGTCGTTGCCAGTTGGCAGCGCAAGAATCCACTTAATGGACACCACCCCATATATCAGGGCGAGGATCGCCGCCACGAGGGCGAACACCAAACCATCACTCATCGCACTATCTCCTATTTAAGATAAGAACCAAACTACGGCTGACCGCAGACGCTGCAAAAAAATCAGGACTCGATGGTCCAGTTTATTGGTAAAAAAAATCAAGGATAGGACCGGCCTACGGCTAGCCCGCCCTCGAACCGGGTGCCTGGCATAAAACCGAAAATCTCGTCCAGGGACAATTCCACGATCAATCGATCCACTGCCGCCTGACCATGCTCCTTCTGAACCTCGGACAGGATCAGCTTGGCCGAATTGGAGTTGTAGAAACCTCCAAAATCGGCTTGAACCTTGAGCAATTGGCGGGCGCGATCGAATGTCATATCTCGCAGTCACGAAAAAGGCGCCTGAAGCGCCTTTCTCATTACATCAAAGCTTGAACTCGGGCAGCTTCTTGGCCACCGTCGCGTTCTTCATGGTCACATAGACCGGCAGACCACCCTCGTACTTGGGATAGTCCTCGCCCTGAATCAGGCCGGTCAGGTAGTTGCGGCACTTGTTGGTGATGCCGAAACCGTCCTTGCTGATGAAGTCGCGCGGCATGAATTTCTCGACGTTCGCAACATCCTTCAACTCAGCGTAGCCCAGTTTGTACTTGTACGGCATGTCGGACAGACGAACGATGGTCGGCATGACCGAGTTGTGGCCCTTGACCGCCAGTTCTACTGCCTTCTTGCCCAGTTCGTAGGCCTGCTTCACATCGGTCTTGGAGGCGATGTGGCGAGCAGCGCGCTGCAGATAGTCGGCCACGGCCCAGTGGAACTTGTGGCCGAGGGCATCCTTGATCATGTTGGCGACCACCGGAGCGGCGCCACCCAGTTGGGCATGGCCGAAGGCGTCTCGGGTGCCCTGCTCGGCCAGGAACTTGCCGTCCGGATAGTGGCAGCCTTCCGAGACGACGATCGTGCAGTAACCATGTTCCTTGACCTTGGCGTCGACTGCAGCCAGGAACTTCTTCTGGTCGAACTCGATTTCAGGGAACAGGATGACCACGGGGATGCCCTGGTCCGCAACCAGGCCACCGGCGGCGGCGATCCAGCCGGCGTGCCGGCCCATCACTTCGACCACGAAGATCTTGGTCGAGGTCTTGGCCATGGAGCGCACGTCATAGGAGGCTTCCAGGGTCGAGACGGCGATGTACTTGGCGACCGAGCCGAAGCCGGGGCAGCAGTCGGTGATGGGCAGGTCGTTATCCACGGTCTTGGGCACGTGGATGGCCTGGATGGGGTAGCCCATGGCCTCGGACAACTGGCTTACCTTGTAGCAGGTGTCGGCCGAGTCGCCGCCACCGTTATAGAAGAAGTAGCCGATGTTGTGGGCCTTGAACACCTCGATCAGACGCTCGTATTCGCGCTTGTTGGCTTCCAGCGACTTGAGCTTGAACCGGCAGGAGCCGAAGGCGCCTGATGGCGTGGAGCGCAGCGCGGCGATGGCAGCATCGGATTCCTTGCTGGTGTCGATCAGCTCCTCGGTCAGGGCGCCGATGATGCCGTTGCGGCCAGCATAGACCTTGCCGATGACATCGGAATGCTTGCGGGCGGTCTCGATGACGCCGCAGGCAGAGGCATTGATGACAGCGGTTACCCCGCCGGACTGTGCGTAAAAAGCATTTTTTTTCTTCGCCATGTTCTTTCCCTCAACAAGGTTTAAATCAAATCTGGGGTTGAAACAAAAACGGGAACCATCCAGGTTCCCGTATCAATCCACTTCAGCTAGCGCCTACTTCTTCAGCCCGGCGCTTGGCGGCGTCTTCCTGCATCTTCAGCGTCGTCACCAGGCAATCGCCCAGGTTGTCGTATTCTTCCTTGCCGGTCGAAAACCGATCCTTGACCGACCAGAAAAACATGCTGCGAAACTTGTCCACTCCGGTCTTGGAGACCACGAAGCGACAACGCTCCGCATCTTCCCAGTAGATGGCCGGGCAGACCGTCAACTCGCGGTCGGCCGGCATCAACCGGATTTCTGTCTCCACTTCCTGAACCTCGATGAGGTGACCGTAACGTTCGCGCAGGGCGACATCGGTCAGTTTCATCTCGACCTCGGTGAAGTCGGGAATCGCTGTCATGCTTATTTCTTGACCGAATCCAGGGCGGCGTAGCAGGCGTCGCGAATGCCGTCGACCTTGCCCACACCAGCGATCTTGAAATATTTGGGCGCGCCGGCTTCGCCGCTCTTGCCCCAGTCGCCGTAGTACTTGACCAGCGGCTCGGTCTGGGCATGGTAGATGTCCAGGCGCTTCTTGACGGTCTCTTCCTTGTCGTCGTCGCGCTGGATCAGCTCTTCGCCGGTGACGTCGTCCTTGCCGGCAACCTTGGGCGGGTTGAACACGACGTGGTAGGTGCGACCGGACGCCACATGCACGCGACGGCCGGACATGCGCTTGATGATCTCTTCATCGGGTACGTCGATCTCGACCACGGCATCCAGCGGGACGCCGGCGGCCTTCATGGCCTCGGCCTGGGGGATGGTGCGCGGGAAACCGTCGAACAGGTAACCGTTCTTGCAATCGGCTTCGGTCAGGCGGGCCTTGACCATGCCGATGATGATGTCGTCGGATACCAGACCGCCCGCATCCATGATCTTCTTGGCTGCAACACCAAGCTCGGTACCGGCCTTGACGTGGGCACGCAGCATGTCGCCGGTGGAAATCTGGGGGATGCCGTAGCGTTCCTTGATGTAGTTAGCCTGTGTGCCTTTGCCCGCGCCGGGGCCGCCGAGAAGAATCAGTCGCATGGAAAACCTCGCATTAACTACCCACGATGATGTGGGTGGGACCAGTGAAAAAACGGAAATTTAGCTGCCGAAGGTTAGTCAACCCGCACTGCCTTTGACAGTTAATTTTTTGTATCAAGTTATAAGGTGAGGTTATTGAGAGCCTTGATCGCTTCAATACTACTCCCTTCAACCGAACAGACTGCGTACCTTTTCCAGATCCTGCGGCGTATCGACTCCGGGCGGAGAAGCCTGATCCGTTGTCACCACTGCGATCCGGTAGCCATGCCAGAGCGCACGCAACTGTTCCAGCGACTCGAAGGCCTCCAGAGCCGGACGTTCCAGATTCGGATAGACCTTCAGGAAACCGACCCGGTAGGCATACAGCCCGACATGCCGAAAGACCGGCAGGTTTGCAGGCAAGGCCACCGCACGATCCGCCCAGGCATCTCGCGGCCAGGGTATCGGCGCGCGGGAAAAGTAGAGCGCATGACCATCCTTGTCCAATACGACCTTCACCACATTCGGATTCGTCATCTCGGCCATCTCATGCAGCGGATGGCACACCGTGGCCATCGCCGACCCGGGCCGTTCGTGAAGCAAGCGCGCCGTTCGCCGAATCAGCTCCGGATCGATCAGCGGCTCGTCACCCTGCACGTTGACCACCACCATGTCCTCCGGCCAGCCCAGCTTGCTGGCCACTTCCGCCAGCCGGTCGGTGCCGGAAGCGCATTCGGGCGAGGTCATGCAGACCTCAAAACCATGTGCCTCGACCGCCGCCGCCACCCCGGCGTGATCCGTCGCCACCCATACCTGGCTCGCGCCGCTGGCCGCGGCGCGTTCCGCCACCCGCACCACCATCGGCTTGCCGGCGATATCGGCCAGCGGCTTGCCAGGCAGACGGGTCGAGGCATGACGGGCGGGAATGACGGCGACGAAATCTTTCATGGCGCAAGGCGGAGAATGGAACCGCCACGGATCATACCCGCTATCCCGGCCAGGCTGTCCCGAAAACACGGGACCGAGGCGCGCTCTACCGTCACCCTTTTCGCCCTCCGCCCAATCCCTATGCCTGCGCCTTCTTCACCGGCAGGCTGATGGTGAACCGGGCGCCCTTATTCGTGTTGGTCACGGTCAGCCGGCCGCCCATGTTGTTTTCCACGATCATCTTCGACATGTACAGGCCGATACCCGTGCCCTGGCCTTCTTCCTTGGTCGTGAAGTACGGTTCGAAAACCTTGTTCAGTATCTCCGGGGCGATGCCGCCGCCATTGTCCTCGACGTTGATCTGGATGCGTTCTGCCGTTTGCTCGGCGTGGAGCAGGATGGACGGGTTCGCCTGACCCGACGCGAGAACGGCATCCTTGGCATTGCCGAGCAGGTTCAGCACGACCTGTGAAAACTCGCCCGGTATACCGTGCAGTTCGATGCCCTCATCGCAGTCCAGGGTCACCTGGATATTGTGGTTCTTGTATACCCCTTCCATGATATCCAGCGCCGCCCGCATCGCCCCGGCCAGACTGAACGACTCGGCCTGTTTGCTGGGCTTGAAGAAATTCCGGAACTCGTCGATGGTGGACGACATCCGGGCCACCAGCTGGTTGGCCTTTTCACCCATCCTCTGCATGGATTCATCGGTCAGCTGACCGGTTCGGTGCTGCATGGCCATATTTTGCAGGACCAGGCTCAGGGCATTGAGCGGCTGGCGCCACTGGTGGGCGATGGCGCCGATCATCTCGCCCATCGCCGCCAGGCGGGACTGGTGGATGAGCAGGTTTTCCTGCTCCTTGCGCTTGGCAATTTCGTCCCGCACCCGCTGGTCCAGGGTGCGATTCAGCTCGTCCAGGGCATGGGTGCGTTCGGTCACCTTGCGTTCCAGCTCCAGATTATAGTTTTGCAAGGTGTTCCGGCTTTCCTGCAAGGCGTCCACCATCTGGTTGAAGCTGGTCGAGAGCTGGCCGATTTCATCGTTGCGCACGATGCTGACATGCGCGTCGAGATCGCCCAGCGCGACCCGCGAAGCCGCTGCGCTGATGGTCGCAATCGGCCGCGTCAGCCAGAGCGCAAACAGATAGCCGACCGGGAGGATGACCAACACGGCCAGCATCGAGATGTAGAACAACTGCTTGTACATCTCGGCGATGTTCGCCTCGTACTCGCCGGTATTGAAGTCGATCTGTATCGTGCCCCAGGCCACCCCGCTGAACCGGACCGGCGCCAGGTAACGGTAAAAGGACTTGCCGTTCGCGCCCTTGACCACGCCATACGATTCCTTGTCCACACTGGCGGCCGGCAAGCCTCCCTTTTTTGCTTCATCCATGGTCCAGCCGCCTGGCACGATGTGCACGGCCGTGCCACGCTTGGGCACGATCACGACCGACTCGATGCTCTTGTTGCTCTGCAGGACTTGCAGGTTGTGCTCGACGATAAAGCCGAAGTCGTCGGTCAGCATGGCATCCGAACAGGCCTGGATGATCGAGCGCGAGACCGTGGCTGCCTGGGAATACATGACCTTGAGCAGCGAATCGCGCTGCAGTGGAATGATCAACACACCATAGACCAGGGTCATGGCCAGCATCAGGCCGCCGAATATGCCGAACACCCGCAGGAACATCCGGTTGGCGGGAAACCAATGAAAAACATTCCAGTCCCGGGTCATTTTTTCCTCGTCGATTTCTGATTGCTCAGGTTCTGATATTCATCGTGCAACTTCCAGAACGGCTGCAGGTCAGCAGGCAAGGACCGTTCCATCTTGTCGGTCTTGAACAGTTCCAGGATCTGCTGCACGCGCACCTGCTTCGATGCCTGCAAGGCCGCGCTCAGGATCCGTTCCCTGAACTCGGGCGTGTCATGCGCATTCATCATCCCGAACGAGATCGATCGGGCCTTCCAGTCAAACAGGACATGCACCCGCTTCGCAACCTGCGGGTTCAACTCCTCGGCCGCCTGGAGCGTGCTCAACTTGAC
>JBBIJC010000122.1:0-6326 GCA_037446165.1 Hydrogenophilales bacterium | reverse complement strand
TTATTATTGATCCGGGAGGCCGGTGCCTATAATAGCCAACCGTTCAGCTGACGATTAAATTCCCGTGCCCATCTTATCCGATTCGGCATCCGGTAGAAAGCTGGCGCAGGGCCCTGGACGAATGTTTTCCGGCACCCGGCGATTGCCCCGTCAGGCTGGCCTCAATTAAAATGGAATCAAGCGGATTCGCATGACCGGCGACCGGTCGAACAACCCACGGATATCCAGCTCCAACCGCTTCTAACGTGCAACCGCTCGCCCTCAGCCACCCCACCAGCGTCAACGCCCTCGGCCGCGGCACCGCCTCCATCCTGCAAGCCATACATACCGGAACCTCGGGGCTGCGCCGCTGCGATTTCATGGATACCGTGCTCGACACCTGGATTGGCCGGGTCGACGGGCTGGAAGACGAGCCGGTCATCGCCCGCCTGAAGGAATTCGATTGCCGGAACAACCGCTTGGCCATGCTCGGGCTGGTGGCCGACGGCTTCGAATCAAACGTTGCCGCAGCCCGCGCGCGGCATGGAGCGCACCGGATCGCGGTCATCATCGGCACCAGCACCTCGGGCATCCTGCACACCGAACTGGCCTACCAGCATCGCAACGCCGCCAGCAAACTGCCCGGCGACTTCATGTACCGGACCACCCACGACAACTATTCGGTCACCGATTTCGTGCGCCGTTATCTGAACCTGCAAGGTCCCGCGTTGACCCTGTCGACCGCTTGTTCCTCCAGTGCCAAGGCCTTTGCTTCAGCCAGCCGGATGATCCAGAGCGGACTGTGCGACGCGGCCGTGGTCGGCGGCGTGGACAGCCTGTGCATGACCACGCTGTACGGCTTCTCGTCGCTCGAGGTCGTCTCCAGCGCGCCCTGCCGCCCGGCCGACGCCGGACGCAGCGGCATCTCGATCGGTGAAGCAGCCGGTTTCGTACTGCTCGAAAAGCCGGATGGCGCCAACGACGTGCCCTGTCTGCTGGGCTACGGCGAAAGCAGCGATGCCTTCCACATGTCCACCCCGCACCCCGAGGGGGCAGGCGCGCGGCTGGCCATGACCCGCGCGCTGGAGCGGAGCGGGCTCGATCCGGCGCAGATCGACTACATCAACCTACACGGTACGGCCACCCGGGCGAACGACAGTGCCGAAGACCTCGCCGTTTCCGGCCTGTTCGGCAGCGCCACTCCTTGCAGCTCGACCAAGGGCTGGACCGGTCACACGCTGGGCGCGGCCGGCATCACCGAAGCCGTAATCGGCTACCTGTGCCTGCGCGAAGGCTTGCTGCCGGCCAGTCTGAATACTGTCTCGGTGGACCCGGCTTTCAACATGAACGTGCTGCTCGAAAACCACAGCCAGCCGGTCCGGCGCATGCTGAGCAATTCCTTCGGCTTCGGCGGCAACAACGCCAGCTTGATCTTCGGTTACCTGGAATCATGATCGTCTACCTGAAAGGCGTCGCCGCCACCGGTCCCGGCTTCGAAAACTGGGACACGCTCCGCAACCATTTCCTCACCGGCGCCGGGCTGAATCCGGAATTCGCGCCGCGCCCGCAAGGCACGATCCTGCCCGCCACAGAACGGCGCCGGGCCAGCCCGACGGTCAAGCTGGCTGTCGACGTCGCCCAGAGCGCACAGCAGCAGTCGGGGATGAAGGCGGAAGATCTTGCGGTCGTGTTCGCCTCCGCCAACGGAGACACCAACACCATCCACCAGATCTGCGAGGCGCTGGCCACACCGGAACGCATGGTCTCGCCCACGCGCTTCCACAACTCGGTGCACAACGCCGCGGCCGGCTACTGGAGCATCGCCTCCGGCTCGATGCAGCCGTCGTCCAGCCTTTCGGCGTGGAACGATACCTTTGCAGCCGGGCTGATCGAAGCCGCCACCCAGTGCCTCGCCGAACAGGTACCGGTGCTGCTGGCCGTGTTCGACACGCCCTTCCCCGAGCCGCTCTTTGAGACAACCCCGGGCCACCAGATGTTCGGTGTGGCACTGGTCCTGGATACGCAACCGGAAGGCAGCCTGGCCGCGATGACGATTGCCTTCAAGACGGACACCCGGCTGGTGCCAACCGGAATGGCCGAACCGCCGCTGGAAGCCCTGCGCCTCGACTCGTCGGCTTCGCGCTCCCTGCCGCTGCTGGCTGCGCTCGCCTCGACCCGGACGCACGAGGAAATCGTGCTCGACTACCACGAAAGCCTGCGGCTCAGGATCACGCTGGACCGCTAGCCTGCTGCATCACCTTCCGCCACAGCAGCAACGGCAGGCGCAGCACGAAGCCGATCATCAGGCGGATGTGCATGAAGGTCAGCAGCGCGTTGTCGCGCAGGTAATTGAAATGCGAGACGCCGCCTTCCTCTGAACTGAAATATTTGACCGGCGCGGCCAGGTTGACCGGCTGCACGCCGCGCCAGCGCAGACGCACCACCGCCTCGGGATCGAAGTCGAAGCGCCGCATCCAGCGCTGCTTGCGCATCACGGCCCGCAACGGCCCGACTGGATAGACCCGGAAACCAAACAGCGAATCCCCGATACCGCCCTGCAGGGTCTCGAAGTTCGCCCACCAGTTCGATATTTTCCGGCCCGAAACCCGGATGCTAGGTGCGCTGGCATCGAACACCGGACGGCCCAGCACCATCGCATCCGGGTTCTGTTCCGATGTCCGCATGAACTCGACGATCTTGTCGGCCGGGTGCTGGCCATCGGCATCCATGGTCAGCACATGGCTGAAACCGGCCTTGTCTGCTTCGTCGAGCCCGAACAGCACTGCCGCACCCTTGCCCTGGTTTTCCGGCAACAGCCACACCTTGAGCCCGTCGTCATCGGCGGCCATGGCCAGCAACCCGTCCGGCGTACCGTCGCTGCTCCCGTCGATCACCACCCAGACCGGGTTCCAGCAGCGGCGCGCCTCGCGCACAGTCTCGTAGACCTTGTCGCCGGTGTTGTAGCTCGGGATCAGTACCAGATGTGTGGCAGAGTGCGTCACGGCGTAGGCTCCATGTAGCGGCTCGCCACCTCATGGCTGTAATAGCGTTCCATGTCCGCAATGTAGGGCCGGATTTTGTCAGGCGGCATGAAACGCTCGCCCAGCGTGGCCCGGAACACCAGCGGGAACTCCGGTTTTTCCAGCAAGGGCCGGCCCTTGCTCAGGAAGGGGTGATTGATCTCGATCAGGACCGACTGCACCGGGACACCGGCCCGTTTTGCAATCAGCGCAAACCCACCCTTGAACGGCCGGACCACATTGCCGATTGTCCGGGTGCCCTCCGGGAAGACTAGCAGATGGCTGCCGGACTCGAGTTCACGGGTGGCATCGCGAATGAGTCTGGACTGCGAGTCATTCCGTATGTAGCCGGCCAGCCGGGCGCTGCCGCCGAATATGATCTGATCCCACAGGTTGGCCTTGATGATGCAGGCCACATTGGGCAGGCACGATGCGACCAGCACGACGTCGATCAGGGAGGGATGGTTGGGCGCAATGATCAGCGGCCGGTCATGGCTCAGGCTGTCGAGCGCTGCCAGATCGCATTTGACGATCCCGCTCAACTCCAGCAGGTTCAGATAGTTTCGGAAACCGAACGCGATCACCCGGCGGCCGAAACGGACTCCGGTTCGCTGCGGCAGCAACAGGGCGAGCGGAATCGATGCGATGCTCCAGCCCTGGCACATCAGGGCGAACAGCAGCAGGAAGCCGTAATACACCAGGTATTCGTACAGCTGCCGCAACCAGGACAACGGTCCTCGGCGGGGTTCAGTCATCATCGGTCACCATGACCTGCGATTTGCCGAAGATCCAGCTGACCGCAAATCCGCCGCTGACATTCGTCTTCGATTTGACCAGCGGGCTGTCGGTGAATACGGCCTGGTCCAGGTTATCCAGCTTAAGGAATCCACCCACCCAGTATTTCGGGTAGCGCTTGCTCAGCGCGGCGATGAACTGCGTTCCGGCGTAGCCGCTCCGGGCCCGGTATGCCGGCCGGGACGCCGTCGCGTATTGCGGGTCGACCCCGTAGAAATACTGGTGATAGTGCTCATCCGCAAAGATCGGCCCGGTCAGCAGGCCGAGGTTCCAGCCGGGCAGGCCGGAGAGATTGCGCAGATCCAGGTTGAGCTGGGGCTGGAACAGCCAGCCGACACCATGGACGCTGGAGAAATCGCTGCCCACGGCGTAGCGCAGCGGCAGGCGTAGGTCGAGCTTACGGTCGCCGTCCGCCGATTTCGACAAGGTCAGGTTGAGCGAAGGCCCCATTTCGAGCGTCGGATCGAGGTCGGGCATGCCGGCCCGCGCCGGAGTATCGCTGCTCTTGACCGGCACCGAACCGTTCACGCTGATGTCCAGTTCGGTCCGGTCGCTCTTGAACAGCAGGCCACGGACCTTTTCACGGTCGACCTTGAGCACCTCGCCACGATAGACGACATACGGCACCGGCAGCAGGTAGCTCTTGTACTGGTCGGAACCGCGATAGGTCGCGAAATCGACGACCGCGACGCCGGCCCCAACCTCCCACAACGGCTCGTCGGCCCAGGCATGGCCGGCTGCAAGACACAGGATGGCCACCGGAATATGTTTGTTGGTGATCATGCTCGATTCAGCATCCAGAACGCTTCAATCTCGACCAGCAGGTCCGCGCGGCATACGTCCGCCATGATGTAGGCGACATGGCCGACCTGGCCGAACGCTTCATCCAGTCGGCGGCGCACGGCCGGATAATCGTCAGTGTTGCGCAAATAGACGTTGAGGCAAAGTCCGGACTGGTCGCCAGCGTCAAAGCCGCGCCTTTCAGCCTGCTCGACGACCACTTGCAGGTTGCGGAGGGTCTCATCAAGTTGCCGGATGACATCGTCCGGGTGCATCGTTTCAGAACCGACGATGCTGGCTGTGCCGGAAATAAGCAGCATGTCGTCGATCAGTATGCCACGCGAGAAGGTCGGACTCCGCGGACCGAAATCGCGGGGATAGCAATAGGCGTTGGTCTGGCGCGGGTTCTCGATCACGTCCCCAGGTTCCTTCCCGGCCAGAAAGCAGACCATCAGGCTGCCCTGTGTCGTCCCGAGCGCGCAGGCAGCCGGCACGGACCCTTCGGAAATGACCTGGTCTTTGCTGCAGAACGCCTCGTGGCGCCCGACGTTGAACGCGCGGTAGCGTTCGACGCCGCGGGCTTCATCGTTGATGCCGGGGAAGTAGTTCCAGGCCCGCAGCAAAGCCGGATAGCCTTCCCTGTTCAAGGTGTCGAACAAAGTCGAATAGGCTTCGTAAGCCTTCGCTTCGAGCTGACCGAAGTTCGATTCCTCAAGCACCAGGCTGCCGAAAAGGAAATGGCCGTCACGCGAAATGCAGATGTCCTTTTCGAGGCTAACCGTTACCGGTGCCGAGGACACCCAGATTTCATACCAGACATCCCCCCCCAATACCGGCATCGGCACCCAGGCACAGGGCACCTCGTCCTGGGGCAATTCCGGCTTGCTGATGGCATACACAAACACGCCCAGCACCCGGCCCGTGTATCGGGTCAGTATCCCTTTGAATTTCGAACTGGACGCGAAGACAAGTTGAATCCTGCTTGATGGTAATGCGTTCATCTCAACGTCGCAGCACAGCTAATTGATGCATCAAGACCGATAGAGTTTATTTGGTACGCTTGGATTGAATGTACGTGTTGAGATTTCTCAGTGAGCTGAAAATCTGCACGTTTTCAGGATCGTCGGAACGCAACTGCACGCCATAATTCTTCGACACCACCAGGGAAATTTCCAGCATATCGATGGAATCCAGCCCAAGACCTTCACCATACAAGCGCGCATCAGGCTCGATTTGTTCAGGCGGGATATCCAGATTCAGCGCAGCCACGATTGCGGCGGCCAGCTCCAGTTCCTGATCGTTTGAGGTGCTGTTTACATTCGTCATGACAATCCCGTTGATTTCAATTGGTTTCTTGTTTACGACTACGCTATCGATGCCTGCTTGGGCATCAAAATTCCCTGCCAACAATAATCAGCCTGCGTTCGGGAAAGCGGAAAGTAGGGACGCGCGTTCATCGCCAAGGCTCGACTCGACGCCCCATATTGAACTTCCAACATAGAAGAACATGGCAGCTTCCCTGACTTGAGAGCGCAAATCCGAGATGGAAAGGTGTGTGGTCGTTTCCATGTTTTTGCGAGTCACCCTTTCCCCGCTCGAATTGTATTTCGAAAGCCCCCTTGATGGAATGCATCCAGTTCCGCATAGCGCACCGGACGAGCCAAAAGACGTGTCTGATGAGTAGTTCCGACTTGAAATGATGGTGCCCACTGTCCGAATCGAACGGACGACCTCATGCTTACAAGGCAAGTG
>JBBIJC010000121.1:0-6516 GCA_037446165.1 Hydrogenophilales bacterium | reverse complement strand
TGGTGGCCAGGGGCGGAATCGAACCGTCGACACGCGGATTTTCAATCCGCTGCTCTACCAACTGAGCTACCTGGCCATCTTTTCTGCCGGATTGCCCGGCCAAAGAGCCGCGAATTAAAGCCTGAAACAGGGCGGACGTCAAGCTTGCGTGCCGCATTCGCGCAGGACAAATGTCTTCGAAACAGGGAAAATTGGGCTGTTTCCACCTTCAGAGTCTTTCCGATATGCGTACCCTGATCTGCGGCTCCATGGCTTACGACACCATCATGGTGTTTCACGACCGATTCAAGAACCACATCCTGCCCGAAAAGCTACATATCCTGAACGTGGCGTTTCTGGTCCCCGACATGCGGCGCGAGTTCGGTGGCTGTGCGGGCAATATCGCCTATAACCTGAAGCTTCTTGGCGGCGAGCCGGTGATCATGGCCACGGTAGGTGATGATTTTGGTGTTTATACGGAAAGGCTGGCCGGATTTGCCATCGAAACCGGGCATATCCGGCAGATGAGCGGCAGCTATACCGCGCAGGCCTTTATTACGACGGACCTGGATGACAACCAGATCACCGCTTTCCATCCCGGGGCGATGAACTTCTCCCACGAAAACGAGGTCGGACTGGCGAGCGGCATCAAGCTGGGCATCGTTGCTCCGGATGGCCGTCAGGGCATGCTGGATCACGCCCGGCAGTTCAATGAAGCCGGGATTCCGTTCATTTTTGACCCGGGCCAGGGGCTGCCCATGTTTAGCGGTGTCGAGTTGCAGGATTTCATCGGGCTGGCCGATTACCTGGCGGTGAACGACTATGAGGCACAATTGCTGCAGGAGCGGACTGGTCGGTCGCTGGAGCAGATCGCGCCCAGCGTCAAGGCACTGGTTGTCACTCTGGGTGCGAAAGGTTCCCGCATTTATGCCGATGGCCAGGTGCATGAGATCCCGCCGGCGAAGCCGCACGCGATCATGGATCCGACCGGTTGCGGCGATGCCTACCGTGCCGGTCTGATGTTTGGCATGTTGAAGGGCTATGATTGGAGTACGGCCGGACGGCTGGCCGGTTTGCTGGGCAGTATCAAGATTGCCAGCCGGGGCGGCCAGAACCATCACTTCGATTTCGCCGAGGTGGCGGATCGGTTCCACAATGAGTTTGGTTATTCCTTGTAAAGGAGAGATATATGAAGATCCAGATGGGTACGGCATTGATCGTGGTTGCACTGATGACTACCGGTTGCGCCAGTGGGCTTGGCAGCGGCGACTATGAGCGGGCCGATGCGCGGCGCGCCTATGAAGTGAAGATGGGCACTGTAGTCAGCGTGCGCAATGTCCAGCTCGGGGGCAGCAAGTCCGGGGTTGGCACGGCGGCCGGTGCCGTGGTTGGCGGCGTCGCGGGCAGCACCATGGGCGAAGGCAGGGGTTCGGTGGTCGGCGCAGTATTGGGTGCGGTGGCCGGTGGCGTGGCGGGCACGATGGTCGAGAAGGGCGTGACCAAGAAGCCTGGGCTTGAGTTGACGGTGCGCCTGAGCTCGGGTCGAACCATCGCCGTGGTGCAGGAAGATACCGGCGAGAGTTTCCGGGTGGGTGATCAGGTCCGCGTCCTGGAGTCAGGCGGCGAAACGCGCATTACGCACTGATTCGCCAGCGTTTGAGCTTGCTCAATACCGGACTGCAACCCCGCTGTTCAGTCCGGTTATGATTTATCCCACACGTTGGTTCCACTTCGATAACCGCCTGACGACATGCGCACCTTTTCGCCCTACCCAGGCTATATCCGCCTCGGCTCACATATCCTGACCGGGGTGCTGATCGTTCTGTTTCTGTTCCCGTTTCTTGATCTCCGCGGACGTGAAAAGCATCTGGTCCGCTGGGCCGGGCGCTTGCTCGCCGTGGTGGGGGTCCGGGTGATCGCCCGTGGCAACCCACCCGCAGTACGGAGTGGCGGGGCGCTGATCGTATCCAACCATGTCTCCTGGCTCGATATCTACGTCATTCATAGCCAGTTGCCGGCCCGCTTCATCTCCAAGGCGGAGGTGCGCAACTGGCCGGTGGTCGGCTGGCTGGCCGACAAGGCGGGCCGGACGCTGTTTCTGGAACGCACCCGCAAGTCCGATGCAAAACGCATGAACGGGTTGATGGCCGGGCACCTGCGTGACGGCGATTGCCTGGCCCTGTTTCCGGAGGGGACAACATCGGACGGCCGCGACCTGCTGCCGTTCTTCCCCAGCCTGTTCCAGCCGGCCGTGGATGCCGGGGTCATGGTCTGCCCGGCACGGATTCGCTATCTGGATACGGCCGGGCAGTACAACCCGGTGCCAGCCTATTATGGCGAGATGAGCATGCTGGACTCCCTGCGCAACATCCTGCAGGCGGGCCAGATCGTGGCCGAGATCGAATTCCTGCCGACGATTTCCGCATCCGGTATCGGTCGTCGGGAGCTCGCCATCCAGGCCGAATCGGCTATCCGGGCGGCTTGGGCTGGCGACGCGCCCGACAGCCGATCTGGATCAGCCGGCTATCCTCCAGCCGAAGCGCACTGAGCCGGCCGCCCCACAGGCAGCCAGTATCGAGGCCGACCGCATCTGCACGCTGCAGCAGGCCCAGCGTCGACCAGTGGCCGAAGAATACCTGTACGTCCAGGTGCTGGCGGTCAGGAAAATCGAACCACGGGGTCAGCTCGGGCGGAGCCTCTTCTGGTGTGCCCTTGTGCAGAAATTCCAGGCTGCCATCCTCGTGCAGGAAACGGAGCCGGGTCATCACGTTGGCCACCAGCCTGAGCCGATCCTGACCCGCCAGCGCCGGATCCCAGCGGCGCGGCTCGTTGCCATACATGGCCTTCAGAAACTGCCGCCAGTCCGGGCCGCGCAGGGCGGTTTCAAGTTCACGGGCCAGCGTCTCGGCCAGGTCAGCGGTCCATTCCGGCAGCAGGCCGGCGTGGACCATCAGCCACCTGCCCTCGCGGTGCAGCATGGGCCGCCTGCGTAGCCAGTCCAGCACCTCGGCGCGGTCCGGGGCGTCGAGAATCTCATCAAGGGTGTCGTTGCGATGCGGGGGCACGAAGCCTTCCGCCACCGCCAGCAGATGCAGATCATGGTTGCCCAGGATGGCGACGATCTGATCGTCATGGGCCATGCACCAGCGCAGCATGCCGATCGAGTTCTCGCCCCGGTTGACCAGGTCGCCGGCCAGCCAGAGCCGGTCGCGGGCGGGGTTGAAGGCGATGGCCACCAACAGCTCCTGAAACGCTTCGAAGCAGCCCTGCACATCGCCGATCACGTAGGTGGCCACGGTAGCCGCCCTCCCCGAATGGTAAAATTGGGCTCGATTTTACCGGGCCAAGCCCCATGTTGTCTGACCTGAATCCCCCCCAGCGCGAAGCCGTGAAATACCTGGACGGGCCGTTGCTCGTCCTGGCCGGCGCCGGCTCGGGCAAGACCCGCGTCATCACCCGCAAGATCGCCTACCTGGTCAAGCAGTGCGAGTTCGATCCGCGCCACATCGCCGCCATCACCTTCACCAACAAGGCCGCGCGGGAAATGCGCGAACGGGTGGGCGAATTGCTGGACGGTGGCCAGGCCAAGGGCATGACCATCTCCACCTTCCACTCGCTGGGCCTGTCCATCCTCCGTCAGGAGGCCCGGCACCTTGGCTACAAGCCCCAGTTCTCGGTGCTCGACGCGGCCGATGCGCAGTCCATTCTGTCCGATATCGTCAAGTCTCCGGACAAGTCGAGCCTGCGCCGGGCGGCCTCGGTGATCTCGAACTGGAAGAACGCCCTGCTCGACCCGGATCAGGCCATGAAGCTGGCGGGCGATGAAGCCGAGGTCCAGCTGGCCCATGCCTATCTCAGCTACCAGACGACCCTCAAGGCCTATCAGGCGATGGATTTCGACGACCTGATCCGGCTGCCGGTGGCCCTGTTCCAGACCGAGGTCGAGGCGCTCACCCGCTGGCAGGGTCGGCTGCGCTATCTGCTGGTCGACGAATACCAGGACACCAATGGCGCCCAGTACGCCCTGATGAAGCTGCTGGCCGGCCCGATGGGCCGTTTCACCGCGGTGGGTGACGATGACCAGGCCATCTACGCCTGGCGCGGCGCCGATGTGGAAAACCTGCGCCGGCTGGGCGAGGACTACCACCAGCTCAAGCTGATCCCGCTGACCCAGAACTACCGTTCCAGCCAGCGCATTCTCGAAGCCGCCAACCGGGTCATCCGCCACAACAGCCGGTTGCACGACAAGAACCTGTGGAGCGAACTGGGCATCGGCGAGCCGATCCAGCTGGTCGACTGCAAGGACGACCGGCATGAGGCGGAAACCGTGGCGGTGCGCATCGATGCACATCGTTTTCAGAGCCGCAACCGCTACGCAGACTATGCCGTGCTTTATCGCGGCAATCACCAGGCGCGGGTGCTGGAAGAAGCGTTCCGGTCGGCCAAGATTCCCTATGTCCTGTCCGGCGGCCAGTCCTTCTTCGACCGCTTGGAGATCAAGGACATCACCGCCTACCTACGTCTGATCGCCAACCCGGATGACGACCCGGCCTTCATCCGCGCCGTCACCACGCCGCGCCGCGGCATCGGCCCGAGCACGCTGGAGAAACTGGGCCAGTATGCGGCCGGCCGCCATATCAGCCTGTTCGCCGCCATGTTCGAAGCGGGCGCTCACACTGCGCTGCCCGGCAAGCAGTTGCACCCGCTGCTGGAGTTCGGTGAGTTCATCAACCGCCTGGCCTTCCGCGCCGAACGCGAATCGGCCGGCGCACTGCTGCAGGACCTGCTGGCGGCGACCCGTTATGAAACCTGGCTCTATGACGTGGAAGACGACCGTGCCGCCCGGGCCAAGTGGGAAAACGTCAGCGAATTCGTCAGCTGGCTGGCCAAGAAGGGCGAAGACGACGGCAAGAACCTGATCGAACTCAGCCAGACCGTGGCGCTGATGAACCTGCTCGAAGGCCGGGAGGACAAGGAGATCGACGCGGTCCGGCTATCGACCCTGCATGCCGCCAAGGGGCTGGAGTTCCCGCATGTGTTTCTGGTCGGTGTGGAGGAGGAAACCCTGCCTCACCGCGAGTGCCTGGACGGCGATCGGCTGGAAGAAGAGCGCCGGCTGATGTACGTCGGCATCACCCGCGCCCGGCGCGGCCTGACCCTGACCTGGTGCAAACGGCGCAAGCGGGGACAGGACTGGATTCCCTGCGAACCCTCCCGTTTCCTGGCGGAGATGGATGGCGGCGATGTCAGCCGCAGCGGCGAGGTGGCCGACCCGGATGCGGCCCGAGTGGCCGGCAAGCAGCGCCTGGCCAACCTCAAGGCCATGCTCGGCGGCTGAAAACAAAAAAGGCGCGACCGAAGCCGCGCCTTTTCAGGTACCAGAGCAGTTTACTTCTTGGCAGCAGGTGCAGCAGGTGCAGCAGCTGCGACGGAAGCAACCGGCGCCGCTGCCGGTTTCGCGCCAACCGCTGGCTTGGCTTTGGCGGCGATCGCAGCCTTGGCCTCATTCACCATGTAATCCACGGCTGCCTTGGTCTCGTCGTCGGTCAGCTTGTCGTTGCCACCCTTGGCCGGGCCGCCGAAGGTGCCGTTGATGGCAGCCGGGTAGAGGTACTTCTTGCCCTGCTTGATCAACGCAGCCCAGGCCTTGGTGTCGGTCAGCTTCTGGGCGCCGGTGAGGCCGGTGTCATGGCAGGAGGCGCAGTTTTCAGCGTAGACCTTCTTGCCTTGTTCCAGTTGAGCGGCAGTGGGTTCGACTTCCTTGCTCAGCACCGCCTCGAATTTGGCACCGCCCGCATTGGCCATGTACACCATGGCGCGAGCCACTTCCAGGTCGGTCAGATCAGGTTCGCCACCGCGTGAGGGCATTTTGCGGATGCCGTTGAGCGCATGTTGCAGCAGCGTGTCATAGCCTTGGGTAATGCGCTTGCCCCAGGCTGCGGTGTCCTTGAACTTGGGTGAGCCAAGCGCACCGGAACCATGGCAGTTGGTGCAGACATTGTTGAACACCTGTTCGCCGGTCATGTCCACGTGCGGGACATTCGGGTCAATCGCGAGGGACTGGCCGATAGGCTGGACGCGTTCGCGGTTCGCCTTGTCGGCAACAGCCGAGGTGTCCTGATCAACATGTCTGGCTTGAATGCTCACCACCAGGCCAGCGATCAGCGCTATCGCGATCAACGGTGGGAACAGGCCACCTAACAAGGCGGAGAGGAACTCCATGGGAGTGGTTTTGGTCATTTCGTGGTGATCGGCCATTTTTCTTGTCCTTGCAGCGGGATTGCAAAACTGGCCGATTATAAAAGTAAAACGCTGCCAACAGGAAGGCGCGTATGGTATTCTCCGCAGCCACTGGCTTGGGACGTTTTAGGTCGTGCCGACTGAATAAGTCCCTGAATAAGCCAAAACAACCGGGAACTCCCCGTCACAACGCGCCCGTAGCTCAGCTGGATAGAGTACTGCCCTCCGAAGGCAGGGGTCGGACGTTCGAATCGTCTCGGGCGCGCCATAAAATCAAACGGTTAAGTATGTTTGTTG
>JBBIJC010000120.1:0-6524 GCA_037446165.1 Hydrogenophilales bacterium | reverse complement strand
GCGGTCTGGTGGTCGCGGCCCTGGTGGTCAAGAACGCGGACAACTTCACCGCATCGGGCGGCTCGGTCGGTGTGCCATCGGTTTCCGGCGGCGCGCCGGCGGCACCGGCGAATACCGGCGATGCCGCATCCAGTGCCGGCAAGGCGGCGGATTCGATGATGCAGGCCGGCAACACGCTCGCCAGCAACCAGGACTTGAATCCGGATTCATTCCGTCCCTCCTTCATTTCGGTCGAGGTGCTGGGCTTTGGCGATACCGGATCGGGCGGTTGCGAGAAGGATGCGGGCGGCAAATGCAAGGCCAATTAGCGCGGCGCGGATTGATTCGTAACCCGCATGAAGTTGGGGGTCCAGTTGCCTGGTCGAACTGGATTCCCGCTTTCGCGGGAATGACGGAACCAACTGGGTTTCCGCCTTCACCGGATCAAGTCCGGGGATAACGGCGGGGGTTGATTCAACTTCACCGCCTCACCGGCGGGCAATAACTTCTGAATATTCATAACCATGTAATGCTGAGTCGCGATGATTCGCGTTTTGTTCAACTTCATTTCGAGCTGTCTCCCATGACCCGTCTGATACTGCTGTTGTCCCTGCTGCTGATTTCCATTCCTTCCATGGCCTGGTGGAATGACGACTGGGGCACGCGCAAGCCGATCACCCTGGATACCTCGGCCACCGGGGCCGAGATCAAGGAAGGCCTGGTCAACGTGCCGGTGCTGGTTCGGCTGCATACCGGCAACTTCGATTTCCTCAATGCCAAGGACGATGGCTCGGATCTGCGCTTTGTCGCCGAGGATGACAAGACACCGCTCAAGTTCCACATCGAGAAATTCGACGCCGCCAACCAGATCGCCCTGATCTGGGTCCAGGTGCCCAAGCTGCAGCCGGGCAACAAGACGCAGAAGGTCTGGCTCTATTCGGGCAACGACAAGGCGGCTCCGGCCAACGATGCCAAGGGCACCTACGACGCCAATCAGATCGGCGTCTGGCATTTCGCCGAGACCAACGGCGCGCCCCTGGACAGCACCTCTTACGGCAATAACGCACAGGCCTTCAACGGCAAGCGGCTGGCCTCAGTTGTCGGCAGCGGCATCGGCTTCGAGGGCGATGCCAATCTGCTGGTCATTCCGGCCACGCCGTCGATGAAGATCGGCCCGGCGACCGGCTTCACCTTCTCGGCCTGGGTGCATTCGACCAACGAGAAGCAGAACTCGGTCTTGTTCAGCCGGACCGACGGCGGCAAGTCCATCGCCCTGATGCTGGAGGACGGCAAGCTGGTGGCCTCGGTGCAGGACGGCGGCGCGGCGCAGCATTCGAGCCCGCCGGTCAACCTGCCGGAGTCGGGCTGGTTCCACCTGGCGATGACCGCTGGCAAGGACACGGTCGTTTATGTCAACGGCCAGAAGGTGGCGGAACTGGCGGCGCCGGTTCCGGACATGAACGGCGAGACCACCCTGGGCCGCAGTTTCCGCGGCGAGATGGACGAGCTGGAGCTGTCCAATGTGGCGCGCAGCGCCGACTGGATCAACCTGGCCGCGCTCGGCCAGGGCGAGGCGGCGAAGCTGGCGGTCTACGGCGAGGATGAGAGCAAGGAGAGCGGCGGCAGCAGCTCCTACTTCGGCGTCATTCTGCAGAGCGTGACCCTGGACGGCTGGGTGGTGATCGGCATCCTGATGGTCATGCTCGGCATCAGCATCATGGTGATGGCGGTCAAGGCCATGGTGGTGAACAAGACCCACAAGGCCAACAAGCTGTTCCTGGAAGCCTTCCATGGCCTCAAGGCGCAGGAAACCGCGGCGCTCGATGCCGACGACCAGCCCGAGGACGCGGACCTGAAGGATGGCGGACTCGCGGCCATCATGTTCGGCCACCATGACCATTACCAGAATTCCAGCCTGTACCGCATCTATCACTCCGGCATCCAGGAAGTGAAAAAGCGGGTCGGCCAGCGGGTCGACGCCGAGCTGTCGCCGCAGGCGCTGAACGCGATCCGCGCCACCCTGGACGGCACCCTGGTACGCGAAAGCCAGAAGCTCAACAGCCTGATGGTGCTGCTGACCATCGCCATTTCCGGCGGGCCGTTCCTGGGCCTGCTCGGCACCGTGGTCGGGGTGATGATCACCTTCGCCGCGATTGCCGCCACCGGCGACGTGAACGTGGCCGCCATCGCGCCGGGTATCGCCGCCGCCCTGGTGGCGACCGTGGCCGGCCTGGCGGTCGCGATTCCCTCCCTGTTCGGCTACAACTACCTGGGCTCGCGGGTCAAGTCGATCGCCGCCGACATGCATGTATTCGTCGACGAGTACATCGCCCGGATCGCTGAAACCTACAGCCGTTAAGGGCAAACAGCATGTCCGAACTGCGCGAAGACAATGAACCGTTTGACGACATCAACATCACGCCGATGCTGGATCTGGCCTATGTGCTGCTGGTCATCTTCATCATCATGACCACTGCCTCGGTGCAGGGCATCAAGGTCAACCTGCCCAAGGCCAGCAATACCCCTAGCATTGCCAAGCCCAAGACCAAGTCGGTGACCATCGATGCCAACGGCCAGATCTACCTGGACACCTATCCGGTCAGCATGGGCGAGCTGGAGACCCGCTTGCGCGGCTTCAAGGCGATCACGCCCGACCTGCCGGTGATCATCAAGGGCGATTCCAAGATCGCCTACGAAAAGGTGATCGACGTCATGGACCTGTGCGGCCGCCTGGACATCACCCAGCTGGGCCTGGTCACGGCCAAGCAGCCCAAGTGATCCATGTCTAAGCGATCCCTGCGTAGCCGCCTGCCGCTGATTGGCGGCCTGCTGTTCATGGCCGCCTTCACCGGCGGCGTGATCTGGCTGGTGGTCGGGTTCATCAACAGCGCGGACAAGCCGGAACCGGCGCGGATCCAGACCATTTCCCTGGTCAAGCCGCCGCCTCCGCCGCCGCCGAAGGAAAAGCCGCCCGAGCCGGAAAAGATCGACAAGCCGAAGGAAGAGGTCAAGCTCGACCAGCCCAAGGAACAGCCACCGGAAGAGGCTGCGCCACCGCCCGGCGGCATTCCGGACGGCCCGGCCGGCGGCATGGCGACCGACCTGGCGCGCGGCAGCGGCATTGGCATCGGCGGTGGAGGAGACCGCTCCAACTGGTACGGGCAACGCATTGCCCGCCAGATGGAAGACGACCTGAAGCGGGCCAAGGCCCTGCAGGGCAAGGAGTACCGGGTCGTGGCGCTGCTCTGGTTCAACGCGGCCGGCGCGGTGACCCAGGTGCGACTGGACAATGGCAGCGGCAATGCTGCAGTGGACGACATCCTGCGCAGCGAGATGCTGCGCATGACCCTGCGTGACCCCCTGCCAAGCGATATTCCGCAGCCGGTAAAACTGCGGGTGGTATCGCGATGATCAAGCCTGCCCGATGCAACCGTTCAAATTACGAATTGAAGTGAAGACACCGTCATGAAATCCATACAGCTAAAAACCCTGGTTGCGGCGCTGGCCCTCGCGGCTGGCATGAGCGGCGCCCTGCCGGCCCAGGCCAGCGAACGGGAACAGCTCGAAGCCTTGCGCGAGACCACCCAGGCCATCCTCGACGCCCTGGTGGCCAAGGGCATCCTGAGCGCCGATGACGCCAAGGCACTGGTCAAGCAGGCCGAGGAAAAAGGCCAGGCCAAAGCCGAGGCCCTCGCCAAGGAAGACGCCGCAGCCAAGGATGAAGCAGCGCCCAAGGACGAGCCCGGCGTGGTCCGGGTGCCTTATATCCCCGAGGTGGTGAAGCGGGAGATCAAGGAGGAATTGCGCCAGGAGGTAGTGGCCAAGGCCAAGGCCGAGGGCTGGGGAGAAGCGAACACAGTGCCCGACTGGCTGGACCGGATCAAGATCGACGGCGATCTGCGCGTGCGTTATGAGCACGATCTATTCTCGCAGAGCAATGCGCCCTACTATGACTTTCCTGGTGCCAACCTGACCAATACCACCGCTGACGATCAGGCCGGAAAGGTGCGCCTTCGCCTGGGCATTTCGGCCAAGGTGGCCGATGGGGTAACGGCGGGGGTGCGTATCGCCAGCGGCAACAACAACAGCCCGGTCTCGACCAACCAGACCCTGGGCACCGGCATGGCCAAGAATGCACTCTGGCTGGACCGGGCCTATGTCAAACTGGCCCCGCGGGACTGGCTGAGCGCCTCCGCGGGGCGTATCCCGAATCCGTTTTTCAGCACCGACCTGGTCTGGGACGACGATCTCAACTTCGATGGCGGGGCGATATCCATCACCCCGTGGGCAAACGAACCGCGCGACGGCAAGCCCTTCCTGACTCTGGGCATCTTTCCCCTGCAACATACCAACCCCACGCAGTACAACGTAACCCCGAACCGCTGGTTGTACGGCGCCCAGGCCGGGCTGGACTGGAAGGCCGGACCCGATACCCGGTTGCGCTTCGGCACCGCCTACTATCGCTATCGCAATATCGCTGCAATAGCGAACAATACGGGCATAGCCGCCTACGACAACGACTACCTGGCCACCATTCTGCCCAACATGCAGAAGGGCAACTCGCTCTACCAGATCGATACGGCTGGCAAGGGCTTCGGCCTGGCTTCCCAGTATGACCTCGTCGACCTGACCGCATCGCTGGATCTGGCCCAGTACGAGCCGACGCACATCACCCTGACCGGCGACGTGGTCAAGAACGTCGGCTACAACAATGGCCAGATGCAAAGCCGGATGGGCGCGGGCTATGAGGAGCGCACCCTGGGCTATCAGACCAAACTGGCGGTGGGCATGCCGGCCATGCGTCTGCCCGGCGACTGGCAGGTCTATGGCGGCTATCGCTACCTGGAACGCGACGCGGTGCTGGACGCCTTCACCGACTCCGATTTCCATCTCGGCGGGACCAACGCCAAGGGCTGGTTCATCGGCGGCATGTATGGCCTGGAACGCAACACCTGGCTGAATCTGCGCTGGATGTCCTCGGATGTGATCGACGGCCCGAAGCTTTCGATCGACGTGCTGCAAGCTGACTTGAATGTCAGTTTCTAAGACAACCGTGATTCCTTCGTCATACCCGCGAAACCGGGTATCCAGTGCATTTGGTCTGCCCGGCCGCATGGCGATCCTGACTGCCGCCATGACCCTGACCGCCTTCGCCCTGCCGGCGGCGGCCATCGAGCCGGAGCGCGATGCCTGGATGCTGGATGACGCGGGCAAGGCGCAGCCGCTGGGTAAGCACACCGATCCCGAGACCTTCCGCCGGATCAAGAGCACCGGCAACGACTTGGAACCGGAATACGCCAATGTCGATCAGCTCGCCCTCGTCCAGGCTGTTGAACAGGGCGACCGGCCGCGCATCGAGACCCTGCTGAAGAAGGCTGTGAACCCGAATCGGCTGACCGGCTTCCGGGGCAAGACCGCGCTGATCCAGGCGGTGGCGCGCGACGATATCGAAGTCACCCGTCTGCTGCTGGACGCGGGCGCGGACCCCGACACGAAAAGCGGCGACGGCTATACCCCGCTCGGACTCGCCGCCCTGCGCGGTGATGCTCAGATCGTCAAGCTGCTGTTGAAGGCCGGGGCCAATCCGGACCTGAAGAGCAGCGACGGCAATACCCCGTTGACCGCCGCTGCCAGCCTGAACCGACTGGACGCCATCCGCGCGCTGCTGGCCGCCCGGCCCGACCCCACCCTGTTCAACCGGGAGGGCCGGACCGCGCTCAGCGTCGCGGCATCGGAAGGCTACGAGGAAGCGGTGCGCCTCATGCTCGAAGCCAAGGTCGACCCCAATGTCCGGGACCGGAATGGCAGCACCGCACTCGCCGCCACGATGTTTGGTGATTACAAATCGATCCAGCAGCTGCTCGTGAACTATGGCGCCAGTTCGCTCTGATCACCCCTGCGACCAAAGGAAATCCACGATGAACAATCAGCTTGGCTTTGTCACTGTGCTGGTCCTGATAACGCTGGGCTGCGGGACGGCCTGCGCCGGTGACAAGAACAGCCGCGAACGCGAGGCGCTGCGCCGGGCACAGATGCAGTTGCAGCAGACCCAGGGTCAGCTGAGCAGCCTGGAGCAGGAAAAAGCACAGTTGACCCAGGATCTGGACAAGGCCAGCAAATCGTCAAAATCCGCCGAAGGCCGCGCCACGCACCTGGGCCAGCAACTCAAGGCCACCCAGGGCGAGAAAGAGTCGCTGGCCAAGGAACTGGAGACGACCAAGAATGCGCTGGCGGAGACCCAGAAGACCTTGACCGAAACCAGCCAGAAACTGGCCGCGACCAGCACCACGCTGCAGCAGACCGAGGCAGACAAGCGCAAACTGGAAGACATCAAGACCCGCAACGAGCGGGAGATCGCCCTGAGCGAAGACAAGAACCTGAAGCTTTACCAGACCGGGCGGGAACTGATGACCCGCTTCGAGCAGAAGACCTGCGGCGAGATCCTGGCCCAGAAGGAACCCTTTACCGGCCTCAAGCGGGTCGAGATCGAGAACCTGATGGAAGAATACCGGGACAAGCTGGACGATCAGAAGATCATCAAGCCG
>JBBIJC010000119.1:0-6526 GCA_037446165.1 Hydrogenophilales bacterium | reverse complement strand
TACGAAGTCGCCCTCAACGAAAATTCCTGGCAACGTATGAACCCGCCCTGACTTATTCCCTCAAAGGGAAAGTCCTTGCCCTGAATCGCAATCCGTTAGAAACCCGAAAGATGGAGAAATCATGAACAAATCGAAACTGTTGTCGGTGCTGCTGCCCCTGGTCCTGGGCGGACTGTTTGTCGGCGCGCCCGCATTGGCTGCGGATGAGGTGTCAGGCTTGCCGAGTGAGAAGGCGCTGGCAGACTGGGACAAGAACTTCCACCCCGGTTACTACGAAGTCACCGACACCCCCCTCGACACCGAGGGACAGCCGATTGCGAAGGACAGCAAGACCTCAAGGCAATGCTTTTCCAAACCGGACATCAAGGCGTTTGCCCGGACGCCCTTCACCATGATTCCGGAGCAGGGTTGCCAGTACAAGTCTGAACTCACCCCCCTTATCCTGACCTTGTCCGCACGCTGCGCATATGTCGACAAGACCCTGGAAGTAGTGTCCTCGGTGGGTACGGATCAGGATCACAAGGAATACAACCTGGCGACGGTCAAGATCGAAAAAATGAATTCAGGCGGCTCCGAAATGACCTACGGCAAGGGCAAACGCATGAAATATCTCGGCACCTGCCCCTGATTCGAGGAGTACGGGTAGCCGCGCCAGCCGTTACCCAATGCAATACTGCCTTGCCTCGCTTCAGCCGTGGGCCGCCAGGACCGTGTTCCATTCCGTGCGGTCCAGGGGGTAGCGGATCAGGGCCGAAACCAGCTGAGCCCGGCGCTGGCTCCAGTTGTCCTGGATACGTTGATAACAGGGCGAGTCGGGCCCGAAGTTATGTTCCATATTGGCGACAAACCGTTCGAAATCCGCCACCGACTGCGCTTGTCCCGGCAGCTGGTTCCACCACTGCCCTTGATCGTGCAGGACCGCCTTTAGCTGCATCAGTTTTTCGACTATGGCCTGATGCTTGCCCTCATATTTGGCCCGCATGTCGGCATGAACCGACTCAACCAGGGACTCAATCACGGTCTCGGGCAAAACCTGTTCGGTGAACCCCATGCCGGTCAGCCGTTCAAGCGAGAACAGCATCACATCGCCGTGAAACTGACGTTCAAACTCGCCGCATAGTTCGATGCCGCCTGCCTCGGCGTCAACCCCGGGCCTGAATTCCGAGCGCCCCGTCTGTTCGACGGTCCGCTTGTGCAGCATGGGCAGATTGGCGGAGACAAACCGCGCACCGATCTCGGCTTTGATGATCCGGCCCAGACTCGGGCCGAGCATACGCAACCCCAGATCGGCAAAGGGAATGAAATACTTCAGCGCCTCCGGACGGAAGACGTAGTTGCCGGTATAGACCGTCCGGGCCGGCTGTACGCTTTCCAACACCCCTGTGTGCTGGTAGTAGGAAATACGGGTGGGATGTTCGCCGTAGAAAAACCGGTTGAGGCGGCTTGCGAAGTGGGCAAAGCAGTCTGCATCGCTATGTTCACCAGTCAAGGTGCAGCGATAGCGATAACTCTCGCCAGCCGCCTTGAAGCCGAACAGGTCCGCCATGTCATGGTAGGCCGCCTCGCCCTCGCAATGGCTGTCGGCCCGGTGATGGCTGCATGGCCCATGAGCACCACTGGCAACCATCTGCCGAAGGAAGTCGATCACGTCATCGAGAAAATTTCCAGCCATGACGGCGGGCGAAACGGGCGGATCGCCGACCACCTTGCCAGTCAGCACCAGGGCGTCGGTTTGCCTGAAGATCGCGTCCAGGGCGTGGAAAAAGCTGACCGCGTAGAGATCCTTGTCTCCGTCCGCAGCGCTGACCTTGACCTTGAACTCCTGGTCGCTGTCGATGGCGTGGAACAGCACGCGCGTTTCAGTACCCCACTGCGTGTTGAGCTTCAGGTAGGCGATATTGCGCATTACCGCCGCGCCTTTGTGGCCGAAGTTTTCCGGCCTGGCGTGGCCGAGGATGCCAGCCAGGCGCACCCTTTCGTCCATACTCAGCTGATCGAGCAATTCGAGCTGTTCACGCTGCCCGAAGTACGTGGTGCGGAGGCCCAGCGCGCTGAACTGACGGGCCAGGTCGCCGTGCTCGGCGATATTGGCTTGGTCCTGGCTGTCGTCAGCGATAAAGGCCTCAACCTTGACATAGCGGCCATCCCGCTGGCCGCCGTAGTCAAACAGCCTGCATTGATCAAGCAGGCTGCTCAGGCAGCTGCGCAAATGCTGCGGCCGGTCGGCCACCGGGATGACCACGACGAAACGGTAGCGGTCATCGCTCTCCTGCGCTGCAATGCGTTGCTCCATTGCACGGAAGGCCGCCTGATAGTCCGCCAGCAGGGCCTGGTTCAGCCCCCCTGCCCACAGGGCATTTTCAATTGCCGTGATTGCTGGATTATCGGTCAGACAGATAGTCCGGGAAGGCATTCTTGTCCAGCATGATTTCAATGAGATTGATCGAGCCAATGAGGTCGGACTCGGCAAATAAACTATCGATATCGGCCTCGGTCTCGATTTTCTGGTGGTTGATGCCGAACGATCGGGCGAGGTGCTGGAAGTCAGGGTTCACGAAATCGCAGTCAATGAAACGCTCGCCGTAGAGTTGATACTGATTTTTGCGGATCAGGCCCATGGTGGCATTGTTGATGACCACGATATTGAGCGGAATATGGTAATTGACCGCAGTCATGATCTCCATGCAGCACATCTGGAAGCCGCCGTCGCCGAGGATGGCAAAGGTCGGTCCGGACCGGGCAAAGCGCGCACCGATCGCGGCCGGAATGGCATGGCCGAGCGACGAGATGCCGGAATTGGGCAAATAACGGTTGCCCGGTGATACCTTGAAAAAGTTCTGGGCGAAGATGATGTTGTCGTCGAAGACCATCGCGTCCCGCTCAAAGCGGGTCGACAACGCGGCATAGAACCGTTCGATCAGCCGGAACCTTGGATCGACGCCATCCGGCCCGCCTTGCCGGCCAGAGAAGTGGTCGAGCGACTTCTGTCCCGTCCCGTCTGCCGCGACCGTAGCCAGGACATCGCCCAGGACCTCGCCAATATCGCCGTGAATGGCCAGATCGGCCTTGAACACCTTTTCCAGCTGCCCTTCGTCAATATCGACCTGGGCAATTTTCTTGCCGGTCAGAAGCTTGCTGTCCCAAAGATAGCTGGTCCGTTCATTGAAGCCCGCGCCGAGAAAGATCACCAGATCGGCATGCTCGACAATGTAGCGGTAAGCCTGGCCATCCGAAGTCACGCCCAGCGAGCCGAGCGACAGGCCGGCCCCTTCGTCGACCACGCCCTTCGCCTTCAGGCTGGTTGCCACCGGGATGTTGAATGCCTCGCTCAGGCGCGCCACAGCGCCCTGAGCACCGGCCTGGAGGCAACCGTGACCGGCGACGATGACCGGATAGCGAGACGCCTCGATCAGCGCCGCCAGCTCATCTGCAGGCGTCTGCCGCTTGCGCGTGGCTGGGGCGCGGAAACTGATGGCGTCGAGCAGGCTCTCGTCCACCATTTCCTTCTGTACGTTGTAGGGAAAGCTGAGCAGCACCGGCCCGGAGCCGGGCGAGAGCAGTATCCGCGCCGCCTGGTTCATGACCTGGCCCAGGTAGTCGGTGCGCTCGACGATCTTGTGATAGCGGGTAATGCCGCTGAACAGCGCGGCCTGATCGAGCGCACCGCCTTCGCCCGAGCTCTCCTGCAGGCCACCCTTGCCGAAAATATAGGTCGAGGTCTCGCCGGTTATGATCAGGACCGGCAGCTTTTCGGCATAGGCATTGGCGATGCCGGTCACCAGATTGGTGGCACCCGGACCAGCCGTGGTGATGCAGGCTCCGACCCCACCCGAAACACGGGCCAGTCCACCGGCCATAAACGCGGCACCCTGTTCGTGCTTGACCAGGACAGTCTTGATCCGCGAGTCGTACAAGCGGTCGTAGACCGGCAGGATGTGCGCGCCAGGCATCCCGAAAGCGTGGGTCACGCCAAGCCGTTCCATGAACCGGACAATCAGTTCGCTAACTGCTATTTTCATTTAATTCCAACTGTGCCAAATCCCGCACGCACCCGGCTCCGTGCGCGCCCTGGAGCAAGGCTGAGATAAAGGTTTGAATTTGAGCACAAGCCGGCTCTCGGCGAAACCCATGTTGTACCCGAGTGGAAGCGACGAATAACAGAGTTCGCCATGGCAATATTATACTTGACTATATTGGTTGGTTATTACATGATGCGGGCGACTGCTTTCAATCGATCGTTACTAAGGAGAATTTGCTATGGACGCGCTCCTATCCATGCCCATACCGATGTCTTCATCCCTGATGGTGCTGTTAGCCATTGCCGCAATCATGTTCATCAAAGTGATTGCCCTGATCATTTCCCCGTCCGACACACGGCCAAACAGGCGCCACGCAGAGTCCCGTGCAATCGGAAGCAATCCTGCTCGTGTGGCTGAATCTCAGCCCGGGCGACGCAGAACGGATAAGGATTGGATGGCATCGGCCTGATTCCCTGCCCCTGACAAAAGCAGGAAAAACCAGACCAACCGGCTTAAACCTTTTTCAGGAAACAGGCCTTCAGCATGAAGTTGCCTGTATCCATCCTGCAATCCACTTCATGGTCTCCGCCCACCAGCCGGATGCTTTTGACCTTGGTCCCCTGCTTGAGGGTGATCGATGAGCCTTTCACCTTCAGGTCTTTGATCAACACCACCGCATCGCCATCACTCAGGGCTGTGCCGTTGGCGTCCTTGATCACCGAATCCGAGTCGGCATCGACATTTGCCGCTCCCGTCATCGGCCATTCATGGCCACAGTCAGCACAAACAAAATTACTGCCATCTTGGTAAGTGTTCTCCATGGCGCATTGAGGGCAGGCGGGGATAGTGGACATGATTCCTTTCATAAGAACTGTGGCTAGAACGAGGCCGAGAGGATACAACGAGCTGGGGGCGCGTGGTCGTGAACTGCAATTGGGGTCTCGATCCGTTGCCTCCTGGCTCCACCAAAAGCAAACGGGCCGAAGATCGGCCCGTTTGCTTTCAAATCAGGATGACGATCAGGCCAGCAGAGGCACGATCAGCAAGGCAACGATGTTGATGATCTTGATCAGCGGGTTCACGGCCGGACCGGCGGTGTCCTTGTAGGGATCACCGACGGTGTCGCCGGTCACCGCAGCCTTGTGGGCCTCGGATCCCTTGCCGCCGAAATTGCCTTCCTCGATGTACTTCTTGGCGTTATCCCAGGCACCGCCGCCGGTGGTCATGGAGATAGCCACGAACAGGCCGGTGACGATGGTACCGATCAGCACGCCGCCCAAGGCCTTGGGGCCGAGGATCAGGCCGACCAGCACGGGCACCATGACCGGCAGCAGGGAGGGGATCATCATTTCCTTGATCGCCGCCTTGGTCAGCATGTCGACGCAGGTGCCGTATTCCGGCTTGCCCGTGCCTTCCATGATGCCGGATATCTCGCGGAACTGGCGGCGCACTTCAACCACCACGGAACCCGCTGCACGGCCGACCGCTTCCATACCCATCGCACCGAACAGGTAGGGCACCATGCCGCCGATGAACAGGCCGATGATCACCATGTGGTCGGACAGGTCAAAATCGGTAGCGATATTGTTGGCGTGCAGGGCGTGGGTGTAATCGGCAAACAGGACCAGCGCAGCCAGACCGGCGGAACCGATGGCATAGCCCTTGGTCACGGCCTTGGTGGTATTGCCCACGGCATCCAGCGGATCGGTGATGTTGCGGATGGAGTCCGGCAACTCGGCCATTTCGGCAATGCCGCCGGCGTTGTCGGTGATGGGGCCGTAGGCATCCAGGGCGACGATGATTCCGGTCATGGACAGCATGGAGGTCGCTGCGATGGCGATGCCGTACAGACCGCCCAGACCATACGCGGCCCAGATTGCCACACAGACGGCGGCCACGGGAGCGGCGGTCGACTTCATGGACACGCCAAGGCCGGCGATGATGTTGGTACCGTGACCGGTGGTGGATGCCTGGGCGATGTGACGTACCGGGGCATACTCCGTGGCGGTGTAGTACTCGGTGATCACGACCATGGCCGCGGTCAGGAGCAGGCCGATGATGGAGGCGAGGTAGATGTTGAATGCGGGGATCGGCGAGGCAATGCCGGCGATCTCGACCCCGTTCGGGAACAACATGGTAGTGATGGGCAGGAACGCGACCAGCGCAATTGCCCCGGCCACGGCCAGGCCGCGGTAAAGGGCGTTCATGATCTTGCCGCCTTCACGCGCCTTGACGAAGTAGGTACCGACGATGGAAGCGACGATGGAGACGCCGCCCAGCACCAGCGGGAAGATGATCGCATTGGCCGCACTCTCGCCGACCACCATCAGGCTGCCCAGCAGCATGGTGGCAATGATGGTCACGGCGTAGGTCTCGAACAGATCGGCCGCCATACCGGCGCAGTCGCCGACGTTGTCGCCGACGTTATCGGCAATCACGGCCGGGTTGCGCGGATCATCCTCGGGGATGCCGGCTTCGACCTTGCCCACCAGGTCGGCGCCGACGTC
>JBBIJC010000118.1:0-6829 GCA_037446165.1 Hydrogenophilales bacterium | reverse complement strand
TGCTGACCGAGGTCTATGCCGCCAGCGAAGCGCCCATCGTGGCCGCCGACGGCCGCAGCCTGGCCCGTGCGGTGCGGGTGCTCGGCAAGGTCGAACCGATATTTGTGCCGGATGCCGCCGATCTGCCCAAGGCGATTGCCGACTTTGTCCAGGATGGCGACGTGGTGCTGACCATGGGTGCCGGATCGGTCGGCCAGGTTCCGGTCAAGCTGGCCGCGCTGGGCGAGGTGAAATAATGGTCGATCGCCCTGTCCTGACCGGACCTTTGCGCGGGACCTTGGCAACCGAGGTCGACATGAGCCGTTATGTCAGCTGGCGGGCCGGCGGTAGGGCGGATCGGCTGTACACGCCGGCCGATATCGATGATCTGCGCCTTTTTCTGACGACCTTGCCGGAGGCGGAGCCGATCAACTTCATCGGCCTGGGCAGCAACCTGCTGGTGCGCGATGGCGGCGTCCGGGGCACGGTGATCTATCTGCATGGCGTGATCAACCAGATTCGGCTGGATGGCCCGCAGGACGGCGGGCGGACCACGTTTGGCACGGTTTACGCCGAGGCGGGGGTGGCCAGCCCGAAGGTGGCCCGCTTCGCCGCCAGGCACGACTTGATCGGGGCCGAATTCCTGGCTGGGATTCCTGGCACCTTGGGCGGCGCCCTGGCCATGAATGCCGGCTGCTACGGCCATGAAACCTGGGAGCATGTCTCGCAGGTGCTGACCGTCAACCGGCGCGGTGAACTGAAGCGGCGCAGTCCGCGCGAATTCCGGGTCGGCTATCGCCACGTCGAGCCGGACACCGAACGCAAGGAGTGGTTCGTGGCCGCCTGGCTGATGCTTGAACATGGCGACGGCGAGGCCAGCCGGCGCGAGATCACGCGCCTGCTGAAGCAGCGGATCGCCAGCCAGCCCTTGCAGTTGCCCAACGCCGGATCGGTATTCCGCAACCCGCCGGGCGATCATGCCGCGCGGCTGATCGAGTACTGCGGCCTGAAGGGGATGCAAATCGGCGGCGCGCAGGTCTCCGAGAAACATGCCAATTTCATTGTGAACCGGGGCGGAGCAACGGCCACGGATATCGAAAACATGATCGACACGGTGGAGCGGACGGTGGCCGCAAGGACTGGCATTCACCTGCAACGGGAAGTGAGGATCATCGGTGACAAGTAACTACGAAAACAAAGTTTCGGCGAAGGCCAGCGTGAACGAAGAGAACGTTAAGCGAGGCGGCCGTGGCCAAAAAGTCGGGACGGTGCGGCATGCGTAATTTCGGCAAGGTCGGGGTGATGTTGGGCGGCCGCTCGGCAGAACGGGAGATTTCGCTGTTGAGCGGCAACGCGGTGCTCGCTGCCTTGCGTGAAAAAGGCGTGGACGCCCATGCCTTCGACCCGGCCGAGCGCGATCTGGCTGAGCTCAAGGCAGAGGGCTTCGACCGGATCTTCCTGATCCTGCACGGCCCGGGCGGCGAGGACGGCACCATGCAGGGGCTGCTCGAACTGCTCAATATTCCGTATACCGGCAGCGGCGTCATGGCCTCGGCACTGGGCATGGACAAATGGCGCACCAAGCTGATCTGGCAGGCGGCCGGCATCCCCACCGCGCCGTTCGAGATGCTGGACGAGCACACCGACTTCGATGCAGTGGTCGCCCGGCTGGGCCTGCCCCTGTTCGTCAAACCGGCGACCGAGGGCTCGAGCATCGGCATCACCAAGGTCAAAAAGGCTGAAGACCTGCCCGCTGCCTATAGAACTGCCGCCGAGTACGACAAGCTGGTCCTGTGCGAGAGCTTCATCGCCGGCCGCGAGGTGCAATTCCCGGTGCTGGGCGATCAGGTATTGCCTTCGATCCGGGTCGAGACCCCGTGCGAGTTTTATGACTACCAGGCCAAGTATTTCCGTGACGACACGGTCTACCACTGCCCGGGACTCCCGGCCGATGAAGAGGCCGCTATAGACAAGATCGTCCTGCACGCCTTCAGGGTGCTGGGCTGCAGCGGCTGGGGGCGGGTCGACGTGATCCTGGCCGGCGATGGCACGCCCTATTTCCTGGAAGTGAACACCGCCCCCGGCATGACCAGCCACAGCCTGGTGCCGATGTCGGCACGGACCCTGGGCATCGACTTTCCTGACCTCTGTCTGCGCGTCCTGGAGCTGGCCCATGTGGGATAGCCCCGACGCCCTGAACGGATTGAGCCGGCTGATCCTGGCCGCGACCCTGCTGTTCGCGCTCTGGATGACCGGCCGGCAGGTTGCCGAGAACTGGCTGCCGATCCGCGAGGTGGAGGTGACCGGTGCGCTGCATCCGGAAACCGTCAAGGCCATCCGGCCGATGTTGGCTGGCCTGTCCGGCGGGCTGTTTTCGGTTGACCTGGACAAGGTGCGGCAGGGCCTGGAGGCCTTGCCCTGGGTGCGCACGGCCAGTGTGCGCAGGGTCTGGCCGCACGGTCTGGCGGTCACCCTGGAAGAGCATGTGCCGGCGGCGGCCTGGAACGACGCGGCGGTACTGGATGTGCATGGCGAGATCTTTCCGGTGACGCCCTGGAAGGCCCTGCCCCGGCTGTTCGCACCTGAAGGCATGGAGAAGGAAGTCGCCCAGCGCTATGGCGAATTCGCGGCAGCCCTGGCCCCGGCTGGCTGGCACATCGGCCAGATTCGGGTCGATGCGCGCCATACCTGGCAACTGAGCCTGGCGGATGGACTGACCATCGAGCTGGGCCGCGACCGGCTGGCTGAGCGATTGAAACGGTTTGTGACTTTTTACCCGCTGGCAGCGGTGCGGATGGCCAGCATCCGGCGGGTGGACATGCGTTATCCAAACGGCTTTGCCGCCCAGGCTGGAGTTGCGGGCAATGCGGCGCCAGAGAAGAAACGGACATGAGTTTAGCGGGTGTGAACAAGATGCGAGAGAGCAAGGATCTGATCGTCGGCCTGGATATCGGGACCTCGAAAATCGTGGCCCTGGTGGCTGAAGTCCCGCCGGAGGGCGGGGTCAACATCCTGGGCATGGGCTCGGCGCCGTCGCGCGGCCTAAAAAAGGGCGTGGTGGTCAACATCGAGGCCACCGTGTCGGCCATCCAGCGAGCACTGGAGGACGCCGAGCTGATGGCCAACTGCAAGATCGGCCAGGTCTACACCGGCATCGCCGGCAGCCATATCCGCTCGCTCAACTCGCACGGCATGGTGCCGATCCGCGACCGCGAGGTGACCCAGAACGACATCGACCGGGTGGTCGAGACCGCCCGGGCAGTGAACATCTCGACCGACCAGCAGATCGTCCATGTCCTGCCCCAGGAATTCATCATCGACGGCCAGGAGGGTGTGCGCGAGCCGCTCGGCATGTCCGGCGTGCGCCTGGAAGTGAAGGTGCACATCGTCACCGGCGCAGTGTCGGCGGCGCAGAACATTGTCAAGTGCGTGCGCCGCTGCGGCCTGGAGGTGAAGGACCTGATCCTGCAGCCGCTCGCCTCGGCGCTGGCGGTGCTCAACGACGACGAGAAGGACCTGGGCGTCTGTCTGGTCGATATCGGCGGCGGTACCACCGACCTCGCCGTGTTCACCCGCGGTGCGATCCAGCACACCGCAGTGCTGCCCATCGCCGGCGATCAGATCACCAACGACATCGCCATGACCCTGCGCACCCCGACCCGCGAGGCCGAGGACCTGAAGATCCAGCACGGCATCGCCCTGCGTCAGCTGGCCGATGCGCGGGAAATGATCGAGGTGCCGGGCATCGGCGAGCGCGGCGCCCGGATGCTGTCGAAACAATTGCTGTCCGAGGTGATCGAGCCCCGGGTCGAGGAGCTTTACAACCTGGTTCAGGCCGAACTGCGCCGCTCGGGCTTCGAGGAGCAGATCTCCTCGGGCATCGTGCTTACCGGCGGTTCGAGCCAGATGCAGGGCATGGTTGAACTGGCCGAAGAGGTTTTCCACGTGCCGGTGCGGGTCGGCGTGCCCGAGTACGTCGGCGGTCTGTCGGAGCGGGTCCGCAGCCCGGCCTATGCCACCGGCGTCGGCCTGTTGCTGGCTGGCATGGAGAAACATGAGCTGGACGAAGCGGCGAAGATTCAGAACGCCAGTTTCGGCCAGGTGATGGAACGGATGAAGTCGTGGTTCAAGAACACGTTTTAAGGCGTGTCATGCCCGCGTAGGCGGGCATCCGGTTGAAAGCACTGGGTTCCCGCCTGCGCGGGAACGACACCAAGGGTTTGTAGTTTTCTAGTTTGTTTTTTCGCGCGCGCAAAGGAGAGAGACATGTTGTTTGAATTGGAAGAAATGGATATTCAGGATGCCATCATCAAGGTGATCGGCGTGGGCGGTTGCGGCGGTAACGCCGTGGACCACATGATCAGCCGGGGCATGACCGGCGTCGAGTTCCTGGCATTGAACACCGATGCCCAGGCCCTGCGCCGCAACCAGGCGCCAATCCAGTTGCAGATCGGCACCAATGTGACCAAGGGTCTGGGCGCAGGCGCCAAGCCCGAGATCGGCCGCGAAGCGGCGCTGGAAGACCGCGAACGCATCGCCGAACTGATCGACGGCGCCGACATGCTGTTCATCACAGCCGGCATGGGTGGCGGTACCGGCACCGGCGCGGCCCCCGTGGTCGCGGAAGTGGCCAAGGAACTGGGCATTCTCACCGTGGCCGTGGTGACCAAGCCCTTCGTGTTCGAAGGCAAGCGCATGCGGGTGGCCGAGCACGGCCTCAAGGCCCTGGCCGAGCATGTCGATTCGCTGATCATCATCCCCAACGACAAGCTGCGCGCGGTGCTGGGCGGCGGAGTGAAGCTGAACGAGGCCTTCATGGCGGCCAACGACGTGCTGCACAGCGCGGTCGGCGGCATTGCAGAGATCATCAGCAACCCGGGCATGATCAACGTCGACTTTGCCGACGTTCGTACCGTGATGAGCGAAGTCGGCATGGCCATGATGGGCACCGCCCAGGCCGAAGGCGAGGATCGCGCCCGCGTTGCCGCCGAGGCCGCGGTCAAGAGCCCGCTGCTGGAAAATGTCGACCTGCGCGGCGCACGTGGTGTGGTGGTCAACATCACCTCCGACGACAGCTTGACCATGGACGAGTTCTACGAAGTGATGAACACCATCCAGTCGTTCACGGCGGAAGAAGCCACGGTCATCGTCGGCACGGCCATGGACCCGGCCATGGGCAGCACGCTGCGGGTGACCATGGTGGCGACCGGCCTGGGCAGCCCGTTATCAAACAAGTCCGCCAAGCCGCAAGTGGTGGTCAATAACGATCAGGCCCAGGCCACCGGCACCTATGGCCATCAGGGCGGCAATCGGGGGGACGAGGGCGGTCCGGACTACGACATTCCCACCCACCTGAGGACCAACCCTAACCGTGGCCGCAGTTCCGCCGCGATCGACGCCGCGTTGCAGCAGGGCATCGAAACGCTGGATATTCCAGCCTTCCTGCGTCGTCAGGCGGATTGAGATGTCATTATCGGAGTGAAAAAAGCTAAAATTGCTGCATGATTAAGCAGCGAAGTATCAAGACTCTTGTACGCGCAACCGGTGTCGGCTTGCACTCGGGGCAGAAGGTGGCGGTCACCCTGCGCCCGGCGCCCCCCGACACCGGGATTTTTTTTCGTCGCGTCGATTTGCCCGAACCGGTGTCCTTCCGGGTCGAGCCGCATCTGGTCAAAGACACCCGCCTCTGCTCCGCACTGGAGTCGCAGGGCGCACGGGTCTCGACCGTAGAACATCTGATGTCCGCCCTGGCGGGTCTGGGCATCGACAATATCTTCATCGACATCGACGCCTCTGAAGTCCCTATTCTGGACGGATCGGCAGCGCCCTTTGTCTTCCTGCTGCAATCGGCCGGGATCGAAGAGCAAAATGCGCCGCGCCGGTTCATGCGACTGAAAAAATCGGTGCGGGTCGAAGAGGGCGACAAATGGGCTGAAATCACGCCCTATATGGGTTTTCGACTTTCGTTCAAGATCGATTTCGAGCACCCGGTCCTGCAGCGCTCCGGCAATGAAATCTGCATCGATTTCGCCGAAACCTCCTACGTCAAGGAAATCAGCCGCGCGCGTACCTTTGGTTTCATGCAGGAGGTCGAATACCTGCGTGCAAATGGACTGGCGCTGGGTGGCAGTCTGGATAACGCCATCGTCATGGACGAGTTCCGGGTGCTAAATGCGGATGGCTTGCGCTACGCCGACGAGTTCGTGAAGCATAAGGTGCTCGATGCCGTGGGCGACTTTTATCTGGCTGGATACCCCTTGCTGGGCTCCATCGCCGCCTACAAATCCGGGCATGGATTGAACAACAAGCTGCTGTGCGCCATTGTGGATGATGCCGAGGCTTGGGAGTGGGCGACGTTTATCGAGCCCGCTCAAACACCAGATTCAGTGCTTAAGTTTGCTTCGTTGGCCGTTTGATGCTGGCGCTTCGGATTTTCCTCGGCCTGGCTGGCGCTACGTTGGTTCTTGCACTGTTGGGCTACGCCGTAAGCCGCGATCGTCGCTGGTTTCGACTTGCCGGCCTGGTCATAAAGATTGGAATCGCTCTGGCCCTGCTGCTGATGATTTTCTTTGTGCTGGAGAGATTGCTGTTGATGGTTTGATCAGAGCTGAAAGATATGAAAAGGGGGACTCAATGGAGTCCCCCTTTTCATTAGAAGTGCCTGAACCTTATTGCAGAATGCGCGGGGTCAGGAAGATCAGTAATTCAGTCTTTGCATCAGTCTTTGAGTTGTTCCTGAAAAGCGCACCCAAAACAGGTACATCACCGAGCAACGGTACCTTGTTCGTGTCATTGCGCTGAGTCTGCTCGAATATGCCACCCAACACAGCAGTTTCGCCATTCTTGACCC
>JBBIJC010000117.1:4152-7095 GCA_037446165.1 Hydrogenophilales bacterium | reverse complement strand
GCCAGCCGGCCGCCCGGCTTCAGCACCCGCATGCAGTCGCGGAACACCTGCGCCTTGTCCGGCGACAGGTTGATCACGCAGTTGGAGATGATGGCGTCGACCGTGGCGTCGGCGACCGGCAGGTGCTCGATCTCGCCCAGACGGAAATCGACGTTGGCGTAGCCGCCCTTGACGGCGTTGGCGCGGGCCTTGGTCAGCATGTCAGGGGTCATGTCGACGCCGATCACCCGGCCGGCCGGACCGACCGCCCGTGCCGCTAGGAAACAGTCGAAGCCGGCGCCGCTGCCCAGGTCGAGCACGGTTTCACCCGCCTGCAGGGCGGCGATGGCCTGCGGGTTGCCGCAGCCGAGGCCGAGATTGGCGCCGTCGGGCACGGCTGCGGTTTCTTCGGCGCTGTAGCCGATGCCGCGCGAAAGCAGCTCCGCCACGGCATTGTCGCCGGGCGAGCAGCAGCTTGGGCCGCAACCGCAACCACCCTCGCGGGCGATGGCGCCGTAGGCATCGCGGACCTGCTGGCGGAGCGTGTCGTGTTCATGGCTGCTCATGGCCGCCTCAACAGCAGGATTGGCCGGATTGGGTCGGGGTGCAGCAGGCGCCGCCGGTTTCCTTGATGGCGATGTTGGCGAACGGGTCGGGCTTGATGCGCGGCGCGGCGGGCGGGTTGTAGGCTGCGTCGAACGAGGCGTCGAGCTGTTGCGCGGCTTCGTCGCGGATGTGGCGGGCGATCTCGATCACGGTGTCGATGTGGGTCTTGTCGATGCCGTACTGCTTCAGGCGGTCGACCTGACACAGGCCCTGTTTCGGATGGTTGGCCGCGATGTTGGCGGCGAGCGAGACCAGGGCGACGATGGAGGGATGCAATTCGGACATGGCGAGATTCCTTACAGAACGAGGTTGAAAACGTAGCCGACCAGCAGGATGCCGCTGGCCACGACGCCGGCGAAGGTGGCAATCAGGCGCGGCTTGAGCACCTTGCGCAGGATGATCATCTCAGGCGCCGAGAGGGCGATCACGCTCATCATGAAGGCCAGTACGGTGCCGAGGGCGGCACCCTTGGCGAGCAGGGCCTGCACTACCGGCAGGATGCCGGCCGCGTTGGCATAGAGCGGCACGCCGATCAGTACCGCGGCCGGCACCGACCACCAGGCCGACTTGCCCATGATGCCGGCCAGCAGGCCGTCCGGGGCGTAGCCGTGGATGGCCGAGCCGAGGCCGACGCCGAGCAGGATGTAGGGCCAGACCTTGCCGACGATGTCGGCGACATGGGCCTTGCCGGCGCGCAGCCGTTCCGGCCAGGTCCAGGCGATGGCCGGACGCGGCGCGGCCTGGCCCGATTGCAGGGCGCGCACCCAGTCCTCCAGGTGCGCCTCCATGCCCAGCGCGCCGATCACCAGGCCGCTGACAATGGCCACTGCCAGGCCGAGCACGAGGTAGAGTCCGGCCACCTTCCAGCCGAACAGGCCGAACAGCAGGGCCAGCGCGACCTCGTTCACCATCGGCGCCGAGATCAGGAAGGAGAAGGTCACGCCCAGCGGCACCCCGGCCTGCAGAAAGCCGATGAACAGCGGCACTGCCGAGCAGGAACAGAACGGAGTGACGATGCCGAGCGCGGCGGCCATGCCGTTGCCGACGCCGAGCGGCTTGCCGGCCAGCCAGTCGCGCGTGCGCTCGGCCGAGATGAAGCTGTGGATCACGCCCATGGCGTAGACCACGGCGGTGAGCAGCAGCACGATCTTGGCCGCGTCGGCGACAAAGAAATGCAGCGCGGCGGCGAACGGCGTGGCGGGGCTCAGGCCCAGGCCCTGGTAGACCAGGAGATCGGCCAGTGATTCGAACACCGCTTAAACGCCCAGAGCTTCGGCCACTGCCGGCACCAGTCGGGCGCGGATGTCGTCGCGCACTGCGATGAAGCTCTCCAGCGGTTCGCCGTGCGGGTCGTGGAAGGGCAGGTGGATGCTGCGCACCGGCTTCGGGAAGATCGGGCAGGTCTCCTTGGCGTTGTCGCAGACGGTGACCACCAGGTCGATCTGCTCGTTCATCACGGCCTCGACGTCCTTCGGGTACAGCCCGTCGGCGGCCAGCCCGGCCTGCTTCAGCGCCGCGATGGCACCGTCAGCGACCTTGGGTTGCGGTTTGGTCCCGGCCGACAGGGCGCGAGCGCGTCCGGCCAGGTCGTGGTTGACCAGCACTTCGGCCATCTGCGAGCGGCAGGAGTTGCCGGTGCACAGGATCAGTACGGTGGGAAGACGGTTATCAGTCATTGGCTTTCTCGCTATGAGGAACGACGACCTGTTCGGCCGGCAGGTTGGGAATCAGCCAGCGGAACAGGGCCGTGGCGGCGAAGGCGCCCAGCAACTGGGCGACGATGAATGCAGGGGTGTCAACCGGGCGGATGCCGGCGAAGGTGTCGCTGGCGGCGCGGGCAAGGGTGACGGCCGGGTTGGCAAACGAGGTCGAGGCGGTGAACCAGTAGGCCGAGGTGATGTACAGGCCGACCGCGAACGGCACGACATTGGGTCGGGAACGCAGGCAGCCCCAGATGGTGGCGAGCAGGCCGAAGGTGGCGACGAACTCGCTCAAGGCCTGGGCAGCGCCGCTGCGCTCGTGGTGCGAGGCGAAGAACACCGGCTCGCCAAACATCAGGTGGGCGATGGCCACGCCGGCAAAGGCGCCGACGACCTGCGCGATCAGGTAACCGGGTACCTCGCGCCAGGGCAGGCCGCCCTGCCAGGCATCGGCCAGGGTCACCGCCGGGTTGAAGTGCGCGCCCGAGATTGGGCCGAAGACCAGGATCAGGACGATCAGCCCGGCCCCGGTTGAGAGCGTGTTGCCGAGCAGCGCGACGGCAACGTTGCCGCCTGCCAGACGCTCGGCCATGATGCCCGAGCCGATCACGATGGCGAGCAGCAGTGCGGTACCGAGCGCTTCCGCGGCCAGGCGGCG
>JBBIJC010000117.1:0-4052 GCA_037446165.1 Hydrogenophilales bacterium | reverse complement strand
GTCTCCTTCGGCGTCGGGATTGGGGGCGTCGCGGCCGAGGCTCTCCAGGATGCGATAAGCCCAGAGCGGGAGCTGCGGGTCGAGCCGGTAGAAGATCCAGGTGCCCTCACGGCGGATTGCCAGCAGACCCGCGTCACGCATTACGGCCAGATGCCGGGAGATCTTCGGTTGCGGCGTATCCAGGGCGGCGGTCAGTTCGCAGACACACAGCTCGCCCTGGCCAACCAGCAATGAAAGCAGCCGGCGACGGGTCGCGTCCGAGAGGGTCGAGAAGAAGTCCTGAGTATCGATCATGTGCTGCATTATATTCGTTATGGCGAATATAACAAGCGATCGACCTGGCTGCTAGGCAATCAGTCCAAAGGCGATCAGTGCGGCCAGGCAGAGTGCGAAATGGGCCCAGACCCGTAGTCGGTAGCGGCTGGCCAGTTGCTCCGGCGGAAAGCTGGCGATGAGGTAGGGGCGGCCGCTGCCGGGCCGATTCAGGATATGGCTGACCGGCGCGTCCAGCTCCGCCTGCCTGCGGGCGTCGACCTCCCGCTGCGCGGCGGCGCGGGCCAGTTGCCATTCCTGCGGGTCGATCTCACCGTTGCCGTTCAGGTCGAACCGGCGGAGCAGCTGGTCCTGGTCCTGCTTCCAGTCCTCCAGCAGATTGCCCAGTTCGGCCCGTTCGTCAAACAGGCTGTGACCGCCGCCCCGGCTGCCAAATTCGCCCAGCGCGTAGATCGGTGCGCCGACCAGCAGCAATTCCTCGTCGAGTCGGTAATCGCCATCCAGGAAGCTTTCCTTGCGGTCGGTGAGGATTTCCGCGTCGGTCGGGTCGAGCAGGCAACGGCCGGTGCTGTCTTCCAGGATGAACGGCGTGTCGCTTTCGCCGGAATCGATCTGGCGCCAGTTGTCATCGCTGCTGCGCTTGAACCGGCGGTAGCGATACCACAGGCAGGGCAGATGATGGGCCGGGCTCAATACCTCCTCAGTCGGCAAGGGCCGGCCTGTGCCGGTCAGTTCGACGTAGCCCTGCGCGGCCGAGTTGATGCGCGAGGTCGGGGTGTCGCGGATGGCGCGCAGACGGCGCAGGCTGAACAGCCAGGCGGTCAGGGCAAGGATGAAGATGGCGCAAACACTGGCGATCCGGACGCCCGGCGCATCGAATTGAAAGCTGATCGGGGCCAGGAGCAGATAGCCCCCGGTCGCGAGGAAGTCCCGCCAGCGTCGAAGCATCAACTGCCGAACAGGCCCTTGACGTCGATGTCGCGTTTTTCTTCGGCATCGAAGCTCAGCATCTGCGCCCGGCGGAAGTTGTACATGCCGGCGACGATGGAGTCGGGAAACTGCTCGATGCGGACGTTGTTGATGTTGACGCTCTCGTTATACAGCTCGCGCCGGTCGGCGATGGCATCTTCCAGGGCGGTGATCCGGCTCAGCAGCTGCATGAATTGCTGGTTGGTCTTCAGGTCGGGATAGGCTTCGACCACCGCGAACAACTGGCCCAGGCCGCTGCGCAATGCCGTCTCGGCGGCGCCCAGGGCCTGGATGTCGCCGGCTTCGCGCGCCTGCTGGACCTGGCCGCGCGCCGCGGTCACCCGTTCCAGCGTGGTCTGCTCGAATTCCTTGTATTGCTTGCAGGTCTCGATCAGCTTGGGCAGTTCGTCGTGGCGCTGCTTGAGCAGCACGTCGATGTTGGCCCAGGTGGTGCTGACGTTGTACTTGATCTGGACCAGGGCGTTGTAGATGGTGATGCCATAGACCAGGGCCAGGAACATCAGGCCCAGGATGACGACGATTAAAACCAGCATGTGTTCCCCTTTGGCTGGATGATTTCCAGCCATCATAAAACAAGCGGCAGTCGGCTGCGACTATTGAAGAGGATGATGTCCGTTGAAGGCGGCGAATGGCATGCCTATACTGGCTGGATATATCTTTTCTCAGTCCATCAGGAATCAAAGAATGTCCAACACCACGGATCGCGTTCGTACCCTAGCCCTGGTCGGCCATGGTGGCGCCGGCAAAACCACCCTCATCGAATCGTTGCTGGCAGCAAGTGGCGCCATCGCCTCGGCAGGCAGCATCGACAAGAGCAATACCGTGTGCGATTACGATCCGCTGGAAAAGGCGCACCTGCATTCGGTTAAGCTGGCTGTGGCCCACCTCGATCACGCCGGAACCCGGGTCCATCTGCTCGACACGCCGGGCTACCCGGATTTCATGGGTCAGGCGATGTGCGCCCTGGACGCAGTGGAAACGGTAGCTGTGGTGATCGATGCCCAAAAAGGCATCGAAATGACTGCCAGCCGGATGATGCACTGGGCCCAGACCCGCAAGCTCGACCGGATGCTCGTGATCAACAAGATCGATGCGCCCGGGGTCAACCTGCCGGCGCTGCTGGTCGATCTCCAGGCCGCATTCGGCCGCGAATGCCTGCCCATCAACCTGCCGGCGTCGGGTGGCAGCAAGGTGACCGACTGTTTCTTCAATCCCGGGGGCGAGGCGGATTTCTCGTCGGTTGCGGCGGCCCATCAGGCCCTGGTCGATCAGGTGGTCGAAGTGGACGAAGACCTGATGGCCGTCTATCTGGAACAGGGCGAGGTTCAGCCGGATCAGCTGCATGCACCGTTCGAGCTGGCGCTGCGCGAAGGCCATCTGGTGCCGGTGTGTTTCGTCTCCGCCCAGACCGGCGCGGGCATCCCGGAGCTGCTGGAGATCATGGTCAAGCTGCTGCCCAACCCGGCCGAAGGCAATCCGCCCCTGTTCGTGAAGGGCGAGGGCGAAGACGAGGTGCCGTTCTTCTCGGAACCGGACTCGGACAAACATGTCATCGCCCACGTGTTCAAGGTCGAAATGGACCCCTATGTCGGCAAGACCTCCACCTTCAGGGTTTATCAGGGCACGGTCACGCCAGGCAGCCAGCTTTACATCGGCGAATCGCGCAAGCCGTTCAAGGTCAGCCATCTGTTCATGCTGCAGGGCAAGCAGCTGACCGAGGTCGATGCCTGCGGCCCAGGCGACATCTGTGCGGTGACCAAGGTCGACGATCTCGATTTCGATGCCGTGCTGCACGATGCGCCAGAGGACGACCACATCCACATGCAGCCGCTTGATTTTCCGCATGCCGTGTTCGGCCTGGCGGTGCGGCCGAAGAAGCTGTCGGACGGCTCCAAACTGGCCGAGGTGCTGCACAAGCTGACCGCCGAAGACCCCGGTCTGCATGTCGAGCACGACGCCACCACCCACGAGGCGGTCATCCGCGGCCAGGGCGAGATGCATCTGGCCAACGTGCTGGAGAAGATGCGCGAACAGTTCCGGCTCGATGTCGAGACCCACCCGCCCACCATCCCCTACCGCGAGACCATCCAGGCCGCGGCCGAAGGGCACCACCGGCACAAGAAGCAGTCCGGCGGCGCCGGCCAGTTCGGCGAGGTCTACTTGAGGGTGGAGCCGATGGAACGCGGGCAGGGCTTCGAGTTCGTCGACGCGGTCAAGGGCGGCGTGATTCCCGGCACCTTTATCCCGGCGGTGGAGAAGGGCGTGCGCCAGGCCATGGGACTCGGTGCGGCAGCCGGCTTCCCGCTCCAGGACATCCGGGTCACCGTCTACGACGGCAAGAATCATCCGGTCGACGGCAAGGAAATCGCCTTCGTCACCGCCGGCAAGAAGGCCTTCCAGGACGCCATGGACAAGGCCAGGCCGATCGTCCTGGAACCCATCGTCAATATCGAGCTGACCGTGCCCGAGGCCCACTTCGGCGATGTCAGCGGCGATCTCTCGGTTCGCCGTGGCCAGATCACCGGCAACCAGGCCGGACGCGGAGGCATGATGACCATCAACGGCATGGCGCCGCTGGCCGAACTGGACAACTTCCAGCAGCGGCTCAAGGCGCTGACCGGCGGCCAGGGCTCCTATACGCTGGAGCTGTCCCACTACGAACAGGTGCCACCCAACGTGCAGCAGCAACTGGCCGCCGAGTTCAAGCCGCATCAGGACGAAGACTGAGGTTTGTGCAGGGGGCAATAACCGCAGGGCAATGCGCTTCACTTATTGCCCCCTGCGTTGCT
>JBBIJC010000116.1:0-7154 GCA_037446165.1 Hydrogenophilales bacterium | reverse complement strand
CGGAGTATCAGAAACACCAGCGGGTTTTTGTTAATGAGTCGCTGATTTATTCGTCTTACCCGCGGAAGCGGGTATCCAGTTCATTGATTTCATTGGGCTCCCGCTTTCGCGGGAGCGACGAAACTCGAATAAATCAGCGTTTTCTTAATTCCCCAGACTGCCAAACACCTTCTTCAGCAGGTCGGTGGTGCGCGCCACCGGGTTGGTCCGGATCGCCTTTTCCTCGGCCGCGACCTTGGTGAACAGGCCATCGAGTGCCTTGGCGGTGACATAGCCATCTAGGTCGTTCGCGCTGCCCAGGTATTGCGCCATCGATCCGGCCTTGTTCATCATCTTCTTGTAGGACGCGGTAACCCCGGCCTTCGCGGTCGCGGCGGTGACGATCGGGCGGAAGCGCTCGGTGAGGGTGGCTTCGCTCTTCTTGCGGAAATACTGGGTGGCCGCGTCGTCCGGCCCTTTCAGGATGCCTTCTGCATCTTCCAGGGTCATCGATTTGATGGCATCGGAAAATACACTGGTGGCTTCCGGGACTGCCTTCTCGGCGGCATGGTTCATGGTGGCGACGAATTCATCCGCCATTTTGTCCTGATGCAGCGTACGCAGCAGTTTCTCCACCTTGGCCAGGTTTTCCGGCATGGGAATCTTGACGCTGGCGTCGTTCAGGAACCCGTTGTTCTTGCCCAGTTGGGAGATCGCATTCTTGACGCCCTTGGACAGGGCTTCCTTCAACCCCTTGGACATGTCGCCCTGACTCAGGCCGGACAACGCCGTAGACGATTGCGCATCAGATGCGGGGGCGGAGGCCTTGCTGCCGGTGCCCAGGTTGCCGAGCTGCTTGAGCATGTCATCTTTGAAGTCGGCCTGGGCGTGGCTGGTGACCAGGACTGAACTGAGCAGAATCAGGGCGGTGCGTGCGGTGATGTGGTTCATCTTTTACTCCAGGCAGGTGAAGGAGAGGGTGACCAGTATGCATCTCCGAGCATGTGCCAGCCATGGGATATGCGTCCCAATGGCGGAGGTAGACCGTATCCTGTTTACGCAAGGGGGCAGGCTCAGGGCGGAGGCCGGTTCCAGATCGGCTCGGGTCCGAGTCGTTCGATCAGGAAATCGATCAGCACCCTGATCCGGAGCGGGATGTGCCGGTTGCCCGGCAGCACGGCGTAGATGCCGATCTCGGGGATGGGGTAGTCGGCGAGGATTTCTTTCAAGGCGCCCGAGGCGAGTGCATTGGCGGCAATGAAAGTGGGCTGGCAGGTGATTCCCTGCCCGTCGATGGCCGCTTGCAGGAGCACGTCTCCATTGTTGGCCTGAATCCGGCCATGCACCGGGATGCTTTGCGTCTTGCCTTCCACGGTGAAGGTCCAGGAGGCGCTGGCCGAGAGGGTGTAGGCGAGACATTCATGGCCGAGCAGGTCGGCGGGGCGTTGCGGTAGGCCGTGCTGTTCCAGGTAGCCGGGCGAGGCGACGACCACGAGCCGGGTGGAACTGAGCCGGCGGGCCACCTCCTGCTGGCCGAGCCGGTCGGTGACCCGGATGGCGAGGTCGACCCCTTCTTCGATCAGGTTGGCGCGCCGGTCGGTGAAGTCCATGTTCAGGGCGACATCAGGATAGAGCCGGCTGAACTCAAGCAGCAACGGCGCCAGATAACGCTGGCCAAAGCTCAATGGCACGCTGACCCGGATGGTGCCGCGCGGCGTCTGGCGCTCGGCATCGAGCCCGGTTTCGGCGGCTTCGACCATGTCCAGGATTTCCCGGCATTTTTCCAGGTAGATGGCGCCGGCGGAGGTGAGGCTCAGGCGGCGGGTGCTGCGGGCGATCAGCTTGGTACCCAGCCGGGTTTCCAGCCCGGCAATGCGCCGGGTCACCACGGAGCGGGCCACGCCCATTTGCAGGGCGACTGCCGCGAAACTGCCTTGCTCGGCGACCCGGACAAACAGCCGCATGCCATCCAGTTGATCCATTGTTGTTGACCTGGCAACAAATAATTGCAGATTGTCACCTATTTCTGCGGCTAATGCAGGTCTAAAGTCCGATCATCGAACTAGGATATTACCTCGAATGATCATGACCGCAAGACAGACGACTCAGGCCTACACCCGCACTGCCATTGCCCTGCACTGGCTGATGGCAGTCCTGATCCTGGTCACATTCTCGGTGGGGCTTTACATGCATGGTCTGCATTTGTCGCCATTCAAGTTGAAGATCTATTCGTGGCACAAGTGGGCCGGTGTGACGGCCTTCCTGTTGCTGTTGCTTAGACTGGTCTGGCGTGTCGCGCATCGGCCCCCAGAGTTGCCGGAGTCCATGCCGGTCTGGCAGCGCATGGGCGCCCAGGCGGTCCATGGCCTGCTCTATCTGCTGATGATCGCGGTGCCGCTGACCGGCTGGCTGATGAGTTCGGCCAAGGGTTTCCAGACGGTCTATTTCGGTGTGCTGCCAATTCCCGATCTGCTGACCAAGAACACGGAACTCGGCAATCTGTTGCGGGCCATACACGAGTGGCTCAACTACCTGATGCTGGCCCTGGTGACCGGGCATGCCGGGATGGCCCTGAAACATCATCTGATCGACCGGGATGACATCCTGGTCCGCATGGCGCCGTGGCGTCGTGCCATTGCGAAGGAGAAACGAACATGAAACTTATCCAGTTCATTGGTCTGCTGTGCCTGGCTGCCCTGGCCGGATCGGTCCAGGCGACGGTTTTCAATGCCGTGCAACTGGACAAGAGCCGGCTGGACTTTACCTTCAAACAGATGGGGGTGCCGGTCAAGGGCGGTTTCAGCCGGTTCGCCGCACAACTGAATTTCGACCCCGCCAAGCCTGCGGCGGCGAGCGCAGTGATCGACGCCGATCTGAGCAGCATCGATGCCGGCTCTGCCGAGGCCAACGACGAGGTGCTGGGCGCGCAGTGGTTCAATGCCAAGGTCTTTCCTCGCGCCCGCTTTGTCTCCAATGCCGTGCGAGCGCTGGGCGGCAATCGCTATGAGGCGGTCGGCAAACTGACCATCAAGGGCCGAAGCCAGACCGTGACTGCCCCGTTTACTTATGTCGGCCAGGGCGCGACGGCGCGGTTCGATGGCGCTTTCACCCTGAAACGGGCTGATTTCGCCATCGGCGAAGGTGAGTGGGCGGCTTTTGATACCGTCGCCAATGAGATCCAGATCGTTTTCCATATCCAGGCTGCCAGTCTGCCGGCACCCCGGAAATAACCACCCCACCAGGAGAATTACCATGAAATTGCTGTTGCCTTCGCTTGCCCTTGTCTTTGCTTCGTCGGCCTTCGCCGCACCGGAGACTTTCTACCTTGATGCCAACCATACCTTCCCGCGTTTTTCCTACAGCCATATGGGCTATTCGACCCAGTTGAGCCGGTTCGACCGGACGACCGGACAAGTGACCCTGGATAGCGCAGCCCGGACCGGCTCGGTCGACGTGGCCATCGACACGAAGTCGGTTGATACCGGCAGTCCGCTGTTCAGCGAGCACATCCAGGGCGCGGATTTCCTCGATACGTCCGCGTATCCGACCGCCACGTTCAAGTCCACGTCAGTCAAGTTCGATGGCGACAAGCCGGTGGCGGTGAACGGCAATCTGACCATCAAGGGCGTGACCCGGCCAGTGACGCTGACCGTGACCTCGTTCAAGCACGCGCTGCACCCGATGATGAAGCGCGATGCGATCGGTGCCAATGCGACCACCACGGTCAAGCGATCCGATTTCAACATGGGGAAATATGCGCCGCTGGTTGGCGATGAGGTGACCATCGACATCGCCATCGAAGCCCAGGCCAAGTGAGGAGATAGACCATGAGCAAACCGATCATCGCCCAGAAGGCCCCTTATCCGGTTGAAGTCGAGGCTGGCAAGAGTTACTGGTGGTGTGCCTGCGGCCGGAGCAAGAGTCAGCCGTTTTGCGACGGCTCGCACCAGGGCACCGAGTTCAACCCGGTCGAGTACAAGTCTGAGAAGAATGGAACGGTCTATTTCTGCGGTTGCAAGCACACTGGCAATGGCGTGCTGTGCGACGGGAGTCATCAGAAACTTTGAGTGAACAATGAACGGGGCCGCCGGTCCCGTTCAACTCAATCCTCGACGCAGATTTCCTTGCGACTGACCGCAATCGCCGTCCGGACCAGCAGGCCGGCGATGACCACGCTGGCAATGCCGAGCAGCAGACCGGACAGACGCAGGTAGATGACGCTGCCGCTGTGCTGGACCATGACCAGGCTGGCGACCGTGATCGCCGCCAGAGGGAACGAATACGCCCACCAGGTCAGCGAGAACTTCAGGCGGGCGAACCATTTGGCCTGGAAAAATAGCAGCAGGGTGAAAAACAGACCGCTGTTGTACAGTACTTCAGCAAACGCATCGACCGATCCGGTCAGCTTGACGTAGGAAATAAAGCCCACGGCGGGCGGGGCGATCAGGATGAACAGGGTCGGCAGCAGGCGTTCCGGCAGGCTGCCGTGAAAGATGATCCGATAAAAGATGATGGCCAGGAGGATCGGCCAGAACATCAGGCCCAGACTGAAAAAGAACCACGAGATTTCAATCGGCGCGTGCTGAATGCCGGCGATAGGCACCAGGATGTTGCCCACCACCGGAATGAACCAGGCCGGGTTGAGATGGGTGATTTCAAAGTGCGTGTGGTGCACCCACCAGGAGATGATGTAGAGCGTGAGCAGCAGCTGCGTGGCGGTGCCGATGAGCCAGAGCATTTGCGAGAAGGTGCTGCTGAACGGCAGCCAGGCGACGGACAGCAGAAGCAGGGCGATGGAAAAGGTGGGGATGAAATTCATCTTGATCGGATGTGCCCACTCCTTTTTGACCGCATCCCGGTATTTCAGCAGCTTGACGCCATACAAAGCCGCCAGCACAAGGAAGGCCAAGGTCGCCAGACCTAGCAAGGTAGGGGCTGGGTGGAACGGCAGTTGCAGGATTTCTTCCGCGCGCTCCCAGGCGATGGCGAGGCCGCTCAGGCCCATGATCATGGCGAACCAGGAGATCGGGAAAAATTTGAGTCGCTGTGCGGGTAACTGGGACATGTCGATCGCTGCGCAGTTTGAGTTCAATGTGAATGGGCAGTGCTGGGACCCTGGTTGCGCATGTGATCGGCAACCTTGGCGAAGGCAGCAAACAGTTCATCACGCAACTCCGGGGTCTCGACCACTTCGTCCAGGGCCTGGCGCATGCACATCAGCCACTGGTCGCGCTCGGTGTCACCAATGGCAAAGGGCAGGTGCCGGCGCCGCAGAAACGGATTGCCGTGCTTTTCCACATAAAGCTGCGGGCCGCCCATCCAGCCGGAGAGAAAATCGAACAGCTTCTGGCCGGAATGGCTCAAATCCTCGGCATGCATTTTGCGGACGTCGTAGGTTTCTGGAAGCTCGTCCATGATGGCGTAGAAGCGGTCCACGAGTTGGCGGATCTTGGTTTCGCCACCGATGCGTTCGTAATGGGTCTGAATCATGATCTGTAATAGGGCTATGAATGTTTGATTATTTTACTGGGTTTTAGTGAGGGCCAAAAACCTGTGATTGAGTAAAGCTCGCATGGGGTGCAAGGAAAAAGATCGGGGAGGGGAAGGAGGAGAAAGAGCCCCTCCCCGAGTTCCTTGAGGAGAAAAGTCATACAACCCACCATTGTCAGCGAACGTGTCCCGCGTATCGGATGACAACAGCTTTTTTTGGGCTGCGCATACATATAAGCAGTTACCGTGCCACAAACAATAATTTGTATAAATTGTATTTAACTATCTGTTATTAATGAAGAATATATTTTTGATGTTAGCCATCGATACTTCATGTCAAAAAACCAGTCAAATATGACGGACATTATTGTCTGGAAATTGTTGAGATTGTCCTGGACCGGTGTCAGCGGCGGAAAACGCGCAGATAATGGCCTTCGAAATATCGCTTCGCCCAATGGAATATCCGCGACGGTGGCAGCAGCCAGGAGCGATTGGTGTCGCGATAGATCAGGATGCCGGAATCCACGGTGTCGACGATGCAGATCAGTTCAGGACGCGGCTTGGCGACGGGTTCGTGGCCATCCAGTATCCGCAGCAGGTTTTCGGCGGCGGCCTTGGCTTGCAGGTCGGCCATGTGTGCCTGCTTGGGTAGCCAGTCGGGGCCGGGGAAACTGCCTGCGTCGCCGACCACGAAGACCCGCTCGGTGTTGGGCACCCGGCAGAATTCGTCGCCCTGGATGAAGCCGCCGGCGGAGAGTGGCAAGCCGCTTTCCGGAGCCCAGACTGGTCCGGTCAGGCCGGGCATGAACAGGATCAGGTCGGCGTTGACGTGACCGCCTTCGGTGTCTACGCCTTTCTCCGAGAAGCCGATCGGCTTGTGGCCCAAATGGGTGTCGATGCGGCGTTTTGCCATTTCCGACAACAGCCCAGACACCGCCTTATCGCCCAGACGCTTGCCCGGTTCAGCCGCCGCATTGAAGAAAGTGAGCTCGATCCGGTCGCGCTTGCCTTGCTTGCGCAACCAGGTATCGATGCCGAACATGAGTTCGAACATCGGGCCGCCGCGCATGGCGGAGGGTTCGTTGGGGTTGCCGCCGAAGCCGAGCGCGATCCGGCCGCTTTGCATCTTTTCCAGTCGCTCCCTGATGGCTTCGGCGGCAGGTACGCCTTCGCACAGGGTCAGGGCGTGTTCGATACCGGGCAGCTTCTTGATGAAGCGGCCGCCGGTGGCGATGATCAGGGCATCGTTCGGGACCGGGCCCTGGTCAGTCAGCACGGTGCGGCCGCCATTTTCCAGCCCGGTCACCCGGGCGGCGATGAATTCGACGCCATGGTCCTTGAAGAAGGTATCGAGCGGCAGGATCAGGTCGCTGCCCTTGCGGATGCCGGTCGGCACCCAGATCAGACTGGGCAGGTAGACGAATTCAGCCTTGGGCGCGACCACGGTGATGCGGGCCTGGGGCGCACGTTTGCGCAATTCGCGTACGGCGGTGAGCGCGGCAAAGCCGGCGCCGAGGATAACGATGCGGGAGGTGGGGGCTTTCATGGTCGTGTCCTAGGAAGTGGGAGGGGTAGGGAATGAAATCGGGTGTTCGGCACTATGGTGGATATAGAAGATGTTGCCGTCATGTTCCACGCGTCGCAACTCACCGCTGTCGAGCAGTCTGTGTACGGCTGCCATATCC
>JBBIJC010000115.1:0-7193 GCA_037446165.1 Hydrogenophilales bacterium | reverse complement strand
GCCCGGGACCGGACTCGAACCGGTATGACCGAAGTCGAGGGATTTTAAGTCCCTTGCGTCTACCTGTTTCGCCACCCGGGCCGCCGGGAGTCATGTTGCTGATCAAGAGAAAGCTGGAGGCGCGTGCCGGAGTCGAACCGACCTACACGGATTTGCAATCCGGTGCATAACCGCTTTGCTAACGCGCCGCGTTATAACCGTTAGCTATAAAAGCTAAGGGGAAAGCCATTGGCTTTCCCCGGAATTTGGAGCGGGAGACGAGGTTCGAACTCGCGACCTCAACCTTGGCAAGGTTGCGCTCTACCAGCTGAGCTACTCCCGCTACGAGGCTCGCCATTTTATCGAGGGAAATTATTCTGTCAATAATGTATTGTCGATTCGTTGAAGAAAGTATGCGCATGAACGAAACAGATCTACGCAATGCAGTCTCCGCCGCCTCGCGCACAACCGTGCTGGAGGGGCTCAATCGGGGCAGTTCGGGCAATGTGAGCGCCCGGTTCGGTGAGGGCTTGCTGATTACGCCTTCAGGCCTGCCATCAGCGGAGATCAGGCCCGATCAGGTCGTGGAAATGGATTGGTCGGGGCATGCCAGCGGCGTGCTGCCGCCATCCAGCGAGTGGCGGATTCATCGGGATATTTATCGGGCCCGGCCCGAGGTCAATGCCGTGGTTCATGTCCATTCGCCATTTGCGGTTTCCCTGGCCTGCCTGCGCCGCGGCATTCCGGCTTTTCACTATATGGTGGCCGTGGCGGGCGGTGCGGACATCCGCTGCGCCGGTTATGCCACCTTTGGCAGCCAGGGCCTGTCTGATCGTGTTCTGGCGGCACTCGCCGGGCGCAAGGCGTGCCTGATGGCCAATCACGGTCTGGTGGCAGTGGGCGACAGTCTGGCCAGAGCCGTTGCCCTGGCCGTGGAAGTGGAGTCCTTGTGCGAGCAGTATTGGCGGGCTTCCTTGATGGGTGAGCCGGTGTTGCTCAGCGAGGCTGAAATGGGCGAGGCCCTGGAGGCATTCAAGGGTTATGGCCAACAGGCGGGCTGATGCTGGCGGAAGCGATTGCCTGGCTGTTTACCCCGGCCACCCGGCTGGCGCGCAGGACCGGTCACCTGTCGGAAGCCATTGCCATCCTGGCCCGCGAGCGGCGCTGCAGGGAGGCATGGAGCCCTCATCTGGCCGCCAGTCGAAAGGCCTTGCTGGATGCGGCTCGACAAGTGCCGGCACGGCGCGTGGCCCTGGTGCTGGGTTCCGGTCCGCTACTCGATGTTCCGCTCGCTGAACTGAGCGCTCTGTTCGAGGAGGTCTGGCTGGTGGACATGGTTCATCCCTGGCGCGCGCGCTGGCAGGCCCGGCGCCACGGCAACGTGCGCCTGATCGAACATGACGTCACCGAGTGCCTGGCGGCATGGCCGTCAATCCCGCCGCAACCAGCCCGGTTTCTGGACGAGGGACGCATCGACTGGGTGGCATCGGTCAATCTGTGGTCCCAATTGCCTAATCTGCCCGCGCCGTCGCAGCAGCGCCACGGCGCGGCCTGGGATGAGGCCAGGGTCAATGCACGCGGGCAGGCATTGCTGAGCCAGCACCTGGCGTATCTGGAGCGGTTCCAGGCACCGGTCTGTCTGTTGGCCGACATCGAGCAGGTGACACTGGCGGAGGCTGGCGAAGTCCTGGTGCGGATGGATTTCCGATCCCTGCTGGGCCGGTGGGCCGTCTGCGCCGAGTGGCGCTGGGATATCGCCCCGCCGGGCGAGTTGGGCGACGGCCTGACCCGCTATCACCAGGTTGCGGCGTTAATCCAGAAGCGGCAGCACGAACACCAGGATGATATTCGCGAGACCCAGGCTCAGGTTGATCCCGACCATGAGTCGTATCCGGTTCAGTGCCGCGCCGGCGGAAGGCCAGTTTTCGGCGGCGACCGCCTGGCGTAGCCGGGCATAAGGCCGGAAGTAGAGAGCAGCGAAGATCCCGGCCATGAGGTAGCCGATGCCAGCCATGATGTGCAGATGGACCGGGATCGCGGCCATGCCGCCCAGGCGCATGATCAGTGCAAGGCCGGTGCCGATGAGCAGGATCACGGCCGACCAGACCCAGGGGAAAAAGCGGGCGAAGACCCCGTTCCACAGTTTCAGCCGTTGCGGCGGTTCGAGTTGCGCCAGGGCCGCCGGCCGCAGGCACTGATGGGCAAAGAACATCCCGCCGACCCAGATCACGGTCGCCAGGATATGCAGCATTTTCAAAAGCTCCATGGGCACAACTTTCTCCTTGAAATAAGGGGGTGACGACACTGTCGACCAGACCGTTCGGAACCAAATCCCAACAAACCGCTCTGGACTATTTCCCGCGATATATAATTTTCCCGCGTATAGCCGCTCAACAGATTGAAGAGGAGTTTCCATGCACAATTTTACTGCTGTCCGTCTGGTTCGTTTCGTTCTGACATGTATTGCCTTCGGCATGATGGCTGCACCGGCGCTGGCGGATAAGCCCCAGCCCAAGGCCATTCAGATGATGGGGCAGACCATTCTGGAAATGCCGCTGGCCGCTGGGGTCAGCATGGACGATGCCGCCGAGTCGCTCAAACAGCGCGCCAATACCCTGAATTTCAAGCTGGTCGGAGAGTTGCCGCTGTCCGAACAGGTCAAGGCCATGACCGGCAAGCCGGAAAAACGCGTGACCATCTATCAATTCTGCGACCCGATGACTGCGGTGCAAATGGTCGGCGCCAACATGGCATTCGCCGCCTTCCTGCCTTGCCGGATCGCACTGGTCGAAGACAAGGATGGCAAGGGTGTCTTGGTCATGCTGGGTCTGGATGACATGATCAAGGCCGCCAAGCTGGACCCGAAACTGCTTCCGCTCGCGACCGAGGTTCGCAACAAGCTGATGGAGATCATGATGGCGGGGGCCAACGGCGATCTGTAATCCTGCTCGGGCCACAAAAAAAGGCGGGGAACTCCCCGCCTTTTTTACGTCATGAGACTGCGCTCAGCTTTTGAACAGGCCGCCAAGTGCGCCCGCCAGGCTGTCCAGGGTGTCGTTCTGGGCGACCTGGCCATTCGGCGTCAAATGGTCCACCGCCTGGGGCAGCGCCTGTGCCAAGACCCCTGACACCTGATCCGGCGAAACGCCGAATTTGGCGGCGAGGTTGCCCAGCGCCCCGCTGCCCAGCGCAGCGCTGATCTGGTTGGCATCGACCGGCAGGTTGGCGCCGGTGCCCACCCACGATGCGGCTTGCGCGCCCAGGCCGGATTGCTCGAATTTCTGCAACAGGCCGCCCAGACCGCCTTGCTGCTGAATAAGCGCGGTGACCATGCCCAGCATCGCGCTGCCACCGCCCGCGCTGCTGTCCTGCTGGCCACCCAGCATTTGTCCCATCGCCTGACCGACTAAACCATCCAGCAAACCCATATCGTTCTCCTTTGATTAGATGGTGTCCGCATGGACACTCCGCGGCCAATATAGCACTGCTCAGGAGCGGGAAAAGGGGAACGTTGTTACTAGCCCAGGGAGGGAACGGATGAGCCAAAGTGGTCATAGCCACGCGGCGGCAAATCGACCAGATGGCCCTGGTCATCGCTTGCTTTCAGGCCCGGCGCCTGGACAATCGTCCCGATTCGGGTTGCCTGGATCGAGCATGAGTCGGCCGCCGACTGAATCCGGCCACGATGCGAGACGGGCGCGGTAAAGCAGAGTTCATAATCGTCGCCGCCGGCCAGGGCGCAGTTGCGCAACAGATCAGGATGGTCGCGCAGGACGGGCGCAGCCGGAACCGATGCCAGATCCAGATGGGCCCCGACCTCGCTGCGTTCCAGGATGTGTCCCAGGTCGGCCAGCAGGCCATCCGAGATATCGATGGCGGCATGCGCCAGCCCCCGGAGGGCTCGGCCCAGGGCTACCCGGGGCGCCGGATCGTGCAGGCGGGACAGGCAGGCGGCAGCGGCGGATGCCGATAGTGCCGTTTCGCCCTTCAGGTGTCTCAGGCCCAGCGCGGCTGCGCCCAGCTCGCCGGATACCCAGATGTCGTCGCCCACCTTGGCGGCATCCCGGCGCAAGGCATTACCGGCCTCGACTTCGCCCAGGATGGTGACGCTGATGTTGAGTGGGCCGCGGGTGGTGTCGCCGCCCACCAGTTCGACGTCAAACGTCTCGGCCAGGCCGAGGAAGCCGCGCGAAAAGCGGTCCAGCCAGGCCTCGTCGGCCTCGGGCAGGGCCAGAGACAGCAACGCCCAGCGCGGCAGGGCGCCCATGGCCGCCAGGTCGGACAGGTTCACCGCGAGGGCTTTGCGGCCGAGTAGTTCGGGGTCGGTATCGGGAAAGAAATGCCGCCCGGAGACCAGCATGTCGGCCGAGATGGCCAATTCCATGCCGGGGGCGGGGCGGAGCAGGGCGGCATCGTCGCCGATGCCCAGTGTGGCGCTGTGTGAGGGCCGGGTGAAGTAACTGGCGATGAGGTCGAATTCGGAGGCCACGCTGTTACGGCCGCGCTGCCGCCTCGATCTCGGTCCTGCGTACGTCCTTGGCCAGTTTGTCGAGCACGCCATTGACGTACTTGTGGCCGTCGGTGCCGCCATAGGCTTTGGCCAGATTGACGGCCTCGTTGATGGCGACCTTGTAGGGCACGTCCAGGCTGTGCTGAAGCTCGTAGGCACCGATCAGGAGGATGCCGTGCTCGATCGGGGAAAGCTGCTCAATCGGGCGGTCGAGATGGCTGGCCAGGGCGCCATCCAAGGTCGCCGCTTCGTTCAGGATGCCTTCCAGCATGGCCTGGAGGAATTCGATATTGGCATCGGCATACTCCTCCGCCTCTTCGGCCTGGACCAGCAGTCTGGCCAGGTCGTCGCCAGTCAGCTGCCACTGGTACAGGGCGCGCAGGGCCAACTCGCGCGAGTGACGGCGATTGCCACGTTTCTTGCTCATAGGACCTTCAGCAGGCAGGCCATCTCGACCGCGCAATGGGCCACGTCGCGGCCCTTTTCGCTCATGCGGGCAACGGCCTGATGTTCGTTTTCGGTGGTCAGCACGGCATTGCCGATGGGCACGCCGGTATCGAGCTGGACCTGGGTGATGCCGGAGGCCATCTCGTTGGCGACGATCTCGAAGTGATAGGTGTCGCCTCGGATCACGGCGCCGATTGCGATCAGGGCGTCGTACTTGCCGGAGGTGGCCATTTTCTGCAGGGCCAGCGGCAGTTCCAGCGCGCCGGGCACGGTGACGATGACGATGTCCTTGTCGTTGACGCCGATCTTGGCCAGGGTGGTGGTGCAGGCGGATAGCAGTCCGTCGCAGATGTTGGTGTTCCAGCGGGTGGTGGCGATGCCGATGCGCAGGCCGCTACCGTCCAGTTTGGCCTCGATCTCGTCGATGTTGTCGTAGCGTTGGGCCATATCAGTTCCTTAAGCCAATTGTCGCGTATGCGACACTTCAGTCCCTCGCCCGCAGGCGGGTGAGGGTCGGGGAGAGGGAGCGATCATGATCGCTCGAAATAGCCGGTCACTTCCAGACCGAAGCCGTCCATGGCCGGCATCTTGCGCGGCGTGGCCAGCAGTTTCATCTTGCTCACGCCCAGGTCGCGCAGGATCTGGGCGCCAGTGCCGTAGTTGCGCAGATCGAACTTGCGCGCCGGCGGCGCAGTGTCGGCGGGAAGGGCGCGTTCGGCCAGTTCGTCGGCCGATTCGGGGCGGTGCAGCAGGACGATGATGCCCTTGCCCGTCTCGGCGATGATCTTCATGGCGGTCGGCACCGAGTAGGCGTGGCCGGCGGTGTTGGCGTCGATGACGTCGATCAGCGAGACCGGTTCATGCACCCGGACCAGGGTCTCGTTATCCGGCGTGATGTCGCCCTTGACCAGCGCCAAATGAGTAGCCTGGCCAATCTTGTCGCGGTACACGACCATGCGGAAGGTGCCGTAGGGGGTGTCGATCTGGCGTTCTCCGGCCCGGCTGACCAGGCTTTCGTTGGCGGCGCGGTAGTGGATCAGGTCGGCGATGGTGCCGATCTTGAGGCCATGTTCCTCGGCATAGACCATCAGGTCGGGCAGGCGGGCCATGGTGCCGTCTTCCTTGAGGATCTCGCAGATTACGGCGGCGGGTTCCAGGCCGGCCATCGCGGCCAGGTCGCAGCCGGCCTCGGTGTGGCCGGCGCGGACCAGCACGCCGCCTTCCTGGGCGCGTAGCGGAAAGATGTGGCCGGGCTGGATGATGTCGCTCGGGCGCGCTTCCTTGTTCACCGCGGCCTGGATGGTCACGGCGCGGTCGGCGGCCGAGATGCCGGTGGTGACGCCCTCGGCGGCCTCGATCGAAACGGTGAAGGCGGTGCCGTGCGGGGTCTGGTTGTCGCTCACCATCTGCTTCAGGCCGAGCTGGATGCAGCGGGCCGGGGTCAGGGTCAGGCAGATCAGGCCGCGACCGTGCTTGGCCATGAAATTGATCGCCTCCGGGGTGACGTGCTCGGCGGCCATGACCAGGTCGCCTTCGTTTTCCCGGTCCTCCTCGTCGACCAGGATGACCATGCGGCCGGCCTTCAGCTCGGTGACGATTTCTTGGGTGGATGCCAGGGTCATGTCAATCCTTGTCGGTTTCTTGCGTGTAGGCGAGCAGGCGCTCGGCGTAGCGGGCCAGCATGTCGGCCTCCAGGTTCACCTTGGAACCAGACTTGAGGTGGCCGAGCATGGTGTTGTCCAGGGTGTGCGGAATGAGATTGATGGAAAACTCGTTGCCGTGCACCTTGTTCACGGTCAGCGACACGCCGTTCACCGCCACCGAGCCTTTCACCGCCATGTAGCGGCCAAGCGTGCCGGGGGCGCGGATATCGAGGCGCCAGCTGGCGTCCTGGTCGGCGGCCGAGACCGGGGCGAAATGGATCACCTCGCCGACGCCGTCGACGTGGCCGGAGACGATGTGGCCGCCCAGGTGATCGGACACGCGCAGGGCCTTCTCCAGGTTGACCGCATCGCCCGGCGTGAAGCCGATGGTGCAGTTGAAGGTCTCCTGGGAGACGTCGACCGAAAAGGTCTCGGCGGTGCGTTCGACCACGGTCAGGCAGACGCCGTTGCAGGCGATTGAGTCGCCCAGGGCGACGTCGTTCAGGGGCAGTCCGCCCGCAGCGAGGGTGACGCGCGCGTCACCGCCGCCCTTTTCGGAAAGCTGATGGACGTGGCCGACGGCCTGGATGATGCCGGTGAACATGGCGGGCTCG
>JBBIJC010000114.1:0-7257 GCA_037446165.1 Hydrogenophilales bacterium | reverse complement strand
TACTTTGCACGAGCAAAGAAAGTAAGGCGCTGCCGGGCGCCCCCGGCCTGCGCCGACTACAAAAGCTGACGAACCGCGGAAGATGCAATGCGCTTCTCTTATTGCACCTCACATCCACCACTCCCTCTCTCCGCTCAATTCTCGCCATAGTCCGTCACACACCGTCACTTATAATCGGGCCACCAATCCAAGAAGGCCCGCCATGACCGATCCCCTGCTCATCGCCAAGAACGACCAGACCGAACTCCTGCTGCTGCCGCAGATGGCCAATCGCCACGGCCTGATCACCGGCGCCACCGGCACCGGCAAGACGGTCACCCTGCAGACATTGGCCGAGCATTTCTCCCGGATCGGCGTGCCCTGCTTCATGTCCGACGTGAAGGGCGACCTGTCCGGCATCTCGCAGGCCGGCGGCAACAATGCCAAGGTCACCGAACGGATCGCCAAACTCGGCCTGTCCGATCACCAGTACAGCGCCAGCCCGGTCACCTTCTGGGATGCGTTCGGCGAGATGGGCCACCCGGTGCGCACCACCATTTCCGACATGGGGCCGCTGCTGCTGTCGCGCATGCTGGAACTGAACGAGACCCAGGCCGGCGTGCTCAATCTGGTGTTCAAGGTGGCCGACGACAATGGCCTGCTCCTGCTCGACCTGAAGGACCTGCGCGCCATGCTCCAGTTCGTGGGCGACAACGGCAAGGAATACACCACGGCCTACGGCAACATCTCGGCCGCCAGCGTCGGCGCCATCCAGCGCGGCCTGCTGGCCCTGGAATCGCAGGGCGGCGAGCACATTTTCGGCGAGCCGATGCTGAACATCGAGGACATGCTGCAGACCGACCGTGGCCGGGGCATCGTCAACGTACTGTCCGCCGACAAGCTGATGCAGGCGCCCAAGATGTACGCCACCCTGCTGCTCTGGCTGCTCACCGAGCTGTACGAAAAGCTGCCCGAGGTCGGCGACCTGGACAAGCCCAAGCTGGTGTTTTTCTTCGACGAGGCTCACCTGCTGTTCACCGACGCACCCGACGCGCTGGTGGACAAGATCGAGCAAGTGGTGCGCCTGATCCGGTCCAAGGGCGTCGGCGTCTTCTTCGTCACCCAGAACCCGGCCGACGTGCCGGACAAGGTGCTGGGACAGCTTGGCAACCGGGTGCAGCACGCCCTGCGCGCCTTCTCCCCCCGCGACCAGAAGGCCGTGAAGGCCGCCGCCGACACCATGCGCGACAACCCCGATCTGGACGAGGCAGCGATCATCACCGAACTGGGCGTGGGCGAGGCCTTGGTTTCCTTCCTGGATGAGAAGGGCCGGCCCAATATCGTCGAGCGCGCCTTCATCATTCCACCCGAGGGCCAGATCGGCCCGATCACGCCCGAGCAGCGCCAGGCGCTGATCCAGTCCTCGCTGGTGGCGGGTGTCTACGAAAAGACCATCGACCGGGAGTCGGCCTATGAAGTGCTCAAGGCCCGTACCGAGCAGGCGACTCAAGCGCAAGCCCAGGCTCAGGCCAGTGCTGCAAAACCCGAGACTGGCGGCGGCCTTGGCGGCGCGCTGGGCGGCATCCTGATGGGCGACGGCCGCCGCCAGGGCCTGATCGAGGCCATGGCCAAGAGCGCGGTTCGAACTATCGGCACCCAGGTCGGTCGACAGATTTTGCGTGGCGTGATGGGTTCAATTCTAGGAGGACGTAAATGAGTGCACCGACAGGACATTTCGACAGCAAGGCCCGCGAGTGGGACAGCAACCCGGTATTCCAGGACCGCGCCCACAGGATCGCCGACGCTATCCGGGCGGCGGTCAAACTGAACACTGCCATGTCGGCGCTGGATTACGGCTGCGGCACCGGCCTGTTGTCCTTCCCGCTCAAGGACGAACTGGGCCGGATCACCCTCAAGGACACGTCCACCGGCATGCTCGACGTGCTGCGCGAAAAGATTGCCGAGCAAGGCGTGACCAACATGACCGTGCGCCAGACCGACCTGACCTGCGACCCGCTGCCGGACGAACGCTACGACCTGATCTACTCGTCCATGACCCTGCATCACATCCCGAACACCGAGCACATCCTGGAAGTCTTCCATAGCCTGCTCAACCCGGGCGGCGTGCTGTGCATCGCCGATCTGGAACAGGAAGACGGCTCGTTCCACGGCGAGGGATTCGACGTGCACCACGGCTTCGACCGCGCAGCCCTTGCCGGGAAGACACGCAAGGCCGGATTCAGCTCGGTCGACTTCAGCGACGTGTTCGAGATCGTCAAGCAACAGGAAACCGGCGAGCGGGCCTACCCGGTCTTTCTGATGGTCGCCCGGAAAAACCCACTGCCAGATTGACCAAACGATCCGTTATACAAACGTAGCCAAAGGTAATTCCTGAGCAAAAGGATGGATGTATGAACCCGGCAAAAATCAATCAGCACTTCGACGCCATGCGTGACGCATGTGTCCGACAGTTCGCCTTCAATCCGCGGCGCATAACCGCAGGCATTCGCTATGGCGGCACCGAGGGCCATGGCAAAGACATGGTCTACATCTTCAAGACCACGGCCAGCCATTCCCAGCTTGTGCTAAAGGGCACCTATGTGACCTTGCGCGAACAGCAGGGCGACAAACCGCACTGGACCGAAGCCGAGAAGGCCTGGTTCAAAGCCACGGATGCCGAAATCGACGCGGAGATCGCGGCCAAGCAGGCCGAACTTGAACACGCCCGCAATAGCAGGCTGTATCAGGATCACCGCGAACAACTTTTGTCACACTACAACGGCTGGCCCGGCTTTCAGCCCGACGGCCCGCATCCGCGGGAAGCAGCCAGAGCGCTGGTCGATGCACTCTCGGCGGCAAACGATGAACGTCTGGCCGAATTCGCCCAGCACATGGGGTCGAATGACCCTGAACACCTGGCGCATCTGCTGTTGCTGCCGTGCCATCTTGAAATTGAAGCGATCAAGGAAGCTGCAACATTGCGGGACGCGAAAACGCCGTGAACTCATCGCCGCCGGACTTCAGCGATCATGCTGTCCGCCGTCTCGATCAGCCTGATCAGGCAACCGCCAATACCAATCTTCTAGCTATCACCGATTGCTGAACTTGGCCGCCAGCATCTCCAGCTTTTCCTGACGCTGCCTGGCCTGTTCTTCCGCCTGTTGCTTGGCTTCTTCTGCCTTGCGCTTCTCGTTGGCCTTCCTGAATCGCTCCTTGATCAATTTGGTCGCCGCCTCGCGCTGTTCCTCTGTGACTTCACCGGCTTCGTTTCCATCGAGGTCATAGCGGCGTTCAGCCTGCGACAGTGCCTTGAGGTAGCGGGTCGTTCCGGTATGGAATCGCAAGGCCTTGCTGACCTTTTCCTTGGTCAGCTCCGGCATGCGTTCCAGGATCGCCTTGTGGATGCCGATCGCCAGGGGCCTGGCTTCCTTGAACACGGTGAACTGAGTGGTAAGGACATCGAGAACAGGGTCCCGACTTGACTTGCTGGGTGTGTTTTCAGTCATGCGTAGCGATCAAATGTTGTCATTGAATCCATCATCACCCGCAGGCGCCGACTGCCCCGCACGCCGTGCAGAAATCGCAGCCGTCCTTGCGGATCACCGTCTCGTTGCCGCATTCCTTGCAGCGCTTGCCCTTCATCGCATGCATGGCCGCAGGCGCCTGACCGGCCGGCGTGGGTTCCTGCAGGATGCCCATCTGCTGGATTGGCTGGCCGTCTTCGGTGAGCAGGCCGAGCATGGCGTAGCGGTGGATGATGAGCTGGGCGACATAGGCGACCGTGGATGGCCAGGTCTGGCTCTTTTCCGAGCCGGGGATCTTGGCCATGAAGTCGCCAAGCGGCTCCTGGTAATTGAGCAGCTTGCGCAGCTTCATGCCGATCCAGGCCGGGTCGATGACCCGCATGTCGAGCGAGAGCAGCTTGCACAATCCGTCCAGCGCGCGCGGGTAGTCGCCGGACAGCCAGACCGAGTAGGGCCGGGTCACACCGTCGGGCAGGGTGATTTCCTTGAGGCCGAGCACGAAGTCATCTTCCGAGGCGGGGTTGAGCACGTCGACGGTCCAGGACAGGGTGCCATCGGTGCCGGTCTTGGGTTCCTTGTGGCTGAACAGGACGTCGAGCAGCGGGCTGGGACCGTCGACGTCGAGGGCGCCGATCTGCTCCAGTCGCCACTGCACGATCTGGGCCATGGCCGCGACCATGCTGGGCACGGAGCGCAACTCGCCGTGCGGCGGGAAGGGGATGAAGCAGGCGTCGTCGCCACGGGTCTTGGCGAGCGATTCCAGCTTCAGTTTCAGCCAGGCGCGGTCGTTGGCGCGCATGTCCATGGATAGCGACTTGGCCAGTGCGCCCAGGCCGCGCGGCTGTTCGGCGCCGTTGATCCACAGCTCGAACGGCCAGGCCTTGCCGCCGCCGTTCTCCACATGCCCCACGAAAATCGCAAAGCTGCCGTGCGGCGATTCGATCATATAGCTCCAGGCCATATTGCCACCGGGCAGCTTGGGCCGGCCGGGCCACTTGAGCGATTCGAGCACCGGCGCGGGAACGTTCTTGATCTCGATCCGGCGGTTGACGTCGCTGATCTGGAAGTCCTGCGGCGCAGCCTTTTCCTTCTCGACCGAGAGCACGCTGCCCAGCACCGCGTTGGGCCGGTAGGTGGTGATGCCCTTGAGGCCGGCGCGCCAGGCCGCGCTGTACAGTTCGCCGAATTCGTCGAACGGGTATTCGGCCGGCACGTTGACCGTCTTGGAGATCGCCGAATCGACGAACGGCGCGACCGCGGCGACCATCTTCATGTGGTCCATGGCGGAGATTTCCAGCGCGGTGACGAAGCCAGCGGGCAGGTGCTCCATGTCGCCGCCCTGGTCGCGATAGGCGCGGTAGGCGTGATCCTCGACCTGGTATTCCTTGGTGCCGCCGTCCGGCATGCGCTTCTTGCGGGTGTAATACCAGGAGAACGGTGGCTCAATGCCGTTGCTGGCGTTGTCGGCAAAGGCGAGCGAGATGGTGCCGGTGGGCGCAATGGAGAGCAGGTGCGAATTGCGGATGCCGTGTTCGCGGATGTCGGCCTTGAGCTCGGCCGGCAGGCGCGAGGCGAAGCTGTTGCCAGACAGGTAGAGGTCGCGGTTGAACAGCGGGAACGGACCGCGCTCCCGGGCCAGTTCGACCGAGGCCTGGTAGGCCTCGTCGCGCATGAATTCGGCGGCCTGGCCGGCGAAGCTGCGGGCCGGTTCGGTGTCGTAGCGCAAGCCAAGCATGACCATGGTATCGCCCAGGCCGGTGAAGCCGAGGCCGATGCGACGCTTGGACTGGGCCTCGGCGTTCTGCTTGTCGAGCGGCCAGGCGGTCAGGTCGAGCACGTTGTCGAGCATGCGCACGGCGGTGGCGACGGTCTTGCCCAGGCCGGCGAAATCGAACTCGGCCTCGGGCAGGAAGCCGGACTTCACGAACCGGGTCAGGTTGATCGAGCCCAGGCAGCAGCAGCCGTAGGGCGGGAGTGGTTGCTCGCCGCACGGGTTGGTCGCCTCGATGGTCTCGCAGTAGCCGAGGTTGTTGTCCTTGTTGATGCGGTCGAGGAACAGCACCCCCGGCTCGGCATGGTCGTAGGTCGAGTGCATGACCTGGGCCCACAGCTCGCGCGCCTTGACCTTGCGATAGACCCACAGGCCGTCGCCGCGCTGGTAGGCGCCGGCCGCCATCTGCTCGTCGCCGGGCGTGGCCTTGTGGGTCAGTTCGACCTCGGCGTCGTCCTGCACGGCCTGCATGAAGATGTCGGTGACGCCGAGCGAGATGTTGAAGTTGCGCAGGTCGCCGCTGTCCTTGGCGTGGATGAAGTCCTCGATGTCCGGATGGTCGCAGCGCAGCACGCCCATCTGGGCGCCGCGCCGGGCCCCGGCCGACTCGACCGTCTCGCAGGAGCGGTCGAACACGCGCATGTAGGAGATCGGGCCGCTGGCGCGGGACTGGGTGCCTTTCACCAGCGCGCCTTTGGGCCGGATAGTGGAGAAGTCGTAGCCCACGCCGCCGCCGCGGCGCATGGTCTCGGCCGCTTCTTCGAGGGCGTTGTAGATGCCGGGCTTGCCGTCGGAGATGCCGGAGATGGCGTCGCCCACCGGCTGCACGAAGCAGTTGATCAGCGTGGCCTGCAGTTCGGTGCCGGCGGCGGAGTTGATCCGGCCGCCTGGGATGAAGCCGGCCTCCATGGCCTCGAAGAAGCGTCGTTCCCACTGGGCACGGGTCTTCTTGTCCTCGATCGCGGCCAAGGCCCGTGCGACCCGCAAGCGCACGTCGGTGACGTTTTTCTCGTTGCCCTTGGCGTATTTTTCCAGCAGGACTTCGGTGGAGATGTCCTGCTCGGCCAGTTCCGGAAACAGCGCTTCTTGCATGTTATGTGCCTCCCTTGCGGCGGATCGAACTAAGGCGATAACCATACCCTAAATATATGGTTTGTTGCCAGACATAAACACCATATGCATGGTTTATGCCAGCTTCAGCAGAATTCAGTATAGCCCTCGTCAGAGGCTGATTTCGGCGATGACCGGGGTGTGATCGGAGGGCCGTTCCCAGGTGCGCGGGGTGCGGTCAATGCGGCAATTCCTGCAGGCGGCGGCCAATTCTGCAGACAGCAGGATGTGGTCGATGCGCATGCCCAGATTGCGGCGGAAGGCGCCCTGGCGGTAATCCCACCAGGAGAAACTTTTTTCATCCTGTTCGAACAGGCGGAAGGCATCCTGCAAACCCTGGCCCAGCATGCCCCGGAAATGCTCGCGCTCCGGCTCGGTACACAGCACCTGACCGGCCCAGGCGGCCGGGTCGTGCACGTCGCGGTCTTCCGGAGCGATGTTGAAATCGCCCAGAACGGCGAGGCGGGGATGTGCCGCCAGCTCGGCCTTCAGCCAGCCTTGCAAGGCATACAGCCAGGACAGCTTGTATTGATACTTGTCGGAATCGACGCTCTGGCCGTTGGGGATGTAGAGGCAGATGACCCGCACCCCATCCACCGTGGCCGCCAGCACGCGCTTCTGCTCATCGGCAAACCCAGGCAGGGCCATGACCACGTCGCCGGCCTCGAACCGGCTCAGTATGGCGACGCCGTTGTAGGTTTTCTGGCCCGTATAGATTGCCCGATAGCCAGCCTTCGCCAGATCTTCGACGGGAAAATTATCATCGGTCTGCTTGGTTTCCTGCAGGCAGACGACATCGGGCTGTTCCAAGGCCAGCCAGTCCAGCAGGTGGGGCAGGCGGACCTTGAGCGAGTTGACGTTCCAGGTGGCTAT
>JBBIJC010000113.1:0-7280 GCA_037446165.1 Hydrogenophilales bacterium | reverse complement strand
CTTAGCTTTCGGCGCTCAGCTTCTCGAACTTTGCCTGCAGTTGATCCTTGGTCTCCACGTAGTCCGGGTTGACCGGGATGCAATCGACCGGACAGACCTCGCGACACTGGGGTGTGTCGAAGTGGCCGACGCATTCCGTGCACTTGTTCGGGTCGATGACATAAATGTCCTCGCCCTGGGAAATCGCGCCGTTGGGGCACTCGGGTTCACACACATCGCAATTGATGCATTCATCGGTAATCATCAGAGCCATTTTTTCTTCCTCTCTAACTCGGTTGTAAATTCCATTTGCCGGCTAGCCTTGCGGATACCGGCTGAGGTACAAAAGGTTCGACATCGCCGCCCAATCGGGCAATCTCTCGCACCATGCTGGCGGAAATGAACATGTACTGTTCCGCCGGCGTCAAAAAAACCGTTTCCAGTTCCGGGTACAAGCCCCGGTTCATTCCAGCCAACTGGAATTCATACTCGAAATCGGACACTGCACGCAAGCCACGCAGCACCAGATTGGTGCCTTGATCCCGAACAAAATCCACCAACAGACTGGCGAAGCTGGCGACCTGGACATTCGGCACATCGTGCAGGGTCAGCCTGGCCAGTTCCATGCGCTCGTCCAGGCTGAAAAAAGGCTGTTTGTTGGCACTGGCCGCGACCGCCACCACGACCTGGTCGAATATCCGCGCGGCCCTGCGCACCAGATCCTCATGACCCCGGGTAATCGGGTCAAAGGTGCCCGGATAAATGATCTTGCCGGGATAAACGATCTTCTGGCTCAAGCGGGCTCCAGCAAGCAGAAATGCGACAAACCGGCACGGCCCTCACGCAGGACCTGCCAGCCATCAAGATCAGGCCGGCTGCCGAACTCGATGTAGATTTTACCCCCTGGCGCGAGATGTGTCGCCGCCCTGCTTAGCGCGCTCTGCAACAAATCCGCGGCGAACGGCGGGTCCAGGAAAATCACGTCGAACTGGCCGCAATCACTGGCCAGAAAGGACAGCCCCTCACCGGCCACCACCTGGAGTTGCTCGGCGCCCAGCAGGGTCCGGTTTTCCCGCAGGCATTTGAGAGCCTGACCGTCCCGCTCGACCAGCACCACCTCGCGCGCGCCGCGGGAAGCCGCCTCGAAGCCCAGCGCGCCGCTGCCGGCGAACAGGTCCAGACAGCGCTGATCATGCAGGCGCTGGCCGAGCCAGTTGAACAGCGTTTCCCGGACCCGGTCCGGCGTCGGGCGCAGGCCCGGCAGATCGGGAAAGCGCACGATCCGACGCCGCCATTCGCCGCCGATGATGCGCAGCTGGTTACTTGGCTTCGCTCGCGCCACGCTGGCCGCCCACGATCACCGTGACCATGGTTTCGGGCTTGAGCCGGGCGCGCATCGCCTTCACCACCTGTTCGCGGGTGACCGCTGCCACCTTCTTGGGATAGGTCTCCAGCCAGTCCGGCGGCAACCGGTAAAAGTCCATCATGGCCAGGTAGCTGAGGATCTTGCTGTTACTGTCGATCCGCAGCGGAAACCCACTCACCAGATTGTCCTGGGCCTGCTTCAACTCGGCTTCGGTCGGCCCTTCGGCCAGAAAGCGATTCAAGGTATCGCGCACCACCTTCAGGGCCTCATCGGTCGCCTCGCGCCGGGTCTGCAGACCCAACTGGAACGGGCCCTTGTCGGCCAGGGGCATGAAATAGCTGTACACACTGTACGACAGGCCGCGCTTCTGGCGCACTTCCTTGGTCAGGCGTGAATCGAAACCGCCTCCGCCCAGGACGTAGTTGCCGACCAGCAGGGGGAAATAGTCGGGGTCGTCACGGGTCATGCCCGGCTGGCCGATCAGGATATGACTCTGGCTGGCCGGATGGGCAATGACTTGTTCCTTGCCGGCCGTGAGCTCGGCCACCTTGGGCGGGGGGGGCGGGGCCGCACCCTGCGGCAGATTGTCAGCCAATTGGCTCGCCAGCCGTTCCGCGCCGGCCCGGTCGATGTCGCCCATGATGGCGACCGCCATGTCCGCCGCCCGGTAATACCGAGCATGGAAACCTGCCAGATCGGCGCGGGTCAGCTTGGCCACCGTCTCAACCGAGCCATCCGCCGGCAGGCCATACGGCTGACCCGGATAGATCGCCGCCGTGAAGGCCCGGTCGGCCAGATATTCCGGCTTGGTCGCCGCCTCCTTGAGGCCGGCCAGGGCACGCGCCTTTTCCCGCTCCACCACGGTTTCGGGGAAGGCCGGTCTGGACAGCACCGCTTCCAGCACCGACAGCGCCTGATCCCGTTCCTTTGCGCTACTCAGCGTGCGCAAGGTGAAGCCGGCCCGGTCCTGCTCGAAATAGCCGCCCATCTGGGCGCCCACATCGGCCAGCCGTTCCGCAATCTGCTGCTCGTTCCAGGGCCCGGCGCCCAGGCTCATGAGGGCCTGGGTCAGGCCACCCAGGCCCTCCTTTTCAGGCGTATCGTAAGCACTGCCGGCGGCAAAGCCGACATTGACATCGAGCATCGGCAGGTCATGATTTTCGACAAAATAGACCCGTGCGCCCTGTGCCGTGGTCCAGCGCTGGATGTTCAGGCCGGCCCAGGCATTGACCGAGACAAAAAAAAGCAGACCCAGTAGGGCCAGACGTTTAGCGAACATTGCCGCCTCCGAATGAGAAGGGCTGGGCGAAGGGCTGGCCCTTGGGCAGGGGTTGCGGGTCAAGGGTGCCAATCGTAAGGTGATCGTCGATGAAATAGCGTTTGGCCACATCCTGCACTTGCGCTGCGGTCACCTCCCTCAAGCGGGCCAGATGGATGTCGATATCCTGCCAGCGCAGGCCGGCGGTTTGCCACTGGCCGATCAGCATCGCCTGATAGAACAGTGAATCCCGCTGGAATACCTGGCTGGCCAGGACCTGGGCCTTGACCCGGTCGAGTTCCTTTTGCTCCACGCCCTGATCCTGGACGCGTTTGATTTCAGCCTTGAGCGCCGCTTCCAGTTCGGCTGCCGAATGGCCTTCGGCTGGGGTGGCCTGAACCAGGAACAGTTCGGGGCCGCGTGAAATCGGGTCGTAATCGGCGCCGACGTCGACCGCGATCTGCTGCTCCTTGACCAGCGACTTGGACAACCGGGCCGAATCGTTGCCGTCCAGAATGCCGGACAACACTTCCAGGGCATACGGGTCGCTATCGTGGACCGCATCATTCAGGCGCGGCGCCTTCCAGGCCAGGATCACCTCCGGCAGCTTGGCCGGCGCCTTGATGTTGACCTGCTTCAGACCGATCTGTTCGGGCTCGGTGATGACCTTGCGTTCCGGCAGGTCGTGAGCCGGTATGGCGCCAAAATACTTCCTGGCCAGCTCGAAGACCCGGTCCGGATCGATATCGCCCACCACCACCAGGGTTGCGTTGTTGGGACCGTACCAGTCGTGATAACACTGCCGGATATCGGCGATGGTCATGTTCTTCAGGTCGTTCATCCAGCCGATCACCGGGTTGTGGTAGGGATAGGCTGCATAGGCCGTTGACATCAGCGCCTCGTACAGCTTGGCCTGCGGGTTGTCCTCGGTACGCATGCGGCGCTCCTCCATGACCACCTGGATCTCGCGCTTGAACTCGTCCGGCGACAGGGTCAGATTGACCATTCGGTCCGACTCCAGACGCATCGACAGTTCCAGCCGGTCGGCCGGCAAGGTCTGGAAGTAGGCGGTGTGATCGCGTGCGGTAAAGGCGTTCTCCTCGCCGCCGGCCGCCGCGATCAGCCGGGAGAACTCGGCGCCCGGCACCTTCCTGGTACCCTTGAACATCATGTGCTCCAGGGCATGGGTGACGCCGGTCCGGCCGACGGTTTCGTCCATGCTGCCGATCTTGTACCAGACCTGGCTGACCACCACCGGCGCGCGCCGGTCGGTCTTGACGATCACCTTCATGCCATTGTCCAGCGTCCGCTCCACGGTCTCGGCCAGGGCGGGCTCTGCCACCAGGCAAAGCACGGCCAAGCAGCCGATCAAACTTCGATTCATTTTCATACGCGCCTTTCGTGACTTGTCCGCATGATAAAATTCATTGCTCGATAACGCATCCACTAGACCCTATCCCATGGCGTTTGGTTTCTTCAAATCACGCAAAACCCCCACCCCGTCCGAAGCCGCCCAGGCCGAAGATCTTCTGGACGAGTCGCTGCAGGACGTTCCAGCCGAGGTTCCACTGTTTCTGCCCGAGGAAGCCGAGGGCGAAATCATCTGGCCCGACTTCCCCGAGGACGAACCCATCGAGCCCGAGGCTGAAGCTGAAGCCGTCCAGGCCGAACCGGCGCCAGCCGATTCCCGGCCCAAATCGACCTGGGCCCAACGACTCAAGTCCGGCCTGAGCAAGACCCGCACCGTGCTGACCACGCCGGTTGGCGAGCTGCTCGGCGGCCACGCCAAGATCGACGATGCGCTGTACGAGGAACTGGAGACCGTCCTGCTCTCCGCCGATGTCGGCGTGGAGGCGACAGAGTACCTGCTCGACGCACTCCGCGCCCGGGTCAAGCGCAACAAGTTGACCGACGCCTCCGAACTGCGTACCGCGCTGAAGGACATTCTGGCCGAGTTGTTGCAGCCGCTTGAGCAGGCGCTCGACACGACCACCGCCAAACCCTTCGTGATCATGCTGGCCGGGGTCAACGGCGCGGGCAAGACCACCACCATCGGCAAGCTGGCCAAGCGCTTCCAGCTGGAAGGCAAGAGCGTGCTGCTCGCCGCCGGCGACACCTTTCGCGCCGCTGCGCGCGAACAGCTCGCGGTCTGGGGCGAACGCAACCATGTTGAAGTGGTCGGCGGCCAGGGCAACGACCCCGCCGCCGTGATCTTCGATGCGGTCCAGTCGGCCAAGGCGCGTGGCATCGACATCGTCCTGGCCGATACCGCCGGCCGTCTGCCGACCCAGCTCAACCTGATGGAAGAGATCAAGAAGGTGCGCCGCGTCATCCAGAAGGCCGACCCGACCGCGCCGCATGAAGTCCTGCTGGTGCTCGACTCGAACACCGGCCAGAACGTGCTGACCCAGGTCAAGGCCTTCAACGACGCAGTCCAGGTCAGCGGCCTGGTCCTGACCAAGCTGGACGGCACCGCCAAGGGTGGCACCATCGCCGCCCTGGCCAAGCGCCAGCCCATCCCGGTCCGTTTCATCGGCATCGGCGAAGGCCTGGACGACCTGCAACCGTTCAAGGTCGACGAGTTCGTCGACGCACTGTTTGGTGAGTCATGATCGAGCTTTCCGACGTCGTCAAACGCTACCCCGGCGGCCATGAAGCCCTGTCCGGGATCAACCTGACCATAGAGCGCGGCGAACTGATTTTCCTGACCGGCCACTCCGGCGCCGGCAAGAGCACCCTGCTCAAGCTCATCGCCGCCATCGAGCGGCCGACCTCGGGCGTAGTCACGGTCAGCGGCCAGAATCTGGGCCGCATCCGCCGTTCCGCCCTGCCCTATGTCCGGCGCAACATCGGCCTGATCTTCCAGGACCACAAACTGCTCTATGACCGCTCGGTGCATGACAACGTCCTGCTGCCGCTGCACATCCAGGGCATGAGTGGCCACGAAGCCGGCAAGCGGGTCCGCGCCGCGCTCGACAAGGTCGGCCTGCTCAACAAGGAACGGGCCCGGCCCATCACCCTGTCCGGCGGCGAACAGCAACGCCTGTGCATCGCTCGCGCCATCGTCAGCCGGCCTCCGCTGCTGCTGGCCGACGAGCCGACCGCCAACCTCGACGAGCAATACGCGCGCGACATCATGGACATGTTCAAGGCATTCAATCAGGTCGGCGTCACAGTGATCCTGACTACACACGACCAGGACCTGATCCAACGCTACGGCGGCCGGAGGATTGCACTGGCCAACGGAAAGGTCGCGTCATGAAGGCCTGGGTCGACCATAACCTGCACAGCCTGAACCTGGCGACGAAACGCATGGCCGAGGGGCCGTTCGCGGCACTGTTCAGCATCCTGGTCATCGGCATCGCCCTCAGCCTGCCCGCCGGGCTGTACGTTGCACTGAAGAATATCGACCGGCTGGCCGGCGGCATGCCCACCCAGCCGGAAATCACCCTCTTCCTGGACATTGACCTGAGCCAGGACAAGGGCCGCCAGCTGGTCCAGAAGGTGGAAGGAATGCCAGGCGTCGCACATGCCCGCTTCGTCTCGCGCGACGACGGTCTGAAACACCTGAAGGACGCAGGTCTTTCGGACTTGACCTCCGGCTTGAGCGCAAACCCCCTGCCCGATGCCATCGCCATCACTCCGAATGACAGCAATGCCGATAACATGGAGCGTCTGGCCCAGCAATTCAAACTGCTACCTGGGGTCGATCATCTGGCCATGGACACCGACTGGGCCCGTCGCCTCACCGCCCTGCTCGACTTCGGCCACAATCTGGTCTGGCTGATGACGGGCCTGCTCGGCCTGGCCCTGGCCGCCATCACCGGCAACACCATCCGCCTGCAGATCTATGCGGCTCGCGATGAGATCGAAGTCTCCCGACTGATCGGCGCCACCAACCGCTTCATTCGCCGGCCATTTCTCTATTTCGGAGTCTTGCAGGGCTTGCTGGGCGGGCTTGCCGGCTGGCTCATCGTCTCCGGCAGCCTGCATGCCATGACCGCCAGCCTGGATCGGCTGGCCCTAGCCTGGAGTGGGCACCTCGACTTGCTGGGACTTGGCCCAGCGGAAGCGGCAATCATACTTGCCACCTCATCCCTGCTCGGCTTTCTTGGCGCCTTCCTGGCGGTCAACTACAGCCTGCAGCGCATGAATTAGGCCAAAGAAAACACCTTAGGCCAGCAGAGCAAAAGCGACGTCAACCTGAAACGTTTCATTCGCAACTGACACAGGCGAAAACAGTGCCACGATCATTTCTTGGTGACAGGTGACTGAACTTCATAGCCCTTGTCCTTGAGCACATAAACCGCAGTACCCCCTATGACCGCGCCGACCGCCAAAGCGCAACCAGAAAGGCCTGGAAACAAGGCCGCAATCAAGGACAGGATCACGAGTTTTCTCAGTGTTTTCATCACACGCTCCAACTGGTTCTGCATTTTGCCGACTATAGCAAATCACCCACCTATTTGCGGAGCACCCTCGCCAGGTTGAATTGCGCAGGGCGCCAGTTCGAGATGGATGTTACGCAACATAAAGGTCGCAGCTTATTGCGCCCAGGGTGACCCAGGCGCAGCCCAAGGACATACCAGGGGCACAACACAAAGAAAAAGGGCCTGCATCGCTGCAAGCCCTTGATTTGCCAATTTTATATTGGCGTCCCCACGGGGATTCGAACCC
>JBBIJC010000112.1:0-7310 GCA_037446165.1 Hydrogenophilales bacterium | reverse complement strand
CGCGGAAGCGACGTGAGACAAAGGAAACGGAATATGCCTAGACCAGAAAAACACGTATTCGTCTGTTCACAAGCCAGACCGCCCGGCCACCCGCGCGGCTCCTGCGCCGAGAAGGCCTGCCGCGATGTGCTGGACGAGTTCTACTTCCAGTTCCAGCAACGTCAGTGCTTCGACAAGATCGCGATCACCGCCACCGGCTGCCTGGGTCCATGCAGCACCGGCACCAACGTCCTGGTCTACCCGGAGGGTGTGATGTACGGCCCGGTGACCAAGGACGACGTCAACGCCATCTTCGACGAGCATCTGCTGGGCGGCACCGTGGTCGAGCGGCTAAAGGTTCCGTCGGACATCTGGTGATGGCCAGTCATATGCCGCCCGAGGTCGAAACTGCAATCCAGCGTCTGGTCGATACCTTGCGTGGCGAGGCGATCAAGTATGTCCCCGCTCAGAAATTGCCCGACATCAAGATCGAGTCGCTGGTGCTCGAGCAGGTCATCGACCCGGCCAACGGCCAGCCCGGCTATGAAGGTGTCTGGCGCAACGCAATGAACGAGCGGGTCGGCAAGCTGATCATCAACAGCGACGGCAGCTATTTCGCCGAGTACGACTTGTGTGTGCGTCATCCGAACCAGTCATCGCTGTTCATCGAGGCAGTGACGGCCTGGGGCCGGGGCGACCAGCTCAAGGCGGAACCGCGGTTGTTGCCGATGCTCTGACCGTGAGCGATCTGCCCGCCGATCTGCGCCTGATCCTGGCGCACAAGCAGAAGACCAGCGCCCGGTTGCGCTTCCTCCGTTTCGCGCACGGCATGTGCGCCTTCATGCCATTGCCGGCCTTGTCGGTGGTGGAAGAGGAGGGCGATGGGGAGCCGGCCGTGGCCTATCACCCCAACGCCTGGCTGCGCGCGGCCGAGCAGCGGCTGGGCCTGGACAGCGGCGCGCTCAAGGCGGAGGCCGAATTCCACGCCACGGTGCAGACTCCGGACGGCCCGGTCACTGTGCAACTGGCCAGCTTCGAGACGGTCGATCCGCCGTTCGCCGAGGCGGAAGCGCTGGGCGGCCGTTTCGTGGCTATAACGGAAGCACGCGGCTGCGTGCCGGTGGAAATGGAGCTGCTGCGACGGGCCTATACGGCCATGCTGGGCGGCTGATACAGGAGAATGAAATGAGCCGATTCAATGCAGGCGACATGGTCTATGCCAGCCACGACCTGCTCAACGACGCGGTCGAGGAGACCGGCGAGAGCGGTATCCCCGGCCTGCTGCCGGGAATGCTGCTGGCCGCCGCAGGTACGCGCGGCAGGGTGGTCAACGTCGGCCAGATCGAGGAAAGCCCGGACGACGAGCTGTATCTGGTCAGCTTCGAGACCGGCCCCGGCGGCACATTGGCCGAGCCGATCGGCTGCCTGGCCGAGGAACTCGGCTACCAGCCGCCGGCATGATCACCGAAAACCCTGCCGACATCATCCGGGCCTATCACGAGCGCACCAAGCACCGCCTGGACCGCTACGCGGCCGGCCCCGGCAGCCTGGACTGGGACAACCAGCCGGAAGCCTTCCGGCAATGGCGGGGCACCCGGCACTACTTCCTGCCGCGCACGGTGGCCCAGTTGGGCACCACCTGGGGTGAACTCGCGGCTGCACGCGAACCCGCACCGTTCGATCTCGCCAACCTGGGCAACCTGCTGCAACTGACCAGCGCCGTCACCGCCTGGAAGGAGTACGGCGGCAGCCGCTGGGCGCTGCGCGCGCATCCCTCCTCGGGCAATCTGCACCCGACCGAGACCTGGATCGTCGCCTACTGGGTCGAGGGCCTGCCGGACGGGCTTTACCACTATCAGGCCAAGGACCACGGCATCGAATGGCGGGCCGAGACGCTGACCGCCTCCGATACGCCCGGTCTGTGGCTGGGTTTCTCCTCCATCCACTGGCGCGAGGCCTGGAAGTACGGCGAGCGGGCGCTGCGCTACTGCCAGCTTGATATGGGCCACGTCCTCGCCGCGCTGGCCTACGCCGCCGCCCTGTTCGGCTGGCGGCCGCGCCTGGTCGATCTGGCGCCCGATGCCCTTGCCCATTGTCTGGGTCTCGACCGTGCCGCCGATTTCGATGGCGTCGAGCCGGAGGAGGCCGAGGTCATGGTTGCGCTGCATGGCGCCCCGGCTGGCCCGGCACCCATGCCGCCGCTGGAATGGGATGAATGGAACGGCTTGCCCAGCCTGCTCGATCCTAAGCCGATGTACCAGTGGCCAGTCATCGAGGAAGCGGCGCACGCGACCCGCGGCCGCCTGCCCGACCTGCCGCCGCCACAGCACGTGCACACCGGGTCCGAGGCTGAAATTCCAGTCGCCGAGGTCATCCTCAAGCGGCGCAGCGCCCAGGCCTTCGACGGCAGTTCGATCCTGCCCGCCGCCGTGTTCCGCCGCCTGCTGCAAAGCGTGCTGCCCGGCGGTTCGCCGGTGTGGGCGATGTGGACGGCGGCGCCGCGCGTGCACCCGGTCCTGTTCGTGCACCGGGTCGAAGGCATGGCCCCCGGGCTCTACGTCCTGCCCCGCTCCGAAGCGGGTCTGACCGGGCTGGGCCAGGCCATGCGGCGCGAATTCGAGTGGACTCCGGCCGACGCCGAACTGCCGCTCTACAAATTGATTGCCGCCAAAGCCGAACGCACTGCGCGCACCGTATCCTGCCACCAGGACATCGCCGCGCACTGCGCTTTCAGCGTGATATTCGTGGCCGAATTCGACGCGCCGGTTGCGGAGAACCCGGCCGCCTGGCGCCACCTGCACTGGGAGGCCGGCATGCTCGGCCACTGCCTGACCCTGGAGGCCGAGGCCGCCGGCTGGCGCGGCACCGGCATCGGCTGCTTTTTCGACGAGGCCGACCACGAACTGCTTGGCCTCGCCGACACCCGCTACCAGACGGTCTACCACTATGCCATCGGCATGGCGGTGGACGATCCACGACTCACCACCTTGCTCGCCTATGACTGACCACAACCTGAACCGCTGGCTGGCCGAATCCGGATTTGCCGGACCGGACGCCCTGCTGGCCAACGCCATCACCCCGCTCATGCACGCCGCCCGCCAGGGCCGCGCCGATCTGGTCGCGGCCTGTCTCGCGCTTGGCGCCGATCCGAGCCAGCTCAACGCCGACGGCAACGGCGCGCTCTGGTACGCCTGCTATGCCGACTGCGGCGACTGCGTGGATAGCCTGGTGCAGGCTGGCGTCGACCTCGACACCCGCAACGTCAACGGCGCCACCGCCCTGATCTACTGCGCCTCGGCCGGCAAGGCCGCGCGCGTGGCGCAACTGCTGACGGCCGGCGCCGATTCGACCATCCGGACCCTGGACGACTTCAGCGCACTCGACTCGTGCGCCACGCGGGAATGCCTGAAACTGCTCAGGACGGCCTGACGGCGGAAGCGGTCGACGCCAGCCTCCGGGAGGCCATGGCCGGCTACTCGGCCGATCCGGCAAAGGCCGACCTGCTGCTGCAGGTGGCCTGCACCCAGGCGGCCGATCCGCTGCCGCTCTACCGCGTGCTGTACAAGTTCTACAACCGTATGCGGCGCTTCGATGTGGCAAGGGACTACGCCAGCCGGGCACTGGCCGAAGCCGCCCGGCAAGGCGGCCTGGCGCAGGATCCTGCCGGCTGGACGCGCGCGCACCTCGCCGGAACCGATCCACTCATCGCCAGCCAGGCGCTGCTGGCACTCAAGGCATTGGCGTTCATCGCGCTCAGAAGCGGCGATGAGGCCGGCGCCAGGCCCTGTCTGGCAAAGCTGGCCGCACTGGACCCCGAGGATGGGAGCGGGGTCAGTGTGGTTCAGGCCTTGATGGAAGGTGCGTAGGGCGGCGCGACCGCCCAGGCACCTTCACTCCTGATCGCTTGTGGATTGTTTTTTCGCCCACAGGTGACGATCAGGCTTCGATAACCAGGCGATACCCCACCCCCGATTCGGTACGAATATGTTTGGGCCGGGCCGGGTTCTCCTCCAGCTTGCGGCGCAATCCGGTCAGGTAGACGCGCAAGTAATGAGTGTCTTCGGCATGACTCGGCCCCCAGACCTCGCGCAGCAATTGCCGATGGGTGAGCACGCGGCCGGCGTTGCCGATGAGCAAGGTCAGCAGCTTGTACTCGATTGGCGTGAGGTGGACCTCTTCGCCGGCCCGGGTGACCCGGCGCCGTGCCAGATCGACCGCGATTGCGCCAAATTCGACCAGCGGCCCTTCGTTGCTTGTCATGTGGCGCCGACGCAGCAGCGCCCGCACCCGGGCCAACAGTTCCGCCACGCCGAACGGCTTGGTCAGGTAGTCGTCGGCGCCGGCATCGAGTGCGGCTACCTTGTCGGTTTCGTCGACCCGCGCCGACAGGATGAGGATCGGTACCGCGGTCCAACTACGCAGGTCGCGTACCACGTCGACGCCATCCCTGTCCGGCAGCCCCAGGTCCAGGATGACCAGATCCGGCTTGCGGGTCCCGGTCTCGACCAGACCGCGCTCGCCGGTCCCGGCCTCGGCCACGTGGCAGCCTTCGTTTTCCAGCGCGGTGCGGACGAAGCGGCGGATTTGCGGCTCATCTTCGATGACGACGACAGTGACCGAGGTTGTGCGCGACGATTCCATCAGTCCTCCACGGGGATGCTGGGCGGCTCGCCAGCCGGCAGGGTGATGATGAAGCGGGCGCCGCCCTCGGGACGATTCTCCGCCCTGACCGTTCCCTTGTGGGCCTCGACGATGGCATGCACGATGGCCAATCCGAGACCGACGCCCGCCACCGACGATTCATCCTGGCCGCGGGTGAATTTCTCGAACAGGACTTTCTCCTTGCCCGGCGGCAGGCCAGGCCCGTTGTCGGCCACGGTGATGGTGACCCAGTCGCCCTCGTTGCGGGCGGCAATCTCGATCCGGCTGCCCACCGGCGTGTATTTCGCCGCGTTCTCCAGCAGATTGCAGAACACCCGCTCCATCAGCACGCTGTCGAACTCCAGCAAGGGCAGGTCGGCCGGCAGGTCGACGTGGATCTCATGTCGGGCGAGAACGCCGGACAGGGTCTGTAGGGCTGTCCCCACCACCTCCTCCAGCGGCTGCCATTCCCGCTTGAGCCGGACCTGGCCTTCCTGCAGGCGGGCCATGTCGAGCAGGTTGCTGACCAGCAGACTGGTGCGCAGCGACTCGGCGCGAATGGCCTCGGCGATCTCGGCCTGGGCGGGGGGCAATGACGGACCGGCCAGCGGCAGCGAGTCGGCCAGACCGGCCAGCACGGTCAGCGGCGTGCGCAGGTCATGCGACAGCGCGGACAGCAGGCCGTTGCGCAGCCGTTCGGATTCCATGCGGACGATGGCATCGCGGGCGACTTCCACGTAATGCACGCGCTCCAGCGCCAGGGCGATCTGGCTGGCCAGGGTTTCCAGCAGCCGGGCCTGTTCGGGCAGGAACAGCAGCCGCTTCTGGCTGGGCAGCAAGGCCAGCACGCCCCGGGTCCGCATCGGCGCCTTCAGCGGCAGGTAATGCATGGGCGCGCCGGCCAGGCTCTGGGTGCCCATGCCGGCCGGTTGCTGGTGATCGTAGACCCACTGGCCGATGGCCGGGTCCAGTGGCAGTTCCTTGCGATCGCTGGCCAAAGGTGGTGGCACGACCAGTTTGTCCTGAGCGTCCGGCAGCAGGATGCAGGCCCTGGCCTGGAACAGGCTTTCCAGATGATGGATGGCTGTGTCCACGATCTGCTCTGCCATCAGCGCGCTGGCCAGCTCTCGGCCCAGTTCGTTGAGCGCCCGGGTGCGCCGCTCCCGATACAAGGCGATGCGCGCCTGATAGCGCAGATTGGCGGCCAGGGTGCTGATGGTCAACGCCACTGCCAGCATGATGAAGAAGGTCAGCAGATAGCGGGTGTCGGAGACGGAAAACGACATCCGGGGCGGAACGAAGAAGAAATCGAAGGCCAGCACACTGAGCACCGAGCCCAGGGTGGCCGGCCCGCGGCCATGGCGCGCCGCGACCCAGACCACGCCGACCAGATAGAACATGATCAGGTTGGCCAGATCGAACCAGGGCAGGACCAGCTTGGCCAGCACGGTGGTCAGTGCACAGACCCCGACCGCCCAGAAATAGCCATGCGATCTCAGCTTGGCGGTCGGCTCCAGTTCCATGTCGAGCGGCATGGGCGACGCCTTGCCGGCCGGCATGGTTTCCTCTTCATGCGCCACCACGTAGACATCCACGTCCGTGGCCAGGGATGACAGCCGGTCCGACAGGGGGGCGCGCAGCATGCGCGACAGCCCGGTGCGCAGGCTCTTGCCGACCACCAGCTTGGACGCATTGCGGCTGACGGCGTAAGCCAGCAGGGTCGGCGCATCCTCCTGGCCGGACAGGGTGGCGGTCTCCGCGCCCAGTTCCCGCGCCAGGGCCAGCGTCTTCAGTATCTTGTCGCGGTTTTCCTCCGACAGGCGTTGCAGGCGCGGGGTCTCGACGTAGGCGATAATCCAGTCGGCATGCAGGTTGGCCGCCAGCCGGGCGGCGGCGCGCACCAGCCGGTCGCCGCCGGCGCCGGGGCCGACGCAGACCAGCAGCCGTTCCTTGGCCTGCCAGACCTCGCGGATCGCCTGATCGGTGCGGTATGCCCGCATCTGGGCATCGACCCGGTCGGCGGTGCGGCGCAAAGCCAGTTCGCGCAGGGCGATCAGGTTGCCCTTGCGGAAAAAGTTTTGAATGGCGCGCTCGGCCTGATGGGCGAGGTAAACCTTGCCCTCTTTCATCCGCTGCAACAATTCGTCCGGCGGCAAGTCGACCAGCGCCACTTCGTCGGCCTGGTCGAAGACCCGGTCCGGAAGCGTTTCGCGCACCTGAATGCCGGTGATGCCGCCGACGATGTCGTTGAGGCTCTCCAGATGCTGGACGTTGACCGTGGTGTAGACGTCGATGCCGGCCGCCAGCAGTTCCTCGACATCCTGCCAGCGTTTCGGGTGACGCGAACCGGCGACGTTGGAATGGGCCAGTTCGTCGACCAGGATCAAGGCGGGTTTGCGGGCCAGCGCCGCATCCAGGTCGAACTCGGGCAGTTCGCGGCCCTGATAGGCCACCGTCCTGGTCGGCAATTGTTCCAGGCCATCCAGCAGTTTGGCGGTCTCGGAGCGACCGTGCGTTTCGACCAGCCCCACCAGCGCCTCGGCCCCCTGGCTACGCAAGGTCTGCGCCGCGCTCAGCATGGCGTAGGTCTTGCCCACGCCGGGGCAGGCGCCGAAGAAAATCTTCAGCTTGCCGCGCTGCTCGCGTTCGGCATCGGCCTCGATGCGGGCAAGCAGGGCGTCGGGGTCGGG
>JBBIJC010000111.1:0-7359 GCA_037446165.1 Hydrogenophilales bacterium | reverse complement strand
ACGGGGTGATCTGCGCCGAAAACGGGGTCGTGGACGTGGACAGCCTGCCCCAGGACATTCAACGCTTTGGCCGGACCCCCCCCGCAGTCCAGGTGCCCAAGGGTCCCGAGACCAGTCCGGACAAGACGGCTGAGGAAAACGCACAGATCATCCAGCAGTTCGAACTCAAGGATGCGCTGGACAAGGCTCACGGCAACAAGACGCTGGCGGCCCAGATATTGGGTGTTGACCGCAGCACCCTATGGCGCCGGATGCAAAAGGCCGGACTTGCGTGACCCTGGAATTCGCTGTTAAAGCCAGCCCTGATCTACGCGCCAGCGGTAATTTTTCGAGTGGGTTGATATTCCCGCATGACTTCCAGGTGAACTGGTGCCGTGCCACTATGGGTCATGCCGAGTGCTACCGCAGCCTTGCGTGAAAGGTCGATTACCCGGTTTTTGGCATAAGGCCCGCGGTCGGTAATCTGAACCACCGCACTATGTCCGTTCTTGTCATTGATGACCCGGACCCAGGTGCCCAGTGGAAGGGTCCGATGAGCCGCAGTCCAGGCGGTTTTGTTATACGGGTGGCCGCTTGAAGTTTTGCGGCCGTGGAAGCGGTCCGCATAGTAGCTGGCGATGCCGGACAGACTTTTACGGGCGGTCCCGGGTGCTCCATGGCCATGTGCGTGATGCCGAGTTGTCGTTTTCGCCTTCAGGCTATGATGATGCGATGGCGGACTGCCAGCAGCCCTTGCGCCGGTGAACATCATTGCCTGGGCCGCGAACAACACGATGACTGCCTTGGTATTGATTGACCTGAACATTTGAAGTCTCCTTCGCTTATTGATGTTGATCATGGTTTTGCGGCTCGCTGGAACCCGAATCAGTACTGGTGTCCGCTGAGCCCGAGTACGCCGATGACTATGAGATAGATCGCCACGATGTAATTCAGCAGTCTCGGCGCGACGAGTATCAGTATCCCGGCGATGAGCGAAACCAGGGGACCCATGGGCAAGTTGTTGTTCATGTCTGCTCCTCAAACGTTAAATTCACCAGAAAACGGGTTACTACAGCCGGCAACAGTGAGCCTTCCAGATCTCCATGCAATATTCCTTGATGGCACGGTCGGACGAGAAACAGCCGATCCGGGCTACGTTGAGGATGGACATTTGCGACCAGTGTGCCGGCTGGCGATATTGCTGGCTGACGGTATCCTGAGTGTCCACGTAGGCCCGGAAATCGACACAGGCCAGATAAGTGTCGCGCTGGGACAGGGACTCGGTAAAGGGCCGGAACAGGTCGCGGTTGCCGTGCGAGAACAGGCCGGAGTCGATCAGTTCGACCGCGGCGCGCAGTTCCGGGTCCTTGTCGATGCAATGACCAGGCTGGTAGCCGTTCTCGACCAAGGCCTTGACCTCGGGTGCGGTCAGTCCGAACAGGAAGAAGTTCTCCGGGCCGACCGCTTCCCGGATTTCCACGTTGGCGCCGTCCAGGGTGCCGATGGTCAGGGCGCCGTTCATGGAAAACTTCATGTTGCCGGTGCCCGAGGCCTCCTTGCCGGCGGTTGATATCTGCTCCGACAGGTCGGCGGCCGGGTAGATGTGCTGGGCCGTCTTGACGTTGAAGTCGGGTACGAACACCACCTTCAAGAGGCGATTGACCTGGGGATCCCGGTTGATGACCTCGGCCACCGAGTTGATCAGCTTGATGATCAGCTTGGCCATGAAATAGCCCGGCGCCGCCTTGCCGCCGAAGATGAAGGTGCGCGGCGTGACCTCCAGGTTGGGGTTGTGCTTGATCCGGTTGTACAGGCTGACGATGTGCAGCACGTTCAGGTGCTGCCGCTTGTATTCGTGGATACGCTTGGTCTGGATGTCGAACAGGCTGTCCGGATCGACATCGAGGTGGGTGACGGACTTGATGTAGCGGCCCAGGTTGACCTTGGCCAGCCGCTTCACCCCGCGCCAGCGTTCCTGAAAGCTGCCATCCTCGGCCAGCGGTTCCAGACGATTGAGCTGGTGCAGGTCACTCAGCCAGCCCGGGCCGACGCTCTCGTCCAGGAGCGTGGTCAGCGGCCGGTTGGCCAGGGCCATGAACCGGCGCGGGGTGACACCGTTGGTCTTATTGCTGAATTTCTCCGGGCACATCTCGTAGAAATCCTTGAGCACGGTTTCCTTGAGCAGTTCGGTGTGCAGCTTGGCCACCCCATTGATCGCCATGCCGCCGACACAGGCCAGGTTGGCCATGCGCACCCGCCGAGGCTGGTTTTCGTCGATGATCGACATCCGTGCCAGACGGGCCTCGTCGCCCAGGAAGCGCATCCGCACCTCATCCAGGAAGCGGGCGTTGATCTCGAAGATGATCTCCAGATGTCTCGGCAGATGGTGCTGGAACATGTCCAGCGGCCAGGTCTCCAGCGCTTCCGGCAGCAGCGTGTGGTTGGTGTAGGCGAAGCTTTGCTGGGTGATGGGCCAGGCTTCGTCCCAGTGCATCTGGTATTCATCGACCAGCAGCCGCATGAATTCGGGAATGGCGAGGGCGGGATGGGTGTCGTTGAGCTGGACCACGAACTTTTCCGGGAAGCGGTGCAGGTCGTCCATGTCGCGCAAGGTGATGCGGACCATGTCCTGCAGCGAACAGGAGACGAAGAAATACTGCTGTCGCAGGCGCAGGGCCTTGCCAGCCTCGGGCTCGTCGTTGGGGTAGAGCACCTTGCTGATGTTCTCGGCCACCACCATCTCGTTGACCGCGCCCCAGTAGTCACCATGGTTGAAGGCCTGGAAGTCGAAGGATTCGCGCGCCTCGGATTTCCAGAGCCGGAGCAGGTTCACGTTCTGCACGCCGTAGCCCATGATCGGCGTGTCATAACCGAGGCCGTAGATGGTGCAGTCGGCATCCCACTTCGTCCGCAGGATGCCCTGGTCGTCGGTGAATTGCTCGGTGTGGCCACCATAATGAACCGGATAGCGGCGTTGCCGGTTGGGGATTTCCCAGGGGTTGCCGTTGCGCAGCCAGGCATCGGTCACCTCGACCTGCCAGCCGTCCCGGATCTCCTGATCGAAGATGCCGTATTCATAGCGGATGCCGTAACCGATGGCCGGGATGCCCAGGGTGGCCATCGAGTCCATGTAGCACGCGGCCAGCCGGCCGAGGCCGCCGTTGCCCAGACCGGGCTCCGGTTCGGCTTCCCGGATGGCATCCAGATCCAGGCCCAGTTCAGCCAGGGCCAGCTGGACGTTTTCCCATAGATCCAGATTGAGGATGTTGTTGCCGAGTTGCGGCCCGACCAGGAATTCGGCGGACAGATAGGCGACCGTCTTGGCGCTTTTTCGTTTGTAGTTCTGCGAGGAGTTGATGAACCGTTCCAGCAACCGGTCGCGAATGGTGTAGGCCAGCGCGGTGTAGTGGTCGAGCGGCTTGGCCTTGGCAAAGGTAAGGCCCAGGACATAGAACAGGTTGTCGGTGAAGGCCGCTTTCAGGGCTTCGACCGAACGGCCGGTACGAGTGTGTTCTAAATGCTCAGGTTGCGCGTTCATCATCCTGCCTCGGTGGAACCAGCTAAGTTATCTGTTGTTTCTGCCCGACTCGGTGCAATGGCTGCAGCGAAGATCGGACGGCGGCCCTTCAAAGTCTTTTCATCCAATATGAGCGGTGCCGGCTTGTCAAGCTGTAACAGCTATCCCACGGGTGGCAAGCGGTATTCAAGAGTAGCCAAAATATTGCCTTCACCGCCAAATAGTTCAATCATGGCACGGCACCCCGATCCATTCGAATCCCGATTCGTCCGGGTCGGGAAATCAGACCATCTCATTACCGGGTTCGCACAACGCGCCAGATGAGTTTGCTGAATACGCTCTTCGCTGGCCATAAGGATGGCATTCCACCCGAATTTTCGGAGGCCGTAGCGTGGGCCGTCGACCGGGTCGACCCCTTGTTGAAACAGGCTGGCGGCTATCCCGACCTGTATCTGGAGTCGGTCGCGCATGCGGTCAAATACGCCCATGTGCTGGCCGCCAGGGTGCCTGGCCCGGTTTCAATCTCGCCCGAGTCCTACGCCCGAGACCCCTCGGTCCATGCCATGTTTCCGTTCCAGACGGATCTGCACCTCGCCATGCAGCGCAGCCAATCCATGCAGGAGTTTTTCCGGAACCACCCGGATGTGTCGGCGGTTTATGTGCTGGCCTGCATGCGACGCCAGTCAAAGCCATTGTTCGGGATGGAAGTCGAAGGGGAAATTCTGCGCCGCGACGTGCGCCAGGATGCGGTCTACTTCGTCGATTACACCCTGGCTGCACCGGGTTTGAGCGAGGCCGAGACACGACAATGCATCGCCCGGTTCTTTTTCGAATGCCTGATCGGCAAGGTTGCCAACCGGATCGATGCACGCAAGCAGAGAAAGGCCGATCTTGAGCAGGAACGGGATGCCTTGCTGGCCCAATTGCGTTCTGCCTCGGCCGAGCAGTGGAGCGCCTGTGCGCAGAGGCTGAACCTATTGCTGGGGCGTCTGGCAGATCTGGTCAGGACCCTGGAACTGTGCCATTACCACAAGCATTTCGAAAGGGTCCTCCTGAGTGCGGAAAACCATCTGTTCCTGGAACAGACCGAAATGTCGCTCGACAGCATGGGGATCGTTCGCAAGCCGGCAGCAATGGACGGCAATGAAATGGCCTTCTGTGACCTCATCGGGCGTGACAGCCACCGCTGGACCGTCGCCATGCTGTATTGCAATCAAGTCAGAAGCCGGGCGACGACCAAGGAGCGGCTGGAAAATGCCCAACGCTGGATGGGCTTATAGCTCGCGCCACTACGCCAGACTCAACCGAACAGATCGTCCAGCGCCTTGCGCGGGTTTTCCGGGGTGTTGGTCGAGCTGTCCAGACTGTCCCCGAACAGGTCGTTCAGAGTGGAGCGATCACTCGTGCCGGCAGCCTTCCCGGCCCGGTTCGGCCCGGCCTGGAACCAGTCGCAGAAGTTGGCCCGGGTCTTGTCCTTTATCTCTTCCGCCATCGGTTCCATGCATTGTTTCGCCTTGCCCGGCAGAAAGTGCCGGCACATCCGGCAGACGTGCAGTTCGGCATGGCAGGCCGGACATTCGGCGCGCCGGCCAAAGGGCTCCAGCACGGCCTTCAGGCCGGCGCCGCATTGCCAGCAGTTCAATGCGCTCATGGTGTTCTCGCGGTCAGGTTGGCCTGGCTTGCGCTGTCAGGCAGGGGCAGTGACTTTTCCCGTAGTTCGGCGTGCAGTTTTTCCAGCAGATCGACCGAGGGATAACCGTCAGAAGGCAGGCTGGCCGAGGCCTGGTAGGCGCGGATGGCGTTCAGGGTCTTGCTGCCAGGCAGGCCATCGGCCGGGCCGGGGTCGAAGCCGAGGATGATCAGGCATTTCTGCAGATTTACGGCCTGTTCGTGGCTTAACCGGCGGTTGTCCGCATCGCGCCCGGTTCTGAAGCCGGGCTGACCATCCAGCCGGTCGGCAAGCGCGCTCACGGCCAGGGCATAGTTGACCGAGCGGTTCCAGCGCAGGATGACGTTGAAGTTGTGCTGGACCAGGATGGCCGGGCCGGTATGGCCCTGGGGCAAAAGGATGGCAGCGGTCTGGTCGCTATCTGCAAGGCGGCTGCCATCGACCTGCGTGACGCCGAGTGCGGACCAGTCCCGGATCATTTTCCAGCGGTCGAGCCGGGCCTGTCCCCAATTGAAGTTCTGTGGCAGCTTCACTTCCTGGCCCCAGCCCTGGTCACGTTGCCAGCCGGCCTGGCTGAGGTAATTTGCAGCGGAGTCGATGGCGTCGGGAATGGAGGTGCGGATATTGATCCGGCTGTCGCCGTCGCCGTCCACTGCATAGCGCAGGAAGGTCGAAGGCATGAACTGCATCTGGCCGAAGGCGCCAGCCCAGGAGCCGCGCAGATCGTCGGCCGGCATGTTGCCCGAATCGATGATGCGCAGCGCATCCAGCAACTGGGCGCGGAAGAAGTAGGAGCGGCGGGCATCATAGGCCAAGGTGGCCAGGGCCGGGACGATGGCAATGCTGCCCAGATAGCCGCCATAGTTGGTTTCCTGCCCCCAGAAGGCAACCAGATAGCGGGCCGGAATGCCATATCGCTGTTCGGCCGAAGCGAGTTGCCCGGCATTTTGGGCCAGCATTTCCCGGCCGGCTTCGATGCGTTTTTCGGTTACCCGTGCGTCGAGGTAATTCCAGAAGGTCTGGATGAACTCGGGCTGGCGCTGGTCGTATTCCAGAATCTTGTTGTTGGTTTGCAGGCCATTCAAGTTTGCATCGAGCGTGGCCTGTGAAATGCCGGCTTCCGCCGCCTGTTTTTTGAAGGCGGCCAGCCAGGTCTGAAAGGCGGGGCGGGTAGATTCGGTGTCGGTATCGGCCCGGGCCGGGGCCAGGCAGGCCAGCGCAACGGCGCCGGCGATGAGGCTGCGGGTCAGGATTGCGGTCGGTCGGTTCATGATTTCAGGCTAACATAGGCCTGCCACGAGTCAAACCCAGCCATTGCTACCATGTCCGCGCCGCCTGTTCGCACCCAATTCCTTGATCTTCTGGACCGCTACGACGCCATTCTGCTCGATGCCTATGGCGTACTGGTCAATCTGGACGGGGCGTTGCCTGGAGCGGCAAATTGGATCGACGAACTGAACCGGCGCGGCAAGGCGTACTGGCTGGTCAGCAACACCGCCGCCCGGCTGCCGGAGAGTGCGGCAGCGCGTTATCAAGGCTTCGGGCTGGCGATTCCAGCCGAACGCATACTCAGTTCCGGCATGCTGCTGACGCCGTATTTTGCGAACCACGACCTGGTCGGCAAACGCATCCGACTGCTCGGCCCGGCCGACAGCGTGCGCTACGCCGAACTGGCCGGCGGCGTGGTGGTCGGCACGGGTCAGGATTTCGATGCGCTGGTGGTGGCCGACCAGGCTGGCTTCGATTTCATCACTGCGGTGGACGAAGTGTTGAGCACCCTGTTCAGGAAGCTCGACGCCGGCCAGCACGTCACCATGATCCTGCCCAATCCGGACCTGGTCTATCCGACCGCTCAGGGCTGCGGCATCACCTCCGGCGCAGTTGCCTTGATGATCGAGGCGGCCTTGCAACGACGCTATCCGGATCGAGCCGATCTGCGCTTCATCGGGCTGGGCAAACCCCATCCGGACCTGTTCGAGGAAGCCATGCGCCGGGCCGGAAGCCGCAATGTGCTGATGGTCGGCGATCAACTGGAGACGGACATCTCCGGTGCGAACCGGGTCGGCATCGACTCGGCGCTGGTGCCGGGCGGGATTACTGGTGACCGGTTCGAGTCGGAAGATGCCCGGCCGACTTTTGTGCTGGCGTTGCCGGGTGAGGACCTGGGTTCTCGTGATGTGAGCAGCTGATCGGC
>JBBIJC010000110.1:0-7458 GCA_037446165.1 Hydrogenophilales bacterium | reverse complement strand
TTAACCCGTTTTGCCTTGAGAACTTGCACAGGTGGCGGACCTGCGCACTTTCTCAAGGGGGATCAGGGCCTTATCATCGCCCTGGAAATACTTCAGATTTTTGCCAGCAGGTTCTGCAATTCGCCGTTTTGGTACATCTCACGCGAAATATCGGCGCCGCCGATGAATTGGCCGCCGATATAGAGTTGCGGGTAGGTGGGCCAACTGGCGTACTCCTTGGCGCCCTCGCCCAGGTCGGGGTCGGTCAGGACATTGACCGAGTAGAAATCAGACACGCCACAGGCCTTCAAGACCTGAACGGCAGTTGCGGAGAAACCGCATTGAGGAAAGGTCGGGGTGCCCTTCATGAACAGCACCACCGGATGAGTCGTAACCAGTTCGTGAACCGTATCTCTTGCATTCATTTCGCAGACCTCTTTATACCCAATTAAAAGACTCAGGTATTATACCCATGGATCGCAGCGTTTCAATCTCTATCCACATTGCGCATCGGCACGATCGCAAAATTCTATTTCACCCGCGCAATAACCATATTGACATTAATGGGTATTATTAATACATTCAGGTCCGGAATGTGCATTAGCGATGTCGAGCGAAGCGCGTTTCATGTCGTATCCTGTCGGGATGCTCGAGCCATCTGGTATCCAGGCAGGGAATGTTGGTCGCGCCAGTCCGGTTGCGGCTGACATCTCCTCCTCTCTTCGCCCCGGTCATGCCGGGGCTTTTTTTGCCTGCCGGATTCAGGTGCTGGCTTAGAATACGGCCATGGCGAACACCTTTCTGGCGGCCGCCGCCGCGCTCCTGTCCGATCATCGTCACCGTCTGCCCGATCTCTCGGGGATCACCGTCCTCGTCCCGCATCACCATGTCCGGGCCCACTTCATCGCTGCATTGCGGGCGGAACTGGGTGGTTCGGTGTTTCGACCTCCGTTCCTGCTGACCCTGCCGGCCTTGGCCGCGACCCAACGCGATACGGAAGTGCATGCGCCGGACAGTCTGCGGCTGGCCAGCCTGTACGGCTTCCTGTCCCGGATCGACTGGCTGGACGAGGCCGCGCTCTGGCCCCAGGCGCAGGCGATGCACGACCTGTTGCTGGAACTGGACGACGCACTGCTGGCGCCCCCTGACGATTACGCCGGATTCGCGGCCCAGGTGGAGCAGGCGTCCCGGCGCAAGCTGGCCGCGCCGCTGGACCAGGAAGCCAGAATGGTGTTCGAGGTCTGGCGTGCCTTTCAGCAGTCCGGAGACGGGGGGCGGCGGGCCTATGCCAGACAGCTTGCAGGCTGGCTGACGACGGTTTCCGGGCCGGTGTACAGCCTGGGCCTGCATGGCTTGAGCCGGCTGGAGCAGAGTTTTCTCGAACAGTGCCGACAATCTCTTGGTTTGCAGGAACTGCCTTTGGCTGTGCCTTATCCGCTGCGGAAAACGATGTTACGGCTGGCCTGGCAACCAGGTGACGACAGCCTGCCCGAGCGAGCCGCCAGGCTGAAGGCGTTCGCGCCGGAGAGTTCCCTGCTCGGTGATCTGTCCATCCTGGCGGCGGACTCGATGGAGGCGGAGGCCCAGGGCGTGGCGAGCTGGATCAAGCGGTGGCTGGCCGAAGGGCGGAGGAATATTGCGATTATCGCGCTCGATCGGCTGGCGGCGCGGCGCCTGCGCGCCGTGCTGGAGCGGGATGCCATTCTGCTCCAGGACGAAACCGGCTGGACCTTTTCCACGGCGTCGGTCAGCCACGTGCTGGATCGCTGGTTCGCCCTGCTGCAGGATGATTTTTACCATCGCGACCTGCTCGATCTGCTGAAGTCACCTTTTGTGTTCTGCGACATCCCGACCGATCGAAAACTCGATGCAATCGCCGGTCTGGAGCGCATGATCGCGCGTCGCGACGCGGTGAGCGGGCTGCAGCAATTCATTTCGCTGGCGGAGGGCGAATCCACGCCGATGCTGGCCCGCCTGGCCAGGGCGGCGAACCGGTTCCGCGACGTCCGCCGGCAGACCCTGTCCGGTTGGCTGGAGATCCTGTTCGCGGCGCTCGACGACCTGGGCGCGCGTGCCGCAATTACCGCCGACCAGGCGGGCGGACAACTCATGGACCTGCTGCGCCGTCTGCAGCGGGAACTGGCTTCTGACCAGGCGCGGTTCAGCCTGTCCAGGTGGCGCGGCTGGCTCAATCTGCAACTGGATCAGGCAACCTTCCAGGAAACCGGGATCGAGAGTCCGATCCGCCTGACTCACCTGGCCGCAGCCCGGTTGCGTGACTTCGAGGCGGTCGTGGTACTGGGCGCCGATGCCGGCCATTTGCCGCCGAGCGCGAAAGCCAGCGTGTTCAACGATGCCCTGAGGCAGCAACTTGGCTTGCCCGGCCAGTGCCAGCGCCGGGAGGAGACCCAGGATGCGTTGATCGATGTCCTGAGCCGTGCCGACCGTGCGCTGTTCAGCTGGCAGGCCTGGCGCGGCAAGGAGCCCAATTCGCCCAGCCCGTGGCTGCGCTTGCTGAACGCGCTGCACGCGCTGGCTTATGGCGCGAACCTGGAGGCACCAGCGATTGCCGATATCGGCACCGCCCCCGCTCATTGGCCGCCCCATGCCGTGGCCTTCCCGCCATTGCCGGCCTTGCCGGAGCGACTTTCTGCCAGCGCCTGGCAGAAGCTGGTGAATTGTCCATACCGTTATTTTGCTCATTACGGCCTGGGCCTGGGCGAGGCCGAAGAGGTCACCGAGGAAATGGAAAAGGCCGACTATGGCGAGCTGGTGCATGCCATCCTGAACCGTTTCCACAGCAGCCATCCGGAGCTATCCCTGGCACCGCGCGAACAGCTGCTGGCGGATCTGCTGGCGCTCAGCCAGGACGTGTTCCGGGCGCGCGAGGCGGTGTATTACCTGGCCCAAGGCTGGCGCATGCGCTGGGAGAAACACATCCCGGCTTATCTCGACTGGTCGCTGGCAAGGGAATCAGCCGGTTGGCGCTGGCAGGCGGCCGAACGTGAATACGATCGGCCGCTGGATCTGGCGGATGGCCGCAAGGTGACGCTCTACGGCCGGCTCGACCGTCTGGACGAAGGACCCGAGGGCCAGGCGGTCGTCGACTACAAGACTCAATCCCTGCAGAAACTGAGAAGCAGGCTGAAGACTCCAGGCGAGGACGTTCAACTGCCTTTTTATGGCCTGCTCACCGGTGCGGCACAGGCCGGCCTGGTGGCGTTGGACGATGACAAGGTTGAATCAGTCGAACTCAAACAACCTCTGTCGGAGGCCGCCGAACTCGAAACCGCGCGCATCCGGCAAACCCTGGATGCCATTCTGGGCGGCGCGCCGCTGCCGGCCAATGGCGCGCCGGAAACCTGCGCCTGGTGTGAAATGCGGGGTCTGTGCCGCAAGGAGCACGATTTTGGCGCGCTGACGCCGAGAGCGGACTGAATGCCCATTCAGGCGGTAGGGTGCATGCAAAGTTTGGAAGAAGCTGTTGTTTGGGCTTAGAATTTCCGCCCTTTTACCCAGACAGTTCGACTGGCGATCATAAGACCATGGACGATCGACAAAGCCGCCTCTGCGGCACGCTCTACAGCCCTGATTTTGAACAGGATAGCTGCGGCTTCGGCCTCATCGCGCAACTGGACGACCAGGCGACCCACAAGCTGGTGCAGACCGCGATTTCCTCGCTGGCCTGCATGACCCACCGCGGCGCGGTGGCGGCCGATGGCAAATCCGGCGACGGTTGCGGCCTGCTGTTCAAGAAGCCCGACAGCTTCCTGCGCACCGTGGCGGCCGAGGCCGGCTTCACGCTGACCGAACGTTACGCCGCCGGCCTGGCGTTCCTCAACCAGGATGCCGCCAAGGCCCGGCGCGCCCGCGACCTGCTGACCTCCGAGCTGAACGGTCAGGGCCTGAGCGTCGCCGGTTTCCGCAAAGTGCCGACCGACAACAGCGCCCTGGGTGAATACGCACTGAAGAGCCTGCCGGTGATCGAGCAGCTGTTCGTCAACTGTCCGGCCGATGTCGATGCCGAGATCTTCGAGCGCAAGCTGTACATCGCCCGGCGCAAGGTCGAGAAGGCCGTCGCCGCCGACGATCCCACCTTCTACATGCCGACCCTGTCCGGCCGGGTGATCTCGTACAAGGGTCTGGTGATGCCGCAGTATCTGCCGGTGTTCTACCCGGACCTGAACGACGAGCGCTTCGCGGCTTCGCTGGCGGTGTTCCACCAGCGCTTCTCGACCAACACCTGGCCTGAGTGGCGGCTGGCCCAGCCGTTCCGCTACCTGGCCCACAACGGCGAGATCAACACCCTGCAGGGCAACCGCAACTGGTCCCGCGCACGGGAAAACAAATTCGAGTCGCCGCTGATCCCCAATATGGACGACGTCCGGCCCATGGTCGGCCTCAAGGGCTCCGATTCGATGAGCTTCGACAACATGCTCGAAGGCCTGGTCATGGGCGGCGCCGGGCTGTTCCGGTCGATGCGCATGATGGTGCCGCCGGCCTGGCAGAACGTCACCAACATGGACCCGGAACTGCGGGCCTTCTACGAATACAACTCCATGCACATGGAGCCTTGGGATGGCCCGGCCGGCATCGTCATGACCGACGGCCGTTATGGCGTCTGCCTGCTCGACCGTAATGGTCTGCGTCCGGCGCGCTATGTCATCACCAAGGACCGCTACGTCACCATCGCCTCGGAAGTCGGGGTGTGGGATTACGGCGGTCCCGAGAACATCGTCGCCAAGGGCCGCGTGCGTCCCGGCCAGATGGTCGCCGCCGACCTGGAGACCGGCCGCTTCCTGCTGCCCGAAGACATCGACAACGAACTGAAGGGTCGCCATCCCTACCGCGAATGGCTAAAGCAGTCGGCCCACCGGATCGAACTCGGCGCCGAACAGGACGCCGATGCGCCGGTCATGGACACGGCCTCGGTAGTCACCCATCAGAAGCTGTTCAATGTCAGTTTTGAAGAGATGGATCAGGTGATCCGGGTGCTGGCCGAGGAGGGCCAGGAAGCCACCGGCTCCATGGGCGACGACACGCCGATGGCGGTGCTGAGCCAGAAGGTGCGCTCGCCGTTCGACTACCTGCGTCAACAATTCGCGCAAGTGACCAACCCGCCGATCGACCCGATCCGGGAAGCGATCGTGATGTCGCTGCACACCGAGTTCGGCCGCGAGATGAACCTGTTCCAGGAAACGCCCGGCCACGCCCGGCGCATGGAAGTGACCTCGCCGGTGTTGTCGCACGACAAGTTCATGGCGGTGACCGGCCAAAGCGATCCGGCCTATGCCTCGGTCAGTCTCGACCTGCATTACGATCCGGCCGTGCTGAATCTGCAGTCCGCGCTGGCCAGACTGGCCGCCGACGCGGTGGCGGCAGTGAAGTCGGGCAAGGTAGTGGTGGTCCTGTCCGACCGCAATATCGACAAGGCCAAACTGCCGATCCATGCCCTGTTCGCCACCGGCGCCGTGCACCACGGCCTGATCGACGCCGGCCTGCGTTGCGATTGCAACATCGTGGTGGAAACCGGCAGTGCGCGCGACCCGCACCAGATCGCCAGCCTGGTCGGCTACGGCGCCACGGCGGTGTACCCCTTCCTGGCCTACCAGTGCATCCTGGAAATGATCCGCGGCGGCGAGGTCAAGCTGAAGCCATACAAGGCCCTGGCCAACTACCGCAAGGGCATCGACAAGGGCCTGCTCAAGGTCATGTCCAAGATGGGCATCTCGGCCATCGCCAGCTATCGCGGCGGTCAGTTGTTCGAAGTGGTCGGCATCCACGAGGACCTGGTGGCGATGTGCCTGAAGGGCTCGGTGTCCCGGGTTTCCGGCGCCAGTTTCGAAGACTTCGAGGCCGACCAGAAGCGACTGGTCCGCTCGGCCTTCAACCCGATGAAACCGATCCCCGCCGGCGGTCTGCTCAAGTTCATGCACGGCGAGGAATACCACGCCTACAACCCGGACGTGGTACAGACCCTGCAGGAAGCAGTCCAGAAGGGTGATTACGAGGCCTACAAGCGCTATGCCGAGATCGTCAACAGCCGGCCGGTGGCCATGTTCCGCGACCTGATGCGGCTAAAGGAGGCGACCCCGATCAGCATCGACGAGGTCGAACCCATCGAAGCCATCCTCAAGCGTTTCGACTCCGCCGGCATGTCGCTCGGCGCCCTGTCGCCGGAAGCGCACGAGGCCCTGGCCGAAGGCATGAACCGCATCGGCGGCCGGTCCAATTCCGGCGAGGGCGGCGAAGACGCCAAGCGCTACGGCACGGTCAAGATGTCCAAGATCAAGCAGGTGGCGTCCGGCCGGTTCGGCGTCACCCCGCACTATCTGGTCAACGCCGAAGTGCTGCAGATCAAGATCGCCCAGGGCGCCAAGCCCGGCGAGGGCGGCCAGCTGCCCGGCAGCAAGGTCAACGAGCTGATCGCCCGGCTGCGGCACACCAAGCCCGGCATCACCCTGATCTCGCCGCCGCCGCACCACGACATCTACTCGATCGAGGACCTGGCCCAGCTGATCTATGACCTGAAGCAGGTCAATCCGGACGCCCTGGTCTCGGTCAAGCTGGTGGCCGAGCCTGGCGTCGGCACCATTGCCGCCGGCGTGGCCAAGGCCTACGCCGACCTGATCACCATCTCCGGCTACGACGGCGGCACTGGCGCCTCGCCGCTGACCTCGGTCAAGTACGCCGGCACGCCGTGGGAACTGGGCCTGACCGAGGCCCAGCAGGTGCTGCGCGCCAACGGCCTGCGCGGCCGTGTGCGGGTGCAGACCGACGGCGGCCTGAAGACCGGCCTCGATGTGATCAAGGCCGCGCTCATGGGCGCCGAGTCGTTCGGTTTCGGCACCGGGCCGATGGTCGCGCTCGGCTGCAAGTACCTGCGCATCTGCCACCTGAACAACTGCGCCACCGGCGTGGCGACCCAGAACGACAAGTTGCGCAAGGAACACTTCATCGGCCTGCCCGACATGGTGGTCAACTACTTCACCTTCATCGCCCGGGAAACCCGCGAATGGATGGCCACGCTCGGCATCCGCAAGTTCGAGGACCTGATCGGCCGCACCGATCTGCTGGAATGTCTGGACGGCGAGTCCGACCGGCAGAAACGTCTCCAGCTGGACATGCTGCTCAGTCAGGGCAGCATCGCCGACACCGAACCGCGCTTTTGCATCCAGGCGAGCAACCCCTCGTTCGACAGGGGCGAGCTGGCCGAACAGATGGTCAAGGACGCCATCGCCGGAATCAAGAGCAAGACGCCGCAGCGCCTGGAGTACACGGTGCGCAACGTGAATCGCTCGATCGGTGCGCGGCTGTCCGGCGAGATCGCCAAGGCGCACGGCGCCGCCGGTCTGCCCGACGACTGTCTGCACATCAAGCTCACCGGCTCGGCTGGCCAGAGTCTCGGGGTCTGGAACCACAAGGGCCTGACCCTGGAGATCGAAGGCGACGCCAACGACTACGTGGGCAAGGGCATGG
>JBBIJC010000109.1:0-7478 GCA_037446165.1 Hydrogenophilales bacterium | reverse complement strand
GGCAACGATGTCAGTGAAGGTGCCGCCACGGTCGATCCAGAATTGCCACTGGTTTTGCTTATTCACGACCGGCTCACCGGACCGGATTGGGAGCCTGGCCTTGGCTTGGCTTTGCCCCGTGCGAGGCCACGTATTCGGATAACAGGTTTATTTCGGCGGATCTTTGCGCTGCATCCGGAATAAAGGGGGATAAATACTTATTCAGACGTTGATAAAGCGCGGATTTCTGATAATTGTCGAGATTCGATAATGCAAGCGTGGCGGCCGTGTCCAGGCTGGCGATCAAGGTAATGAAATGGATATTGCCCGGTTTCTTTTCGTCAAACCGTTGATAGGCCTGATTCACATATTTGCAGATGGCACCATGGCCTTGTTTGGCGTTGAGTTCAGAATATTTTTCAATGCCTTTATTGATGGCAATTTCGCTGATACGGCGGAAATTGTATTTTATGCTCGGCGGATTATTGCCTGCCTGTTTTAGCTGAGCGGCGAGATCCCGCTCCTTCACGATCTGGCGGATCTCATTGAGACCGGTCTGGGTCAGGCTGATGACGATGACCCAGCCAATGAAACCCAGAAGAATGAATTTGCCCATCAACGGGAGTTCAAAACTGGTGTCCCAAACCATATGCAGCAGGACCGGTGCGATGAACACCGACAGGAAGGCCTTGTCGGTCAGGGTGTCGATCGTGGAATTATGGAATTTCCTTTGTTTCCAAAAGATTGCACCGGCAATTGCAGTCCAGATGATATGGCCGAAGGGCGACAGCAAGCCGCGGATTTCAATGATGTCCATCATGCTGTCGGCATTGACCAGTCCGACCCGCAGGGCATAGCCGGCCGACTCGAACGCGGCGCAGCCGGTTCCGACCGCAGCGCCCAACAACAGCCCATTAAGAATGTACGGATATCTGTTCTTGTCCAATGACTTGGAGAGGATAGCTAAAGTAATTACTTTGCCAATTTCCTCGACTATCCCGGCCGAGGGTGGGCCAAGCGCACCCAGGAACGGGACAATATCGTAGAGCAGCAGGGATAACAGCATGGAAACCGCGCCACCCATGATCAGGAATTGCACGGTCTTGGCGAGCGATATGTTTCTTGGGGTATTCAGTTCAAAAAACAGGATCAGGACCGAGAACGGGATGGCGAATGAACCCAATATGATCAGGCCGGGGATCGTATATATATTCTTGAAGGTGCTCCAGGCGAAGAAGAATATGTAGTATGAAACAAAACTGAATATGAATAATCTGAAGAACAACCATGGACTTGGCATGATTGCCATGGACGCATCGAGGACGGGAGTGGTTTTGATGAAACCGGCAGAGAGGTGGTGTTCAATATCCTCGGCGGTTCTTTTTTTGAAAACCTCCTTGAAAAACTCGGAGAGTGAAAAACGCTCAATTTTATCCAGGCCAAGTTTTCCGGTAATCAGGTCGGCGGCGTACTGCTGAGGGTTGATCTGCGCTGATTTGACGGCGAGCCCGCAGTTTTGGCAAAACCGCGCTCCATCATTCAGATGTGTGCCGCATTTGACGCAGTGCATTCCTTCCCTTTCAAGACTGGTTGCTCAGGGAGACGATTACTGGTTGACCGGGCCGAGACGATCCCTACTGTTCACTACGCTCCAGCATCTCCAGCGTGTCCTTGGCAATCTCCTGCAGCGCTTCTTCGTCGATCATGAGATGGGCCATGACCTGTGCCCCGGTTTTTTCCCATTGTGCGTCCGTGGCCAGGCGCGAGTAACTGTTCTCGATGTATTCGGCAAGGCGCATCGTGGCGATCAGGTTCAGGATCTGGGACGACAGGCCCGAGTCGAACACGTCCGGGTCGTGGTGGTGCAGGATGCCTTGGTGGATGTGCTCCGGCAGTTTCCAGTTGCTTGCCAGCAGGCCGCCCACGACCGTGTGGTTGGTCTGATGCCGTTCATCCTCGATCTCGGTGAAAGCGCCATCGGTGGCGCGGTTCGCCAGGCCGAGCGTTTCCTTGTAATTCGGGAAGCGCTGGATGAGCAGGGGGATGCCGCAATCGTGAAACAGGCCGAACAGATGGGCGTCCTCGCGGCTGGTGCAGCCCAGGGTCTGGGCGATATAGGAGGACGCGAGCGCGGTGCGGGTCGCGCCGTCCCAGAAGCGATCGAGTCCCTGGCATGGCACGCTGTTGCGCAAGGCCATGCCCATCACCAGCGAACTGATGTTTTTCAGGCCCAGCATCATGACCGCCTGCTCGATCGATCCGACCTGCTGGCGCAGGCCATAAAGCGGCGAGTTGATGGTCTTCAGCACCGCAGCGGAGAGGCCGACATCGTTGGCGATGAGCTGGGCCACCCGACGCAGATCGGGCTCCGGCCGGTTGCGTTCTTCCATGATGGCGGTCACCACACTCGGCCGTGGCGGTATGACGATGCCGGCGAGGAGTTTCTGCGCTTCGGCCGCGGACAGTTCGGTCATGTCGGCGGGCTGGATCAGATGCCGCGCAGCAGTTCGTTGATGCCGACCTTGCTCAGCGTCTTCTCGTCGACCTTCTTCACGATGACAGCACAGTACAGACTGTACTTGCCGTCCTTCGAGGGCAGGTTGCCGGAAACCACGACCGAACCGGCCGGGACGCGGCCGTAGGTGACTTCGCCGGTCTCCCGGTCGTAGATCTTGGTTGACTGGCCGATGTAGACGCCCATGGAGATGACCGAGTTGTCTTCGACGATGACGCCTTCGACCACTTCCGAGCGGGCTCCGATGAAGCAGTTGTCGCCGATGATGGTGGGGCCGGCCTGGACCGGTTCCAGCACACCGCCGATGCCGACGCCGCCGGACAGGTGGACGTTCTTGCCGATCTGGGCGCAGGAGCCGACGGTGGCCCAGGTGTCGACCATGGTGCCTGCATCGACGTAGGCGCCGATGTTGACGTAGGAGGGCATCAGCACGACGTTCTTGGCGATGAACGAGCCCTTGCGCGCGGCGGCCGGCGGCACGACGCGAAAGCCGCCTTCGCGGAAGTCGCGGCTGTTGTAGTCGGCGAACTTGGTCGGCACCTTGTCGTAGTAGTTGGTGAAGCCGCCCTTGATGAAGGCGTTGTCTTCCAGGCGGAAGGACAGCAACACGGCCTTCTTGATCCACTGGTGGGTGACCCAGTTCTGGCCCTCAGTGCGCTCGGCGACGCGCAGCTGGCCCTTGTCCAGCATGTCGATCACCGACATGACGGCGTCCTTGACCTTGGGTTCGGCGGTACGCGGGGTGATGTCGGCGCGGCGCTCGAAGGCTTCTTCAATGATGGCTTGCAGTGCTTGCATGGTGGTTTCCTTTTCGGAGGTTCAATTCAAGTTAATGATTTGCAAAAGTCGACAATTCGTTGCGCGGCCTCGATGCACGGCTCCAGCCCGTCCACCAGCGCGATGCGAACAAAGCCCCGGCCCGGGTTGACGCCGCCAGCCTCGCGCGCCAGGAAGCTGCCGGGCAGGACGGTGACGTGCTTTTCCCTGAACAACTCGCGGGTGAATGCGGCATCGTCGCCGCCGGGTACTTTGGCCCAGAGATAGAAGGCCGCATCGGGGGCGTCGAATTCGAGCGCGCCGTTCAGCATCGGCATGACGGCGGCGAATTTTTCCCGGTACTGGCGGCGGTTCTCGATTACGTGGTCCTCGTCCTGCCAGGCGGCAACCGAGGCGGCCTGGATGACCGGGTTCATGGCGCTGCCGTGGTAGGTGCGGTAGAGCAGGAACTGCCTGATCGCCTCGGCATCGCCGGCGACGAAGCCGGAGCGCAGGCCAGGGACGTTGGACCGCTTGGACAGGCTGTTGAACACGACCAGTCTGGCGTAGTCGCGGCCCAGCTGTTTGGCCGCGGTCAGGGCGCCGAGTGGCGCCTGGCCTTCCTCAAAGTAAATCTCCGAATAGCACTCGTCGGAGGCGATCACGAAACCATGCTGGTCGGCCAACGCGAACAGCGTGCGCCATTCGTCCAGGTCCATGACCTTGCCGGTCGGGTTGCCGGGCGAACAGACATAGGCCAGTTGCACGGTTTCCCACAGGTCCTCGGGGACGGTGGAAAAATCGCAGCGGTAACCGTTGGCGGACAGGGTGTTGAGAAAATAGGGCTTGGCGCCGGCCAGCAGGGCGGCGCCTTCGTAGATCTGGTAGAACGGGTTGGGCGACAGCACACGCTTCACGTGTTTGCTCGGATCGATGACCGCCTGGGCAAAGGCGAACAGGGCCTCGCGGCTGCCGTTCACTGGCAGGATCTGGGTGGCCGGGTCCAGACTGACCCCGTAACGTCTGTCACACCATGCTCCGATGGTGCCGCGCAGGGCGTCGCTGCCCTGGGTTATGGGATAATTCGCCAGCCCGGACAGGTTGGCGGTCAGCGCCTCACAGATGAAGGCCGGCGTCGGGTGTTTCGGCTCGCCGATGGACAGGTTGACCGGCGCCAATTCCGGATTGGGGGTCACGCCAGCGAACAATTCCCGAAGCTTCTGGAACGGGTAGGGCTGCAACTGGTTCAGACGGGGATTCACTTCAGCGTTTCCTGAGACTCAAAGGCCGTAATTATACGTATGTTCACTTCCTCACGCCGCTTGCTGGCGCCTCTGGCCTTGATGGTGGCGGCCTGTACCTGGGGCATTCTCTGGTATCCCTACCGCTTGCTGGAACAGGCCGGCTTGTCGGGCAGCCAGTCTTCATTGCTGACCTATCTGATCGGCCTGCTCGGCATGCTGGTGGTCAACCCGCCCCGGCGGCCCTGGCCGACCGGCGACCGCTGGCTGCTGACGGCAGTCGCACTGTCCACCGGCTGGACCAATCTGGCCTATGTCCTGGCGGTGATCCAGGGCGAGATCATGCGGGTCATGCTGCTGTTCTATCTGGCGCCGCTCTGGACTGTGCTGTTCGCCCGCCTGATCCTGGGCGAAAAGGCCGGGGCCTGGGGCTGGCTGGTGATCGTCATGTCCCTGCTCGGTGCCCTGGTCATGCTCTATGATCCGAACGGCGGGCTGCCGTTTCCCACCTGTGCGGCAGAGTGGCTGGGGCTGTCGGCGGGCTTCACCTTTGCCTTGTCCAATGTGCTGGCGCGCCGGATCAAGCATGTCACCACGCTGCGGCGCAGCATCTGGATCTTCAGCGGGGTGATCCTGATCGCGTTATTGCCCTCGATATCGGACCACAACCTGCCGGCCCAGCTGACCGGCATGAACGCCATGAACTGGGGGCTGGTGCTGATGACCGCAGCGCTGTTGGTACTGGCGACGTTCTCGGTCCAGTACGGGCTGTCGCATACCCCGGCCAACCGGGCCATCGTCATTCTGTTGACCGAACTGGTCGCGGCCGCATTTTTCAGCTGGTACTGGGCCGGCGAGGAAATGAGCGGACGGGAGTGGCTGGGTGGCGCGCTGATCGTGGTGGCCAGCCTGATTTCAGGGAAGATGGAAGGAAAAACGGATGGCTGACATCACTGGCCTGCTGCACGCTTCGCTGTTGATTGCCGATGTCGACCGGTCACGCGCCTTTTACGAGGGCGTGCTCGGCTTGGAGCCTTACCCTGCCCGACCCGACCTGGGCTTTCCGGGCGTCTGGTATGACCTGGGCGGCGGGCAGATCCATCTGCTCTGCCTGGCCAACCCCGATCCGGTGACCGGCCGTCCCGAGCATGGTGGCCGGGATCGGCACACCGCCCTGGCCGTGGCCGATTGGGCGGGACTCAAGTCTGCGCTGGATGGCGCCGGCGTGGCCTATACGCTGAGCCGTTCCGGCCGGCGTGCGTTGTTTGTCCGCGATCCGGACGGCAACGCGTTGGAGCTGGTGGAAACGGTCAGAGCTTGAACTGAGCGACCAGACTGTTCAGTTCACGGGCCAACCTGACCAGTTCCTCGCTCTCGCCGCGGGTCTGCATGGCTTCGCTGGCAGTGTGATCGGCAATCTGGCTGATGTTGAGCACCTTCTCGGTAGAGCTGGCGGTGAGGCTTTGTTGTTCCTCGACCGAGTGCGCCATCCGTGCGTTGATCTCGCGTATCTCGGTGACCTTGGTGACGATCTGGTCCAGGCTGGCCACGGCGCTTTCCAGTTGCTGACTGTTCTGCTCTGCGCTGCTTCGGGCATGGCCCATGGTGCCAACCGCCTGGCGCGCCTCGTTCTGCAACTGGCTGACGATTGCCTCGATGCTGCGGGTGGATTCGTGTGAGCGGGTTGCCAGTTTGCGCACTTCGTCAGCGACCACGGCAAAACCGCGACCGGCTTCTCCGGCTCGGGCGGCTTCGATGGCGGCGTTCAGGGCCAGCAAGTTGGTCTGTTCGGCAATATCGCGGATCACGTCCAGCACGTTGCTGACGTTCTGGCTGCGGCTGTCGAGCTGCTCGATGATTTTTGCGGTGGACTCGATTTCCTGGACCAGACCCATGATGCCGCGGATTGCATCGCGGGTCATGGCGGTGCCTTGCTTGGCCTGTTGCTCGGTTTCCACCGAGGCGCTGGCGGCGTCCTGGGCGCTCTTGCCGACTTCGTTGGCAATGCCGCGCAGGTCGCCGATGAATTGGGCGGTCTGATCGGTTTCGGTCCGTTGCCGGGCCGCGGCGTTGGCGGTGTCCTCGGACACGCTGGCAATGTGATCCGCGGCATTGGAGACTTTTCCGGCGGTATGGGTGACCTGGCTCAGGCTGCTGTGGAATTTTGCCAGCATGCTATTGATGGAGGATGCCAGCATGCCTACCTCGCATTGGCCATTTACCGGGACCTGCCGGGACAGGTCGGCATCCTGCTCGATCTGGTGCATGGTTGCCCGGATTCGCAGCAGCGGCTTGATGACGATCTGGCGCATGGTGAAAAAGACAAAGGACAGGCCGGCCACGAACAGGGCGACGTTGATCAGGGTATTGGTCAGCAGGTGTCTGGCCAGCTGGTTATCCAGATCGGTCAGGGCATAGCTGGTGCGTACCGCGCCGACCACGGAACCTTCGGTAACCTGGTGGCAGTTGAGGCAGTTGGTGCCCCGGTAATTGCTGCTGGCCTTGATCGGAGTGATATAGGTGACGGTGTGTTTGCCGTTGACTTCATGTACCTCGGATACGGTTTCGCCCTTCAAGGCACGGACATCCAGGCTATCCTTGGCGATAGCGTCCGCAGTGGGGGTTGCAGTAATCTTGCCTGGTATCTGCACGATGCGCAGCTCGAGCATCCCTGGTTCCGCCATGAGCTTGTTGCGCAAGGATTCCCGTTGATCCAGAGTGCCGGTCAGCATCATGGTATTGATGCCGTCGAAATAGGAGTTGCCGATCACCTTGGCCTTGTCGGTCGCGACGCCAGTGTCCAGCGCGCGCTCCATCCGATAGGTGAACAGGGTGGAGACGGCCAGGATGGCGAGGAAGGCGAGGGAAATGGCAATGGCGACCTTGACCTGGATGGAACTTGCGTCTCTGGTAAACAAGGCGGACTCCGGATTTAAGGTGGTTCTAATAGCCGTACGTTTGGACTATAACGGCTAAATTCATACTTA
>JBBIJC010000108.1:0-7700 GCA_037446165.1 Hydrogenophilales bacterium | reverse complement strand
GTCGTCGAAGTCATCATCATTGATCCGGATCGCGGCAACCGGCCCGCGTTCAACCGGGAAATGGCGGGCCTGGGTTGCCGTCACGAAGAATCCCGGGCCGTCAGCCATCAGGAAAGCAGCGAGCCTTACAAGGGGCGGGTGCTGAGCTATCGGCGGGGCTGATCACGGCTGTAAAAGGCCTGACCCGAGGGGCGGTACAATGGGCCTTCAGCCCCTTCCTGGTCTTCGATCCGTCTAGCAGTCATGGACTCCTTCCTCGCGACAGTCAGCAGCCTCATCGGCACCTATGGCTATTGGATGATTTTCGCCGGGGCCTTGCTGGAGGGCGAAACCGTCCTGCTTGCGGCCGGATTCGCCGCACATCAGGGGCTGCTTGATCTGAGGCTGGTGATCGGCATTGCCTTTGTCGGCGGGACGCTGGGCGACCAGTTGGCCTTTTTGCTCGGCCGCTGGCAGGGCACTGCTCTGATCGAGCGTTTTCCCACATTGGCACGGCGCGCGCCCCGGGTGCACCGGCTGCTGGAACGTTTCAGCGTGGTCCTGATCCTGATGGTCCGCTTTCTTTATGGTTTGCGGATTGCCGGTCCGGTGATCATGGGCACCAGCCGGATACCTCTGGTCCAGTTTTCCCTCCTGAACATGATCGCGGCCGTGATCTGGGCGGCGCTGGTGGCCGGGGCGGGTTACCTCTTCGGGGCGGCTACCGAGTCTGCATTCAGCCATATCGAGGACGTTGAAATCGGGGTTTTGCTGGTGATCCTGAGCCTGGGTTTCGCAACCTGGCTTTGGCACTATCTGCGGGATCGAAGCCGTAAAAAATCGGAATCTGAGAAGGAGGTTTAGCCATGGAAGCGAAGCCAAGCCCGGTCGATTTGCTGATCCGCCACGACGCAGGTCGGGCGCCGGATCTGCTGGCCATGAAATACGCCAAGATGGCGACTGACCCGTTCGTCTTTCTGCGCGGTGCCTGCAACCTGTTCCATGACGCACTGCCCGGCGACCCGCTGTTCAGCAAGCCGCCCCTGGCCTGGGCCTGCGGTGATCTGCACTTCGAGAACCTGGGCAGTTACAAGGGCGATGATCGGCTGGTCTATTTCGATATCAATGATTATGACGAGGCCGCGCTGGCGCCCTGTACCTGGGACCTGGTGCGCCTGCTGACCAGTGTGCTGTGCGGGGCGGAGATGCTGCACGCGACCGAGGACGAGGCCATCGGGGCCTGCCGGTCGATGGTGCAGGGCTATCAGGACGCCATGGCCGGCGGCAAGCCGCTTTGGGTCGACCGGGACAAGGCCGAAGGCCCGATTGCCGACCTGCTGGATGGCCTGAAACAGCGCAAGCGGGCAGACTTCCTCGACCAGCGCACGACAAAGCACAAAGGCTCACGCAGTCTCAGGATCGACACCGGCAAGGCCCTGCCGGCGAGCGAGGCGCAACGGCAGAAGGTGGCCGAGTTCATGCAGGGCTTTGCCGAGACCCAGGACAAACCCGACTTCTACAAGGTTCTGGACATCGCTCGACGGATTGCCGGGACCGGCAGCCTGGGTGTCGAACGTTACGTGATCCTGGTGGAAGGGAAGGGCGCGCCCGACGATTGCTATCTCATCGATCTCAAGCTCGCCAGACCGTCGTCGCTGACGCCGGCACTGGCCCGATTCAAGATCAAACAGCCTGAACTGGCGGACGACGCGGTGCGCGTAGTGACCATCCAGCGCCGCATGCAGGCTGTGGATCATGCCTTTCTGCATGCGGTGCAGATGGCGGGTGCGGCCTTTGTCCTGAAAGGCCTGCAGCCGAGCGAGGACCGGCTTGATCTAGGGGCCTGGAACCGCGATGTCAAATCATTTGATCAGGTGGCGGCGGTCATGGGCCGCATCCTGGCCTGGGACCAGCTGCGCGCGGCGGGGCATCAGGATGCTGCCAATGCCGACGATCTGATCGAGTTCGCGCAGAAGCCGGGCTGGGCGGGCGATATTCTGGACGCCGCCAAGGCCATGCGCGATATCACCCGGCAACAGTGGCAGGAATTCAAGGCCGGGTATGAAGCGGGCCGATTTGCTGCGCAGCCCTGACCGCATCATCCACACTCCAGTTGTTGGGTGCCGGCGCCAGCTCCGGGATAACGGCAAGGCTTATGGCGTCCAGAACCGGGTCTTTCAGTCGGGCGAGCAACAATTTGACATGGCGCTGGGCCAGGTGAGTGGCCAGTTCCTGCAGGGCTTCGATACAGGTGCCGTCCAGGTCGGGCGATTCTTCCAGGCTGAGAATGACAGTATGGATATCCGCGTCAGGGGGGCTGTCGATGCGTTGGAGAATGAAGGCGAACATCCGGTCGGCATTGGCGAAAAAGAGCGGCTCTTCCGGTCGGACGATGAGCAGGCCGGGAATCTGCTGCGCCTCCGGGTGCATCTCGACATTGACGAAATCGTGGCCCTGCCCCAGCCGTCCGAGGACCGAGACCTTGGGTTCGGACAGATCGCGCAAGGTCATCAGCAGGCTGACCCCGACCGCCGCCAGCAGCCCGTCCAGGATGCCGAGCAGCAGCACGGCGGCGACCGCGGCCAGGGCAACGATCCGGTCGCGTCGCCACTTGAAATACAGGCGCAGGGCGCCCGGATTCAAGGTATGGCTGACCGCGTTGATGACGATGGCGGCAAGGATCGGCTCCGGGGTGAGCGCAACGTAGGGCAGCAAGGTCAGAACGATGATCAGCACGACCAGGGCGGCGATCCAGGCTGCCAGCTTTGATTGAGCGCCCGCCGCTTCGTTGGCAGAGGTGCCGGAATAGCCGGCGCCGACCGGCATGCCGTGAAACAGGCCCGAAGCCAGATTGGCCACGCCCAGTGCGACCAGTTCACGGTTGGCGGAAAAGTCGTCGCTGTGCTTGAGCGCGAAGCTGCGGATGCTGCTGTAGGACTCGGCATAGAGCACGAACAGCAGGGCAAAGGCCAGTTCGCCAATGCGCAGCCATTGGTTCCAGGCGAGTTGCGGCAACGTGGGCGGCTCCAGCTGCAGGTGAATGGTGCCGACCAGCCCGACGCCATGCCGGTCAAGGCCGTAAAGCTGCTGCACGGCGATACCCAGGACAATGACCAGCAGTGACGCGGGGATGCGCTTGTAGGGCCGAAAGGCGAACAGGATGCCGAGTGCGATCAGCCCGGTGGCCACGCCATAAGAATTCCAGTCACCGATCTGGCGGATCAGGTCGAAGGCGTAACGCGGAATGTCAGTATGGTGGGGGCTGACGCCGGCGATCTTCGGCAGTTGCTTGAGAATGATCACCACGGCCAGGCCGAACGCGAAACCGCGCAGCACCGGTTTGGCGATGAAATCGGAGATGGCGCCCATGCGGCCTAGCCCCGCGGCCACGAAGAACAGCCCGGTGACGATGATCAGGCCAGCGGCAAGCGCCAGCTTCAGGCCGATGTCGCCGCCGGCCAGGCCGGCCGTTGCGGCAGCCATCACTGCAGCGGAGGAAGAGGTGGCGGAAACCACGGCAAACCGGCTGTTGCCGACCAGGCCATAACAGAGCAGGCCGGCCAGCAAGGCGACGATGCCGTATTGCGGCGGCAGATTGGCAATCCCGGAATAGGCAACCGCCTCCGGCACCAGCAGCCCGGCGATGGACAGTCCCGCGATCAGGTCCGGGGCGCGTGATAAGGTGGATGGATTCGTTTGTGCCATGTCGGTTTCTGCGAGGTGTCCGGCAAGTGTAGCGGCGCACGAATTTTTCTGTCATTCGTTTCCGGTAGCCGGGATAATTTATGCCATGAACCAACCGAGTTTGCGTTTTCTGTTTGCCCACCCCGCCCATTTTCTGGCCCTTGGCTTCGGCTCCGGGCTCGCGCGCAAGGCGCCTGGAACCTGGGGGACACTGGCGGCATTCCCGCTCTATTTCGCCATGATGTGGTTGTCGGCTGCTCCCTATTGGCTCCTGGCGGCCCTGTTCGTGGTGGCCGGGGTCTGGATCTGCGACGTGACCGGCAAGGACCTGGGCGTGCACGACCACGGCGGCATCGTCTGGGATGAGATCGCCGCCTTCCTGCTGGTGCTGCCGTTTGCCCCAGCGACCGGGTGGGGCTATCTGCTGGCCTTTGCGTTGTTCCGTCTGTTCGATATATGGAAGCCGTTTCCGATCAGCTGGCTGGATGCCCAGGTCAAGGGTGGGCTGGGCGTGATGCTGGATGATGTGGTCGCCGCCGGCTATGCCATCGCGGTGCTGTGGGGGATACGGCTATGGAACTGAATCAGGCAGCGTTGGAGCGGCTTGCGGCCGAACTGGGCGTGGCATTGCGGGCGCGAGGCTGGCTGCTGGCCGCAGCCGAGTCGTGTACCGGCGGCTGGGCCGCGCAGGCACTGACCGCCGTGGCAGGGAGTTCAGCCTGGTTCGACCGGGGATTCGTGACCTACAGCAACGCAGCCAAGATGGACATGCTGGGGATGGCTGCCGATACCCTGGAGCGATTTGGTGCGGTCAGCGAGGCAACGGTGCAGTCCATGGCCGAGGGCGCATTGCGCCGCAGCCGCGCACAGGCGGCTTTTGCCATCAGCGGTATCGCCGGCCCGACCGGAGGCTCAGATTCTAAGCCTGTGGGTACGGTATGTTTCGCCTGGGCTGTGGTGGGCGAGCCTACCGAGGCGGCAACGATGTGGTTCGACGGCGACCGTCAATTGGTACGAATGCAGGCGGTCGAGTATGCCTTTAGGCAGATGCTGGGGCGATTACGCGCTGTGCAATAATCAGCGGATCATTTTTGGAGACAGGATTCATGGACGACAACAAGAGCAAGGCCCTCGCAGCGGCGCTTTCCCAGATTGAAAAGCAGTTCGGCAAGGGCTCCATCATGAAGATGGGCGATGGCAGCATCTTCGAGGATCTGCAGGTGGTTTCGACCGGTTCCCTGGGGCTGGATGTGGCCCTGGGCGTGGGCGGACTGCCGCGCGGTCGGGTAGTCGAGATCTACGGCCCGGAATCGTCCGGCAAGACCACGCTGACCCTGCAGGTCATCGCCGAGATGCAGAAGATCGGCGGTACCGCAGCCTTCATCGACGCCGAACACGCGCTCGACCCGGTTTATGCCAAGAAGCTGGGCGTGAATATTGACGACTTGTTGATCTCCCAGCCGGATACCGGCGAACAGGCACTGGAGATCGCCGACATGCTGGTCCGCTCCAGCGCGGTCGACGTGGTGGTAATCGACTCGGTGGCGGCGTTGACGCCCAAGGCCGAGATCGAGGGTGATATGGGTGATTCCCACGTCGGCCTGCAGGCCCGTCTGATGAGCCAGGCACTGCGCAAACTGACCGCCAACATCAAGCGAACCAATACCCTGGTCATCTTCATCAACCAGATCCGGATGAAGATCGGCGTCATGTTCGGCAGTCCGGAAACCACCACTGGCGGAAACGCGCTCAAGTTCTATGCCTCGGTGCGCCTGGATATCCGCCGTATCGGCGCGATCAAGAAGGGTGACGAAGTGGTCGGCTCCGAGACCCGGGTCAAGGTGGTCAAGAACAAGGTTGCGCCGCCGTTCAAGGAGGCGTTGTTCGACATCCTCTACGGTCAGGGCATCTCCCGCGAAGGCGAGATCATCGAACTGGGCGTCACCCACAAGCTGATCGACAAGTCGGGTGCCTGGTATGCCTATCAGGGCGAGAAGATCGGCCAGGGCAAGGACAATGCCCGCGAGTATCTCAAGGAGCATGCCGACATCGCCGCCGAGATTGAAGCGAAGATACGCGAGATCCTCGGCGTGAAGTCACCGGGCGCCCTGAACGCCGGCGAATGACCCTGCGCGAGCGTGCGCTGAATCTCCTAGCCCGGCGCGAACACAGCCGGGTCGAACTGGCGCGCAAGCTTGCTCCCCACGGCGAGGCGGATGAGATTGCCGCCCTGCTGGATCAGCTTGAGCAGGAAAACCTGCTGTCCAATGTGCGCTATGCGGCAGGCCTGGCCCACGTGCGCGCCGGCCGTCATGGCAGTCTGCGGCTCAAATCAGACTTGCGTGACAAGGGCGTGCCCGAGGCGGTGATCGTCGAGGTATTGGCCGATGCCAGGGAGGGTGATTTGGCGGCGGCCCGCGCGGTCTGGGCCAAGAAATTTGGCCTCCTGCCTGCCGATGCAGCTGAGCGGGGAAAGCAAATGCGTTTCCTTGCTGGCAGGGGTTTTCCGTTGGACATAGTCCGCCGCGTGGTCGGTGGCGACGATGATTAAAGGCGCGCCCGGATGATTTGTGCGATCTCGTTGTCGGTCAGCGCGACGGGATTCGTTTTCATGCTGCTGCCGCGGCTGTTGGCCACGATGCGGTCGATGTCGCTTTCCTTGACGGCATAGGCGGCCAGAAGCGGCAGCTTGAGTCGTCGGGTCCAATCCTCAAGCGTTCCCAGCAAGCCCCGAATCGCATCTTCATCTGATAAACCCTGCCGAGCCAGCAGGCGACCGACAGCGGCATAGCGGGAAAGAGCCGGGTTGCCAGCGTCACGGCCGCGCATGGCCTGTACGTTGATGCGCGTGGCCTCCGCAACCAGTGTTCCACAAACCACGCCATGGGGGATGGGGAAAAAGGCGCCCAAGGGAGCAGCCAGGCCATGCACCGAGCCGAGCCCGACTTGCGCCAGGGTGATCCCGGAAAGCAGAGCCGCATAAGCCATCTTGCTGCGGCAAATTGCCGCATCGCCTGCGCCCTCGTACCAGGGTAGCAGGCTGTCGCGCACTGCCTCCATGCCACTCAAGGCCAAGGCATCAGTGAATGGATTGGCTTTTGTGGAGACATAGGATTCGAGCAGCTGGGTGAACGCATCCATACCGTTGGCGGCCAGCACGACGGATGGGCAGGTGCTGAGCAAGTCGGGATCAATGACGGCGTACTCGGCAACTAGCTTTTCGTCACGAAACGATTTCTTGAAACCGTCATGACCATGCCGACTGAGCACGGCATTCTTGGTGGCTTCGGAGCCGGTCCCGGCTGTGGTGGGCACGGCGATGAACGGTGTGGCCGGGCCATGGTATGGCAGTTCCGGTCCGACGCTTTCCAGATGGTCCATCACTGAATTCCCGGGTTTCAGCAGGCCGGCAATGGCTTTGGCTGCATCAAGCGCGCTACCGCCGCCTATGCCCAGTACCGAATCGAACGGTTGCCCGCGCAGAGCAGTAATGGTCTCGTCTATCAACATTGGTGAAGGCTCTCCATTGACCTGAATGATTTCCCAGGACAGTCCGGTAACACTGAACTGAGCTGCCAGCCGGAGCCAGTGGTCGCTGGCCAAAAACGAATTCGCCCCGGTAACTATCAGGACACGCGGGCCGTATTTGCTAAGTATCGTCGCTAGTTTTTCAATGGCGCCGGAACCGAACTCGATGCCCGGCAGGCGCGCAATGTTGAAGTGCATGTTCATCATTAAAATCTGCTATGAATGGATCAAGGCCATGGTAATCGAGATGTTTGCCTAAGTCGGCGAAAGACAGAAAGGTGTTGACATGGTTTTTGGACCTCTGCATAATTCGGCCTCTCAACGCAAACCAAGTGGCACAGCAGGAAGTGCTACAGCAATTTGATCGGGCGCGGGGTGGAGCAGTCTGGCAGCTCGTCGGGCTCATAACCCGAAGGTCACAGGTTCAAATCCTGTCCCCGCAACCAGGTACGTTGAACTGATCTTTAAAAACTAGAAGCAGCCTTAAGAAGTGTGGGCATTGGGGAGAG
>JBBIJC010000107.1:5484-7931 GCA_037446165.1 Hydrogenophilales bacterium | reverse complement strand
TTGATTCGACTGGGCTCCCGCCTACGCGGGAGCGACGAAGTCGTTTAAATCAGCGATTCCTTTGGTGTCTGGTTTGCACAAGTACTGCATTCCCGCCTGTGACCGGAGGAAATCCCTGTGGGACGCGGGAATGACGGATGTACTGCTGGCGATCATGCCTTCAGCTGTAAAGCAGCAGGGTGATGCAAGCAAAGCATGTGGCTCATGCTAGATTTGGCGGGGTGTCTTGGTTTATCTGGAGGCTGCATGTCGCAAACGGTCAATGTTCACGAAGCAAAAACTCATCTTTCCCGCTTGTTGGAGCGGGCCCATGCGGGTGAGGAAATCATTCTGGCCAAGGCCGGCAAGCCTTATGCCCGATTGATGCCCTTGGCAAGCAAGCCGGCTCGGCGTCAGCCGGGGTGGCTCAAGGGTCGTGTGGGTGAGGCGTTTTTCGATGACTTGCCGGAGGATGAACTACAAGCGTGGGAGGGTGCGTGAGGTTGGTCCTGGATGCGGCCTTTGCTGATTTTCCTGTGCGTCGGCTGTGGTAACGCCTTCCGGGGTCATCGCACCCGGCACAAGTGCCGTGGTCGAGGCCTGCGCCGGCAGCGGCAAGACCTGGCTGCTGGTGTCCCGCATGGTGCGGCTGCTGCTGGCCGGCGTGCCGCCATCAGAGTTGCTGGCCATCACCTTCACCCGCAAGGCGGCGGAGGAGATGCGTTCGCGCTTGTTCGAGTGGCTGGAGTTTCTGGCCACGGCCCCCGATCAGGCGGTCCTGGATTTTTTGACCGAGCGTGGCCTGGACGAAGCGGCGGCGCTTCGAGCTTTGCCGCAGGCCCGGGGGCTGTTCGAGTCGGTGTTGCACAGCGTGCCCGGTCCGATGATCACCACGTTTCATGGCTGGTTCCTGAATCTGCTGGAGCGCGCGCCGCTCACCCGCCGGGCACCGGCCAATTTGATCGAAGAGGTGGCGCTGCTCAGGAACGAGGCCTGGCAGACCTGGACGGAATCGCTGCGCCGGCCCGAAAAGGCGGCTCAGGCCGAGGCGCTGGCCGGGTTGATGCAGGAACTGCCGCTCGATAGCGTGCGCACCCTGTTGTTCGCGCTGCTGGAAAAGCGGGCGGAGTGGTGGGCCTGGGCCGAGGGGCAGGCGGATCCGGTAGCGGAGGCGCTGAACAGTTTCCAGGCCTTGGCCGGGCTGGGTGAAGACAGCGAGGTGGTCGCGGCACTGTGGGCCGAGGCGGGGTTGCGCCATTCGCTGGAGGAGTTTCGAACGCTGCTGGCGGACAACGCGGCGGGGGTGAAAGCGGATGGCGAACGTGTTGAGACCCTGGCACGGCTGTTGGCCGATGATGATCGTCATTCCCGCGAAAGCGGGAATCCAGGGGATTCAAATAACTGGATTCCCGCTTTCGCGGGAATGACGGATGAGGGCTGGACTGCTTTGCAGTCCGTCTTCCTCACGGCGAAGGGCGAGCCGCTGTCGCGCAAACCCGGCCCAACCCTGGACAAGCGGCTCGGTGCAGGGCGGGCGGCGCGTTTCCTCGAACTGCATGCGCTGCTGGCCGAGCGCCTGATCCAGGTGAAACATGCGCTGGAAGAACAGTCCGCCCTGCGCCTGAACCGGCTGGCCTTGGTTGCCGGGGTCGAACTGATTGCGCATTACCAGACCCTCAAGCAGGAACGCGACGGCCTGGACTTCACCGATGCCGAATGGCTGGCCCTGCGCTTGCTGGCCGACCCGGAGGAGTCCGCCGCGCTGCTGGCCAAGCTGGATGCGCGCTGGAAACACCTGCTGCTGGACGAGTTCCAGGATGCCAATCCGCTGCAATGGCGCATTCTCTCAGCCTGGCTGTCGGCGTATGACGGTGATCCGGACCGGCCGACGGTGTTTGTGGTGGGCGATCCGAAGCAGTCCATCTACCGGTTTCGCCGGGCCGAACCGCGCATCTTCGGGATGGTCGGGGCCTGGCTGGAGCAGCATTTCGGGGCCAGCACCCTGCACCAGAACGAGACCCGGCGTTGTGCACCGCATGTGGTGGCCTGGGTCAATGCGGTGTTCGGCGGATTGGGGGAGGCCTATCCGGGGTTTGTGCCCCACACCGCGCATCAAGCGGGTCTGGCCGGGCGCTGCGAACTGATTGTTTCGCCTGCGGCCATGGTCCCCGCCGTAGTCGAGGTGGAGGGGGGCAGCTTGCGCGACCCGCTGACCGAGCCGCCGCCCGTCTTGCCGGACCGGCGTGCGGAAGAGGCCGCACGTGTGGCGCAACGCATCCTCGAAATTGTCGGTCACCTGACGGTAGCGGAAGACGGCGGCCGGCCGGCGCGGTTCGGCGACATCCTGATCCTTTCTGCCAGCCGGACCGGACTGGAGGTGTTCGAAGACGCCTTCAAAACAGCCGGAATTCCTTATCTCGGCAGCCGACGCGGCGGCCTGCTGGATGCCCTGGAAGTGGCTGACCTGC
>JBBIJC010000107.1:0-5384 GCA_037446165.1 Hydrogenophilales bacterium | reverse complement strand
CTGGGCAGCGGCCGTTTCCCCAGCCTGCCCCGGTTCCTGGACGAGTTGCAGGCCTTGCAGCGCCGTGCCGGTGACGAGGCGCCGGACGAACCGCCGGCGGCGACCGGCGACGTGGTACGCATGCTGACCATCCATGCCGCCAAGGGCCTGGAAGCGCCGGTGGTGTTCATCATCAAGGCCGACGAGGAGCGGCGCAGCCGGGATCATTACGGGGCCTTGCTGGACTGGCCGCCGGGCCAGGAACGGCCCGGTCATTTTTCCGTGTATGGACCTTCGGAATGGCGCGGATATGCCCGTCAGCATCTGTTCGATCAGGAGCGTGACCAGGAGGCGCGGGAAAACCTCAATCTGCTCTACGTGGCCATGACCCGGGCCCGGCAGGCGCTGATCGTCAGCGGTCTGGAAGGGGCGAAGGACGGGGCCTGGCTGGTGCAGCTGCAGACGGGGTTGGAGCAGGCGGACTTCATTGGACTACCGGAAATGCGGTTTGATGATTCTGTCATTCCCGCGTCCCACAGGGATTCCCTTCGGTCACAGGCGGGAATCCAGCCGGTCAACTCGGCTCCGGCCTGCGGAGGAATGACGGTTACAGACGTGGGCCGCCGCCGGCCGTCCGCTTCAGCTGAGATCGTCTTCGGCATCCAGGTTCATCGCTATCTGGAACTCGCGACGACAGGACAGACCGATGCGGCCATCCGCGGCGATCTCGGCCTGGAGGAAGTGCAGTTCAGTACGGTCCGGACGACAGCCCGGATCATGCTGCGCGGTCCGCAATCCCGCCGCTTTTTCGAGGCGGGCCGTGGCCATAACGAACTGGAATATGTCGGCGACGATGGCCAGGTCCGGCGCATCGACCGTCTGGTCGAATTCGATGACGCGGTCTGGGTGCTGGACTACAAAACGGGCAGCCTCGATGAGCCGGATTTGAGCCGTCGCGCCGCGCCCTACCTCGATCAATTGGCGGATTACCGGCGGGCGGCGGCGGCACTCTATCCAGGCAAGACGGTACGCAGCGCATTATTGTTCGGTGATGGGCATCTGCACGAAGTGATGTAAGCACCGCCGCGCTAAAATGGGCGCAAGAACAACCCGAGGACACCGCTCATGCCCGTCAATCTCGCTGCACCCGATCCCGCTTCCCTGTTGTCAGTCCCCGGCGTAGAGCTGGGCATCGCCTCCGCCGGCATCAAGAAACCCGGCCGCAAGGACGTTCTGGTCATGCGGCTTGCCCATGACTCGGAAGTGGTCGGGGTCTTCACCCAGAACCGTTTCTGCGCCGCGCCGGTCACCGTCTGCAAGGAACATCTGCACGGCGACGACGGCATCCGCGCGCTGGTGGTCAACACCGGCAACGCCAACGCCGGCACCGGCGAGGACGGCCTGCGCCGGGCGCGCGAGACCTGCGCCGCCGTGGCCGAAAACCTGAACCTCAAGCCGCAGCAGGTCCTGCCCTTTTCCACCGGCGTGATCCTGGAGCCGCTGCCTCATGACAAGATCATCGCCGCCCTGCCCGCGGCCTTCGCCGATCTGAAAGCCGCCAACTGGGCTGCGGCCGCCGAGGCGATCATGACCACCGACATCGTCGCCAAGGCGACCTCGCGCAAAGTCGCAATGAACGGCCAGGATTTTGCCCTGACCGGCATCGCCAAGGGCTCGGGCATGATCCACCCGAACATGGCGACCATGCTGTCCTTCGTCGCCACCGATGCGCCGGTGTCGTGCGAGGCGCTGGAAGCCATCCTGAGATATGCGGTCAACAAGTCGTTCAACTGCATCACCGTCGACGGCGATACCTCGACCAACGATTCCTGCATCCTGATCGCCACCGGCGCGACCGAAGCCCCGGTGATCATGGACGACGGCGATCCGCGCTTCCCGACCCTGCGCGATGCGGTCACCGAAGTCATGATCCAGCTCGCCCAGGCCATCGTCCGGGATGGCGAAGGCGCGACCAAGTTCATGGCGATCCGGGTCGAGGGCGGCCGCGACGAGGCCGAGTGCAAGCAGATCGCCTATGCCGTGGCGAAGTCGCCGCTGGTCAAGACCGCCTTCTTCGCCTCCGACCCCAATCTGGGCCGGATCCTCGCGGCGGTCGGCTATGCCGGCGTCGCCGACCTCGATGTCGATAAGATCAAACTGTGGCTGGGCGGCGTGATGGTGGCCGAAAATGGCGGCCGCTCGCCCAGCTACCAGGAGGCCGAGGGGCAGCGGGTCATGGCCGCGCCGGAGATCGAGGTCCGTCTCCACCTGGGCCGGGGCGATGCCGTGGCCACAGTGTGGACCTGCGATTTCTCCTATGACTATGTGAAGATCAATGCGGAGTACCGGACTTGAACGACGAAGACGAGACCGATTTCAGCTATCAGGTCAGTCCCGAGCTGGCCATTCTGCTGTCGCGCGCCAACGAGGTGCTGGCCCGGCTGGAACCCTGGCTGCCGCCGGCACCACCGCGCATCGACTGGAAGGCCACACTGGCCTGTCGCTGGCGGCGCGGCCCGCTGCAAGGCTGGCTGCAACCGCTGGAACAACTCAATTGCCCGCCTTGGACCGCGCTGAAGGGCATCGACGAACAGAAAAAATCGATCGAGCGCAACCTGCGCCAGTTCGTCGCCGGCCTGCCCGCCAACCACGTCCTGCTTACCGGCAGCCGGGGCTGCGGCAAGTCGTCGCTGGTCAAGTCGTTGCTGCCTCGTCTGGCCAAGAAAGGCCTGCGCATGGTCGAGGTGGACAAGGATGACCTGATTCACCTGCCTGACATCGTGGCGCGCATTTCCGCACAGCCGTTCCGCTTCGTCATCTTCACCGACGACCTGTCGTTCGAGACCGGCGAGGCGGCGTACAAGCCGTTGAAGGCCGCACTGGACGGCTCCCTGGCCGGTCTGTCGGCCAACGTGCTGATCTGTGCCACGTCCAATCGCCGCCACCTGATGCCGGATTACATGGCGGAGAATCTGGAGACGAAGTACGTCGGCAGCGAGGTCCATCCGGGCGAAAGCACCGAGGAAAAAGTGTCGCTGTCGGATCGCTTCGGGCTGTGGCTGTCGTTCTATCCCTTCGACCAGGACCAGTACCTGGCCATCGCCGAAGGCTGGGTGGCGGAACTGGGCGGCGTCTGGGCCGAACCGGCCCGGCTGGAGGCGCTGCAATGGGCCACCTTGCGCGGCGGGCGTTCGGGTCGCATCGCCCGGCAATTCGCGGCCGACTGGCTGGGCCGACAGGGATTGAAACGTTGAGCCGGATCGAGGTTGCCGCCGCGGTGATCGAACGCCCCGATGGCACCTTTCTCATGGCCAGCCGTCCGGAAGGCAAGGTCTACGCCGGCTGGTGGGAATTTCCGGGCGGCAAGGTGGAGGTGGGCGAGACCGCGCGGCAAGCGCTCGACCGTGAATTGCAGGAAGAACTGGGCATCACCGTCAAAACCGCCTATCCCTGGCTCAACCGCGCCTTCGATTACGAACATGCGCGGGTGATGCTGCGCTTCTTCCGGGTGACGAACTGGGACGGCGAGCCGCATCCTCACGAGGGTCAGGGCGGACTGGCCTGGACCCACGCCGCACATCCGGATGTCGAGCCGATCCTGCCCGCCAATGGGCCGATCCTGCGCGGTCTCGAGCTGCCGCTGGTCTATGGCATTTCGACCGCGGCTGAACTGGGCGTGGAGACCTTCCTGACACGGCTGGAAACAGCCTTGGTCAATGGCTTGCGGCTGGTCCAGTTGCGCGAGAACAGTCTGCCGGCGACTGAACTGGCCGCGCTGGCGGATCGGGTCGCCGCAATGTGCCGCCAACATGATGCCCGCTTGATGATCAACGGCGACATCAATCTGGCGGTCAGGCTTGGTGCTGGCGTGCATCTGACTTCGAAACAGCTGTCGAACCTGCCTGGCCGGCCCGATCTGGCCTGGGTCGGTGCATCGTGCCACGATGCTGCCGAACTGGACCGGGCCGCGGCCTTCGGTGCTGACTTCGTGGTGCTGAGCCCGGTGCTGCCGACGCCATCCCATCCGGGCGAGGCGCACCTGGGCTGGGACCGGTTCACGAATCTGATCAGGGACTATCCCCTGCCGGTGTATGCCCTGGGCGGCTTGTCCGCCGGGGATATGGACACCGCCCGCCGCGCCGGAGCGCACGGCATCGCAATGAGGAGTGGCGCATGGCCAGGCTGAACCTGCCCCGTTGGCTGTTTCCGGTCCTGGTGATCGTGCTGATCGCGGGCGTGGTGGCGACCAATCGCTATCTGCAGCCGGCGAAGCCGCCGTTGTCGATCGTTTGCCCGAATTTGCAGAAGGGCTGCAGCACGCGCCTGGAAGGCCATGAAATCAACCTTGGCGTTCAGGGGGAACTAAAGGTGTTGTCGCCCTTCGAAGTCTGGGTCAAGGCGCCGGAGGCAAAGGAGGTCCAGGCCAGCTTTGCCATGAAAGACATGGATATGGGCTTCAACCTCTACACCCTGAGGCCCGATCCACAAGGGGTGTTCCGGGCGCGGGTCACCTTGCCGGTGTGCGTGTCCGGCCGCCGTGACTGGGTCATGATTCTGGATGTGGACGGCCATAAAATATCCCTGCCGTTTGTAACGGAGTTGTAATCAAGCAGGGAGCGCTTGCGCTTATAATCGCAAGGTATTGATGGTCGGATGACCTTCTGGAGACATCACAGTGGAACACACATACAAACAGTTCGACACCGATCTTGAGGCAGTACGTGCCCGCGTACTGGAAATGGGTGGACTGGTCGAGGATCAGGTCAGCAAGGCCGTCGAGGCCCTGGTGACCCAGAATTCCGAACTGGCCGAGCAGGTCGTGGCCAACGATGTCCGGGTCAACGCGCTGGAAGTCAGCAGCGACGAGGCCTGCACCCAGATCATCGCGCGCCGCCAGCCTACCGCCAGCGATCTGCGCATGATCCTGACCATCATCAAGACGATTACCGACCTGGAGCGGATCGGCGACGAGGCGGCCAAGATCGCGCGCTTCACCGTCAAGGCGCTGAACAACGACCGCATCGCCATTCCCCGCTACAGCGAAATCAAGTACATGTCCGATGTCGCGCTCAAGATGCTGCGCACCTCGCTCGACTCCTTCGCCCGCGTCGATCCGTCCAGCGCCGCCCAGGTGGCCCGGCAGGACATGGAGGTCGACGAGGAGTTTCACCTCATCGCCCGTCACCTCATCACCTACATGATGGAAGACCCGCGCAACATCTCGCTGTTCATCGACCTGATGTTCGTGGTCAAGGCCATCGAACGGATCGGCGACCATGCCAAGAACATCTCCGAATACGTGGTCTACATGGTCAAGGGCAAGGATGTTCGCCACACGACCCTGGAGCAACTCGAGAAAGAACTGAGCTGAACCAATCAGACCCACAAAAAAGCCGGCTGATGCC
>JBBIJC010000106.1:0-8043 GCA_037446165.1 Hydrogenophilales bacterium | reverse complement strand
GGTTCATAGTTTACTTGTTTATCTTGAGACGAGGCGCACCCTCCTGTTGATTGTCAGGCCGATTGCCATAGCCCCGCGGGCAGCCTTGATTCAGGGCCGCCCGCAGTTTTAAGGTCGAGGCTTAGCGCCAGTCTCCACCGCGGTCATCGTCGTGTCGATCATGGTCATGACGGTCGTAATGGTCGTGGTGCCATTCGCGCCAGTCGCGGTCGTGATAGACCACAGGAGCGGTGTACACCACACGCGGAGCGGGATAAACCACAGCCGGCTCATAGTAAGAGTAGGTCGCCTGGGTATAGACCGGCTGGCTGGCATAGACTACGCGTGGTTGCGAAGCAGCGACCCCGGCAATCGCGCCGATGACGCCACCGGCCACGGCACCATTATGGCCACCGATGGCATGGCCCAGGGCGACTCCAGCGCCGGTGCCGATCAATACGTTCAAGACCTCGTCCGCCGAGGCGGTGGTTGAAACGCCTGCCGTCAAAGCGGCAAGCATCAAGGGAAGGGCGATTTTCGATTTCATGTTGGTTCTCCTGCGTTGTGACGATTCCATCGTAGTCAGCAGGTGGTATCGACGAATTTCCGGAGTGCTTCCAAATGTTACAAATTGTTATTGCTCCGGATTCGGGCCGGTCAGGCGCGGATGAGCCGCAGGTATACTGCGCTGTACTTTTGTCGTATTTAAACAGGTTGCGCTTATGCCCGGTTTTTGGACACCTATCGCATGGATCAAGGAATTTGGCAGTGACCTCATTGCGATCATCCTCTGCGCCTTGATGATAGCCGCCTATTACTTCGTTCTATGGCGCCGCTCCCGGCGTGATCCTCATTATTCGATCATCGCGGTGAACGCGCTCACGCGCCGGCTTTGGGTCAGAAATGTCATGACCAATCCCGGCAAGGATGTGATGGCGGTTCAGACTCTGCGCAATTTCATCATGGCCGGCATCATGATGGCTTCGACCGCTTCCTTGCTCATCATCGGTACGCTGACCCTGTCCGGCCAGGCGGAAAATATCACCCGGAGCTGGCATATCCTGGGGTTGTTCGGCTCGCATTCGCCCGAACTCTGGATTGTGAAGGTGATGTGCTTGCTGGCCGATTTCCTGTTTGCCTTCTTCGCCTACGCCATGTCCATCCGCCTGGCCAACCAGGTGTTGTTCATGCTGAATGTTTCGGCACAGGATCAGGAAGGTCATCCCATACTGTCACCGGATAACGTGGCGGCCCGGCTCAATCAGGCCGGCCAGATGGTGGCGGTCGGGATGCGGTCCTTCTTTTTTGCCATCCCGCTGGTGTTCTGGCTGTTCGGTCCGGTGTTTTTCGTTCTGGCGACAATCGGGCTGGTCGTTGCCCTCAATTACATCGATCAGCATCAATCCGGGCTGTGAACCAGCCTGCCGATGCGGGCATGGCGTTGGCTATAAAGGGCTTATGCGACTTGTTCTGATCTTCCTCTTGTATGGCGGCATGCAGTCCTACTGGGCGGCAAAGGTGATCGACGCCTTCAGCCTGGTGGGTGTCGGGCGGCTGTTTGTGATCCTGTTCGGCCTGTTGATGACGATTGGTCCGCTATTGCTTTGGCGGATCGAACGATGCCCGGACTGTCACGTTATTGCCGTGACTGGCGCATGGCTGGTCTACGGCTGGATGGGGTTTTCATTCCTGTTCTTCTGGCTGGGGCTCATCCTCGATGCTTACGGGGTCGGCGCCCGCATGCTGGGGGGGCCGGTGTTGTCGGCCCGTTCGTTCGTCCTGGGCTTGTCCTTGGTCGTCCTGGTGCTGTGGCTGTACGGCTTTTACGCCGCCCGGCATCCCGTCGTCGAGCGTCTGGATATCCGCTCGGCGAAGCTGCCGCAAGGGGTCAATGTGTTGCGCATCGTCCAGATATCGGATGTGCACCTGGGTGTGCTCGCCGGCAAGCAGCGGCTCGAAGCCATATTGGCCCAAGTCGAGACGTTGCATCCTGACGTGCTGGTTTCGACCGGCGATCTGGTTGATGCCCAGGCGCATTATCTGGATGGCCTGTCGTCTCGATTTGCGGCTGTTCAGCCGCGTTACGGCAAGTTTGCCGTGACCGGCAATCATGAGTTCTACACCGGACTGGACCATGCCGTCGATTTCCATCGGCGTTCGGGCTTCACCCTGTTGAGGGAAAGCGCGGTCGATCTGCCGGACGGCGTTACCCTGGCCGGCGTCGACGATCCGGCTGTCCTGGCAGGGCCGACCGCCGAGGCAGGGATTCTGGCCAGTATCCCGCATGATCGTTTCGTGATCCTGCTCAAGCACCAGCCCATTGTTGATCCGGATGCGCGCTTTGATCTGCAACTCTCGGGGCATACCCATGCGGGCCAGATTTTCCCGTTCGGCGAGTTGGTCAAGAGAGTCTATTCCATGGTGCAAGGGCTGCATGCGTTGCCCAATGGCGGTCAGCTTTACGTCAGCCGGGGTACTGGAACCTGGGGACCGCCGATTCGCCTGTTTGCGCCGGCAGAAATCACCCTCATCACCCTGCACAGGCCCTAGCCTTTGCCTGATCCATCGTTGAAGATCGGCGCGGACTATGGTCTGGGTGGAATCGCTATGCCATCATCAAAGTCAATATTACCCAGGATGAATCGCTCGCCATGCTGAATCCACGCGCATTGCCCTTGCTGCCTGTCTCGGCGGAGCAGGCTTGATGGCCAAGGACAAGACCCTCTATGTTTGCGCCGAATGCGGCGGCCAGACCACCAAATGGCAGGGCCAGTGCCCGCATTGTCTGGCCTGGAATACCTTGAGCGAGACGGTCGCGGAAACCAAGACCCGTCGCTTTCAGGCCCTCGCGGCCAGCGGCGAGATACAGCGTTTGTCCGAAGTTCAGGCCCGGGAGATTCCGCGGATCGCCACCAGCCTGGCGGAATTCGACCGGGTGCTGGGTGGCGGATTGGTCGAAGGTGGCGTGGTGCTCATCGGTGGTGACCCCGGTATCGGCAAGTCGACCCTGCTGTTGCAAGCCTTGGCCGCACTGTCTAGCGGACGCAAGACCTTGTATGTCAGCGGAGAGGAATCGGCCGCCCAGATTGCGATGCGCGCCAACCGGCTGGGATTGAACGACTGCGATATTCCGATCCTGACCGAGATTCGTCTTGAGTCGGTCCTGGCGACCTTGAAGCAAGAGCAGCCGCAGATCGCGGTGATCGACTCGATCCAGACGCTCTATACCGAGGCGCTGCAAGCGGCGCCGGGCAGCGTTTCCCAGGTTCGGGAATGCGCCCAGGAACTGACCCGTCATGCCAAGCAGACTGGTACGACCGTAATTTTCATCGGTCACGTGACCAAGGAAGGGACCCTGGCGGGTCCGCGGGTGCTGGAACACATCGTCGATACGGTGCTTTATTTCGAGGGCGATACCGGGTCCAGTTTCCGGCTGATCCGGGCCTTCAAGAACCGGTTCGGGGCAGTCAACGAACTGGGCGTGTTCGCGATGACCGACAAGGGGCTGAAAGGGGTGAACAACCCCTCCGCGCTGTTCTTGAATCGTGCCGAGCAGGAAGCGCCGGGGTCGTGCGTGGTGGTGACCCAGGAAGGCACCCGGCCGATGCTGGTCGAAATCCAGGCCCTGGTCGACACCTCGCATACGCCGACGCCGCGGCGGCTTACGGTGGGCCTGGATCCGAACCGTTTGGCCATGCTGCTGGCGGTGTTGCACCGTCATGGCGGCATCGGTTGCTTTGATCAGGATGTCTTCGTCAACGTCGTCGGCGGGGTCAGAATCGTCGAGCCAGCAGCCGATATGGCGATCCTGATCTCAGTGGTTTCATCTATTAGAAACAAGGTGTTGCCACATAAACTTGCGGTATTTGGTGAAGTCGGGCTATCGGGGGAGATCCGCCCGGTTCAGCGCGGTCAGGAGCGGTTGAAGGAGGCGGCCAAGCTTGGATTCAACCTGATTCTGGCACCTAGGGCCAATCTGCCCAAACAGCAACCGGCTGGGGTTCAGGTCAAGGGGGTATCGACTTTGCAGGAAGTGCTGGAGTTCTTGCGCAACCTGTAGCACAGCTCGAAACAGACTCAGGTATTCAGTACCAAGTCATTGATGTGGGTGGGTTTTTCAACTTCGTAGCCTTGGGCATAGTCGATGCCTATTTCACGTACCAGAGCCAGAATTTCCGGACTGGCGACGAATTCGGCTACGGTCTTCATGCCCAGTGCATGGCCGATTTCGTTCATCGATTTGACCATCGCCTGCAGCTCCGGATCGTCGACCATATCCTTGATATATACGCCGTCAATCTTCAGGGTATCGGTACGCAGGTTGCGCAGGTAGCTAAAGGAGGCGTTGCCGCTGCCGAAGTCATCCAGGCTGAAGCGGCAGCCATAACGCCTGATCTGGCGCATGAAGTCCTGTGCCACGGCATGGCTTTTCAGGGTGGCGGTTTCAGTGATCTCAAACACGATCTTCTCGCAGGGGATATCGCCGGCGGAGAGCTCCCGGTGCAAAGTGGCGAGCAGTTCCTGGTTCGAGAGGGATTGTGCCGACAGGTTGATTGAAAACCCGCCGATCCGGTCAAAATCGGCCCGGTTTCGCCGGATCCAGTCCATCACGCCGTTGAACACCCAAAGGTCCAGTTCATAGGCGCGGTTCCAGCGTTCCACAGCGAGGACAAAGGGCTGCGGGTTGACCTGGGTTCTGTCCTTGTCGAGCACCCCGAGCAGGACTTCATAGTAGGAAAGGAGTTCGGCATTCTGCAGCGGCGCAATTTTCTGGCAGCGCAGGAATAAGCGGTCGCCGGCCAGCATTTCGCTGATCTGTCCGGCCCAGCTGTCACGTGTTTCCTTGTCCTGGATCAGCGTGTCGGTCTCGGTATAAGCCTGGACCGTGTTGGGGCCGATCGAATGGGCCGCCTCGCCAGCGGAAATGGCCTGCCGCAATGCATCCGAGGCATCCAGGTTGCCTGGCTGGTAGCTTGAGAGGCCGAAACACACCTGGATATTGAAGTTTTCCGTACCGTGCTGAAAGCGGAAGCCTTCGAAATTGCGGCTTAACCGGGCTGTGAAATCGCGGGCAGCGTCGATTCCCTGCCCAGGAAGAAATACCGCGAAGCGGCCTTCACCGATTACGGCAAGTCGGTCATTGGCTCCCAGACTGCGTTCAGCCGTGCTGGCCAGGGTGCGGGCGAGCGTTTCTCCGGCCTGAATACCACAGTGATCGTAAATCATCTGGTAGGGATCGAAGCGTAGGACGCAGAAACTGTTGACGCTGTTTAGTTGGGCCCCGCGAGTCGATTGATGGATCAGGTATTTCCGGTTGGGCAGATTGGTGACCGGATCCCGATTGGCCTGTTGGACCAGGCGCCGGTACATGGCGTCGATCGCGCCGTATTCGGAGCGTTCCAGCAGCGGCAGGTCGCGATCTTCCCCAGGTTTTGCGGCGCCCCGGCCAAATAGCGTGGACAGTTCGTTCAGGGAGAGTTCCTGCTGCCGGTCAGCCGAGCGATTGACGAAACAGGTCCTGCCCGGTGGCTGGCTGAGCCAGATCAATTGCATCGGAATCGGCTTGCCGTCCAGTTCGATGTCCCACCAGTCGCCGATGCGCAACTGGCCGCTCAAGGCCTGGTCCGGCGGCAATGAGTTGCCGGAGGCTGTGTCACCAGGTTTGAACCAGCCAAGCGGAATCTGGACCTGTTCCGCCTGATCTGGCGCGTGCAGAAAGACAGCCAGCTCATGCAGCAACTGGTCCAATTGCGCGCCATCGATACTCACCTTTTCCAGTTCGGACTGGATTTCGTCGAGCAACTGGGGCCTTCCCGGTTTGACCATAAGGTCGTCCAGAATCTGCCAGGCTTGATCCCATTCGTCCCGGTTGTCGCGCAATTTGACCAGCACCAGCCGATGCTGCCAGCCGTGATCCAGCAGCCGGGTGAGGATCGCTGGGACGGCCTGCCCCCCGAACCGATGATTCAAGGCATCGAGCACGAATTGATGGCTGTCGCGAATCCGGGCCTTGGCCTCGCAAATTTCCTGATACCCGTCCACTCGCTGCTTACGGGCCCGGATCGGATACTTGAGCAATTTGTCGAGTGCGGCGCAGGTGGCCTCGAGGCTGCCGACATCCTGTGCCTGGCTGAGGCCCTTGTCGAGGATGGACTCGATCAGGTCTCGGAACTGGGGGTCGTGAAAGTGTCCGCCATCGTCGGTCACGATGGCAAAACGATCGACCAGGTTGATCAAACGGCCAAGTGGATGGTTTTCGATCCGAAACGCAGTTTCGCCACCCAGGGCGATGTCATAGATCGGTTGTTCGAGTTTTTTGAGCAGCAGGTCAATGTCGGATTGGTCGCCATGTTCAGTCAGGGCATGGCTCAGGATGTTGGCCATCATGCCCAGTTCCTCGCGCACCGGGGGAGTCGCGTGCGCAGCGGCTTCAGGTCGGGCCAGCGCGCGGCTGATTCGATCGGAGAGCGTAAGGTCCGGCATGACGGCCTGCGTTGCGCCGAGCCGTGCCAGCAGCTTTTCTATTTGGCCGAATGCGATGCCAACAGCAGGCACGACAGGCGTTGCTGGCGTGGGCAACACTGACGGCGGGCTGCCGGGTGAGGTTTGCTCGCCAGAGGGGCCTGCGATATGCCAGAGAATCTGCTGTAGCTGTTGCAGTTGGGCGGCTATGCCTGGTTGAACCGCTTGGCTGTCGGTAACTGCGGAACTGGCTGTCGCCATGGTTGGACTGGCAGCGGGGGCAGTCGGGGCAATAGAAAGGGCAGCGGGGACTGGGGCTGACTCTGAGGGAAGTCTTGGGGCGTCCGCCATGGGCGGATAGAGATTGAATAACTTCTCGGCAATATCGGCCAGCCTTGTTGCCTGCTGGGTGATTTTGTCCTGTTCGCCCCCCGATCCATGGCTGGCGCCACCGCCGGTGTCTGCGGCGTCGTGCTTGAGGTGATGGCTGCCGGTCTTTTCGCGCTGGACCTGAACCGGCTTTAGTGGCGCCAGCAGACGGTTCAGGTCATCGTAAAACGGGCTGTAGCGCATGCCGAGTAGTTCGCCAAATTTCCGGTACAAGATGGCGCGCATGGCATTGTTGAAGTCGAGTTGCAGCAAGGTTTCCTGAAACGTCAGGCAGACGGCTTGCGGACCAAACGGGTCGTTATGCGGTCCGACTGCTATCGGCATGACCCGGCTGAAGCGCTGGGCAAACTGGTACATGGCCGTCCGATTATCGGCATCGAGACGATTGAAAACACCCGAGATGTTGAGCCAGTCCTCGAAGCTGCCGTCGTCGACGATGCTGAGCTCGGTGCCCCCCATCGGGGCGGCGTTTTCCTCGATTTCGCCGATGTTATGCATGCGCTTGATCAGCATGTTGAAGTGCAGCTGGCTGATTTCGTCGATCCGGATTTGCAGATCGGTCAGGCTGTTCAGGTAGCGTGAGTGTTCGCTGAGGGGCAGGTGTGCGATGTCCCGTTCAGCCACCTTGATTTTGATGTCCTCCAGCAGATCCTGCCAGGCTTGACCCAGGAAGATTCGGAACAGGTTCACGCAATCCCTGAGGATGGACTGGCTTTCCTCCGGGAACAGCGTGTTTTCCTCACTATTGTGATGGGGCAGGCCGGACCGCGCCTGAACCATGGCCTGAAAGACAACGGCCGGCATGTCGCCCTGCAGATGGAAGCCCAGATCCGTGGCGGATTTATGGGTCAGTCTTCCCTGCAGCGAGTGTTTGGCCTGGCCAGCTGCCAACTCGATTGCTACGACTTCATCCGGGTCATGTCTGGCGGCGGCACTTGGGCCATTGATCGGGTCAAGCGGCTGGAGGTTGAAACCTTGCTGGCTGAAGTCACGCACTTTGCAGGCGACGGTTTCACCATTCGAGAAGATAAGCGTTGCCTGTTCTTGAGTCTTCAGGCGGGCGAAATGTCGGGGTGTATCACTCATTGCCGGGAAGGTTGTCCGCTGTGAGCTGTGGCCATGGCCAATGGCTGTAAATGGCTGTTATTGACAACTTAGCAGTTTACTTGGGCGGATGGGAAGGAATCCCTCAGGGATTGTAAAAATGTACTA
>JBBIJC010000105.1:3953-8274 GCA_037446165.1 Hydrogenophilales bacterium | reverse complement strand
GCCTACGCGGGGATGACGAATAAATCAGCGTTTCCCTAATGGATCGTCACCCCAAAAGCTGGATTCCCCAGAACGCCAAGAACCCACTGAACAACACGAGGGTGGAAACGGGTTTTTCTGCGACTGCATGCGCTTCGATCAACAACTCTTCCGTGACCAGGTAAAGCAAGGCCGCCGCACTGAAGGCCAGCGTGCCGCCAATTACGGCAGGCGATGCGCCCGACAGCAGCAGATTGCCGAGCATCGAAAAGGCAAGCACGGTAATCCCCAATGCGCCAGAAATGGCAATGATGCGCCGGCCGGAAATGGTCCCGGAAGCCAGCGCCAGACCGAGGAACAACAGTTCCACCGACAAGCCCAGAGCCAGGATCGTGCCGGTTTCGCCGCCGGCAGCAAAGCCGGCCCCGATGATAAAACCATCGGTAGCCACATCGATGAAGGTGGCCAAGAGTAGGCCGGTACTCGTTCCGGAAATATCCCCAGTGACCGAGGCCTGATGCTCCATCCGCATCGTCCACAACTTAATTCCGTACATGAACAGACTGCCCAGCGCGAATGCGCCCATTAGCACCAAGCCAGGGGCATGCTCGCGTCCGATCTCAGGCAACAGCTCAACCGCCAGAGCCGCCAGTACCACGCCGGCCGCGAAGTGTTGGATCAGGCTGCGCATTTGATGACTTGGGCTCCAGACCGCGGCAAGCAAGCCGCCGCCAAGGCAGACCAGGGCGGGAATCGCCATGGTTAGATACATGTGTGCGTTCATGGCGATGGAAACTCGATCAAATTGGAATATGCCTACGATTCATCACACCGAACCGGACGGTCAAGTGCTCAAGGTGAAATCGGCAAGGCGCGGCATCACGGGTCAGCGGCCCCGCTCAATCGAACAGATCCTTCCAGAATGACTGGTGCTGTCCCTGGTAGGCCTGTTCCTGACTTTGACGGAGATGATAGCCGTGATGCCACTGATGCCATGTTGCTTCTAGTCGCTTACTTTTTGGCGAAAGGCTCCGGGATCGGCGTCTTGTCAGCGGACGGCGGCAGGATCGGCAGCTTGAAGTTCGGCTGGTCGCCGGTTAACGTCTTCAGGAAGGCGACGATCTGGGTGTTTTCCTTTTCGGTGAACGTCCTGCCCAACTGAATCCGGCCCATGGTGTCGACTGCCTCCTTCAGTGTGTTCGCCGCGCCGTCGTGGAAGTAGGGATAGGTCAGTTCCACGTTGCGCAACGTCGGCACCTTGAAGTTGAAGCGATCCGCGTCCTTTCCGGTCACGGCGACATGGCCTTCAGCCGGGCTCGATGTCTTGTAGGGCGCGACGACCCCCATCTTCTGGAATGAATTACCGCCGACCGCCGGACCGTTGTGACAGGCGACGCAGCCACTTTCCTTGAACAGCTGGTAACCGGCCGATTCTTCAGCTGTCAGCGCCTTCTTGTCGCCCTTCAGCCACTTGTCGAAGCGCGAGTTGGGCGTGACCAATGTCTCCTCGAATGCGGCAATGGCCTTCGTGACTTCTTCTATGGTCACCTTGTCGGTGCCGAAGGTCTTCTTGAAATCAGCGGTATAACCCGGGATCGATTGCAGCACTTCGACGGCGAGCGTGTGGTTGGACGCCATCTCACCCGGATTGGCGATCGGGCCGCCGGCCTGCGCCTGCAAGTCCTTGGCGCGGCCGTCCCAGAACTGGGCGATGTTCATGCCGGAGTTGAGCACGGTGGGGGCGTTGATCGGGCCCTGGTTCCAGTTGTGGCCAATCGAGGTCTTCAGATTGTCCGTACCGCCCATCGACAGGTTATGGCACGAATTGCAGGAAATGAAGCCGGACTTCGACAGCCGTGGATCGAAGTAAAGCTTCTTGCCAAGTTCGACCATGGCCGGGGAAGCGGGTTTGGCAGCCATGATCGGTTGGATGGGTTCATCAGCGGCGCTCGCGATGAAGGGAATTGAAGCGGAAACAATGGCTGCTGCAAGTATTCGTTTTCTCATGTCGGATCTCCCGTCGGTTGGAACTGGCCAAGTAGCCAATCGGCCAAAAGGCTAGGTTTCGATTCTTAATCGAATCTTAAATGTCAAAGGCTTAGCCACCATGCGCTGATTACCGTGACAGCAAGCAGCACTGGTATCCACCAGATTCGACCGCTAGTCAGTGCTTCGTCAGGGAGGCCATGCTTGTAGCCAGTAACCATTGCCCGCGGCAGGTTTTCCCGATGGGCGAGGCTGCCGACCAGCACGCCGGCAAGATGGATGATCACTACTGCCAGCATCAGATTGACCGCAACTTCGTGGGCTTCTTTCGGCCATTCGCCGCCGATCTCCTGATAGGCCGCCCAGCCGGTTCCCGCCGCGGTCAGACCCAGAACAAGCAACAGCACGATGGCCCAGGCCCCGGCCGGGTTGTGGCCGGTGTGGTGGTTGGGGTGGCCACGCAGCAGTGAACGCAGATAGCCGTAGGCGGCGGCAGGCGAACGGACAAAGGACGAGAAGCGCGCATGTCGGCTGCCAATCAGTCCCCACACCATGCGGAAGGCCACGACACCGGCCAGCGTGCCGCCGGCCCAGACGTGGACCAGCCGCCATTCCTCGCTTTCACCGGAGAGATAGGCCACCAGAAAGGCTGCCGCCATCAGCCAGTGGCCGACACGGGTCGGCCAGTCCCAGACCAGTATCTTGTGCATGTCAGTCATCCTCGTGGCGACGGGTCTGGCCGGGAACGCGGATCTCGTTCTCGCCGTAGCGGCCCTGTGCCGCGCCAAGATGGCAGCCGGTACAGTAGGTCGGCGTGTTGATGCCAAGCTTTTTCAGCCCTTCGGGCGGCACTTCGCGGTGTTCGCGTTTGAACCAGTGAGTGGCTGTGAAACGGGGTGGATTGGTGCCGGTGTCGGCCCGGTGGCCGGCGTTCTGTTCCAGCCAGTTTGCCAGGGTTGCAGCAGTCTTGGCGTTTTCGATGCTGGCATCCGTCCCATAGTGGCGGTCGAGGTTTTGCATGACCCGGCCCCAGTCCGACTTGTTGAGCAGTCCGGGCGGGAACGGATCGTGGCAACTGCCGCATTCACTCTTGTATACGGCGGGATAGGTGGCCTGGGCGCGGAATCCTTCAGCCAGAGAGGTCAGTGAGGCCAGGGATAGCAGCATCCCGATGATGAAAACGAGCGATTTCATTTCAGCGACCTCCGAGGGCGAATGCGATGTAATCGGCTTTTTCGGCAGCGGTGCAGGCGCGGCCGACGACTTCCTTGCAGTTGCGCTTGAACCACTTCTCGACCTTGGCCGGATCGCTGAACCGTTCCTGATTGACGACCGGCGAGAGCGGCGCGATGTTCTTGCCGGTCACGGCGTGGCGCCCTGGATTGCGCGGATTATCGGTATGGCAGGCCGTGCAGCTGGCCAGCTTCTCGGACACGCCCCAGTTGTGGGCCGCGAAGGCCTTGCCCCGCGCCGCGTCGGCGACGAAGCCAGGTTGTGTCCGCGCCGCCTCGGCGCTGTACGATGCGATGAACTGGGCCGGGGTCTCGGCCCACAGGCTGGGCGAAACCAGCAGGGCCAGAATGGAAATGAGTTTTTTCATGATGTCGCCTCGGTAAAATTTACAGGAGGCATGCTGTGACCCGAGTCTTAGCCGAATCTTAAGAATCGCCTAAGACTGGCTTGAGAACCTGCAACCGTTGATTTCGGAAAGACGGACGATGCGAATACTGCTGGTTGAAGACGATGAGTTGCTTGGCGATGGCTTGCAAGCCGGGCTGCGCCATGCCGGCTATACCGCAGAGTGGCTGAAGGATGGATTACAGGCCAGGTCGGCACTGACAACGGAAGACTATGCTGCGGTGGTGCTGGATCTAGGCCTGCCGCGCCTGGACGGCATCGCTTTGTTGCGTGAACTGCGCGCCCTGGGGAATCACACGCCGGTGCTGGTGCTGACCGCGCGTGACAGTACGCTGGACAAGGTGAAGGGACTGGATAGCGGTGCCGACGACTACCTGATCAAGCCGGTCGATCTGGACGAACTCAGCGCCCGGCTGCGGGCGCTGATCCGTCGCTCCGGCGGACAAGGCGTACCCGTCCTCAAGGTCGGGGCGGTGGAGCTCGATCCGGCCGCTCGCCAGATCCGGCTGCACGGCGCGCCGCTTGAACTGCCGGCCAAGGAACTGGCGGTGCTTGAAATGCTGATGCGCAATGCCGGGCGTATCGTATCGCGCGGCCAGCTGGAATCCGCGCTGTATGGCTGGGACGAAGGTGTCGAATCGAACGCGGTCGAGGTCCACATCCATCACCTGCGCCGCAAGCTGGGCGCCGACCGGATCCGTACCCTGCGCGGTCTGGG
>JBBIJC010000105.1:0-3853 GCA_037446165.1 Hydrogenophilales bacterium | reverse complement strand
AGGCAAGGAGCACACCATCTGGACCGGCCTCGATCTGAGTGTGCGCGACGAACTGGCCCGCGATATCGCTTTCAATAACCTCAAGCCCTATGCCCTCGGCCTGCCCATTCTCGCCTTCCTGCTCATCGTGGCGATCCGGCGCGGGCTGGTTCCTCTGCGCAGGATGGACGCAGAGCTGGGCAACCGATCACCTGAGCGACTTGATCCGCTGTCCGAGCACGAGGCGCCATCGGAACTGCTCCCGCTGATCCGGACCATGAACAATCTGTTCGGTCGCGTGAGCCGTACTTTGGATAACGAGCGCCGCTTTACCAGCGACGCGGCGCACGAACTGCGAACCCCGCTGGCCGCATTGCGGATGCAGTTGCAGGTAGCACAGCGCACACCGGACGAGGGCGAGAAACAGGCGGCTGTGGCAAAGGCTCTGCGCGGAGCGGAGCGCATGACCCATCTGGTTGGCCAATTATTGGCCCTGGCCCGGCTCGAAAGCGCCAACGCGACCGGCTGCGCCGACCTGTTCGACCTGTCGGCGCTGACCGAGGACGCCATACGCGAACTGGCGCCTGCCGCCGCCGACAAGCCATGCCGGCTAGAGCGCGACATCGCGCCGGAATTGATGATTCACGGAAACCCGGACCTGGTGGCCGTGCTGCTCCGCAACCTGCTGGACAACGCGCTGCGTTACAGCGCCACCGGCGGGCGGATCGAAGTCCGGTTGATGCACATGGCAGGCGGCATCGTGCTGCGTGTCGCCGATGACGGGTCCGGCGTCGCGGTCGAGGATCGTGAGAAGCTGGGTGAGCGTTTCCAGCGCTTCTCGTCCCAGGCCGTGGAAGGCGTCGGTCTGGGCCTGTCCATCGTGCGTCGGGTGGCCGAACTGCATGGAGCCAGCGTCGTATTCAGTGATGGCCTGGACGGTCGCGGACTTTGTGTGGAAGTTCGCTTCCCCGATGCGGGCTGACCTTCCAGGCATGAACGTGCAATCAACGATGTCGGTCTTCGAATCACGTCAGGTGCCAGTCGCTGTGCGATGCAGTGCACGCGTTCTGGGTGCCTTGCGAACAGCCCATTGACATGGGCAGTGTCAGGAAGCCTACGGTTGCAACAAGGAGAAGCGTTCCAATGACCACGCTGAACATTTGCCGGAAAAAATCCAGGTCCTGAGATTTCATGATGTTTCCTTCGGTTGATGAATGAGGGCCCCAATCTAAGGGGCGGGGATTAACTCAATCTTAAGAACGCTCCTCGGTTCGCCCTTGCTGATTCCGATTACCATGCCTGTTCAATTCAACGCCAACGACCTGACATGAACGCAGAGTTTCCCGAAGGCCTGAGCCAGGAAGTCGCCGCTGCCAGATTGGCGGCCGAGGGGCCTAACGAACTGGGCACCGACCAGCGGCGTAGCTTGTCGGCGATCGCTGCCGAGGTGGCGCGCGAGCCGATGTTCCTGCTGTTGCTGGGCGCCGGAACGATCTATCTCGCCACCGGCGACGCCCGCGAGGCCATGATCCTGCTCGGCTTCGTGGTCATCATCATGGTGGTCACGATTCTCCAGGAACGCCGGACCGAGACCGCCCTGGACGCCCTGCGCGACCTTTCCAGTCCGCGTGCGCTGGTGATCCGCGATGGCGTCCAGGCCCGCATCGCCGGTCGTGAGGTGGTCCGCGACGATCTGCTGATCCTGGCCGAAGGGGATCGCGTGCCGGCCGACGGCGTGGTTCTGCAGGCCCATGAACTCGCGCTGGATGAATCGATGCTGACCGGCGAATCCGAGGCCCTGGCCAAGTTCGCCGATGGCAGTCGGGTGTTTGCCGGCACCCTGGTGGTACGCGGCCAGGGGGTGATGCGGGCCACGGCCATCGGCAGCAGGACCGAGCTGGGACGGATCGGAAAGTCCCTCCAGGTCATTGCCATCGAGACCTCGCCGCTGCGCAACGAAATTGGTCTGCTGACCCGCCGGCTTGCCTTGATCGGCATCGGCCTGTGCCTTGCCCTGGCCGCGCTGTACTGGATGTTGCGCGGCGGCCTGCTCGACGGACTGCTGGCCGGCATCACCCTGGCCATGGGCATCCTGCCCCAGGAATTTCCGGTCATCATGGTCGTCTTCCTGGCCATGGGCGCCCGGCGCATTGCCGGCCAGCGGGTGCTGACCCGACGGCTCAACGCCATCGAAACGCTGGGCGAAACCACCGTGCTCTGCGTCGACAAGACCGGCACGCTGACCCAGAACCGCATGGCCGTGGCCGCGCTGTCGGTTGACGGCAAGGTGCTGGAAACCTGTGAATTGGCACCGGATGGCTTGCCCGAGACCTATCACGAACTGATCGAGTACGCAGTGCTGGCCAGCGAGACCGACCCGCACGATCCGATGGAACTGGCCTTCCATCGTTTTGCCCGCGAACACCTGTCCGACACCGAACACCTGCATCCGGACTGGTTGCTGGCCCAGGAATATGAACTGTCGCCCGCGCTGCTCGCCATGTCCCATCTGTGGCGGGTCGCGGCGGACACGCAGGATGTGGTCGCCACCAAGGGCGCGCCCGAGGCCATCGCCGATCTCTGCCACCTGCCGGAAGACGCGCGCCGGCGGCTCGGCGAACAGGCGGAAACGATGGCCAACCGCGGCTTGCGCGTGCTGGGGGTGGCCAAGGCGAAACATAGCGGACGCGAGGGCTGGCCCGAGATCCAGCATGATTTCGACTTCGAGTTCGTCGGCCTGGTCGGCCTCGCCGATCCGCTGCGCGATGAGGTGCCGGGCGCGGTCGCCGAATGTCATCGGGCCGGGATTCGAGTGGTCATGATCACCGGCGATCATCCCCATACGGCCAGGGCGATCGCAACCAGTGCGGGCATCGATGGCAGTGCGGTGCTGACCGGCCCCGAACTGGACGCGCTGGATGCCGGATCGATGGCGGAGCGCATCGCCTCGGTCAATGTCTTTGCCCGGGTGACCCCGCAGCAGAAGCTGGCCATAGTCGAGGCCCTGAAGGCCAATGGCGACGTGGTGGCCATGACCGGCGACGGGGTCAACGACGCGCCGGCCCTGAAGGCCGCGCACATCGGCATCGCCATGGGCAAGCGCGGCACGGATGTGGCCCGCGAGGCGGCCGCGCTGGTGCTGCTGGAAGATGACTTCTCCGCCATCGTCGCCGCCATCCGCTTGGGCCGGCGCATCTTCGCCAACCTGCGCCAGGCGATGGTCTACACCCTGGCCGTGCATATTCCGATCATCGGCCTGTCGGTGCTGCCTCTGCTGTTCGGTCTGCCTTTGATCCTGGCGCCGATTCATATCGCTTTTCTTGAACTGGTCATCGATCCTTCCTGTTCCATCGTCTTCGAGGCCGAGCCTGGCAGTCGGCACCTGATGGAGCAGCCACCCAGGTCGCCCAGCGAACATTTGATTGCACCTCATCACCTGCTGCGCAGCCTGCTCCAGGGCGGACTGATCACGCTGGTTGCCGCCGGGTTTTACTTCTGGGTCCTGGCCGGCGGTGCCCAGGCCGATCTGGCCCGGACACTGGCCTTCATCGTTCTGGTCACGGCCAATGCCGCACTGATCCTCAGCTCGAGATCGCCGCAGTCCGGCTGGCGTGACCTGTTCACGGGGATGTCGTCGGCAGGATTCTTTGTGCTGACTGGAACGTTGTTGAGCCTGACTCTTGTCACGAACATTCCGGCCATTGCCGGCGCGTTCACATTTTCGCCGCCCTCGTTGCGGCAATGGCTGCTGGCCTTTGCCCTTGGCACAAGCGTGCTGCTGGTGTTCATGACAGACAGGCTGGCCCAGCGAAAGCTCGGTTAATGCCTGGCTGCGGCCTTGCGGGCGGACAAGCGCGTCACAAAGCAGCCGCCC
>JBBIJC010000104.1:0-8780 GCA_037446165.1 Hydrogenophilales bacterium | reverse complement strand
CACCGCCACCCCAGGGCATGCCGCCGCCATTCCACGGACTACCACCGCCACCCCAGGGCATGCCGCCGCCATTCCACGGACTACCACCGCCACCCCAAGGCATGCCACTGCCACTCCACGGGCTGCCGCCACCGCCAAAGGGCGAAAATCCATTATTGCCACCGCCAAACGGGCTCATATTGATGTCACCGAATGCCGAGGCGGGTTGAACATTGGCCAGCATTACCGCACCAGTCAACAGCGTAGACAGCAGCCAAATTTTTTTCATGATCTTTTCCTAGGGCAATGACGCAAACTCAATACCGGTGCAAACCTTGAAGCCGTTCCTGCGGTTCCGCCGGCAACCATATTACGTGCTCAATTTACTGCTTTACCTGCCATAAGCCCCAGGCAGGATGCCGCCACCCGCCGCCGGCGGCAGAATGAAACCGCCTCCAGGCAAGGATTGCGCAGTCTGATCAGGTCCGGGGCTGCCAGACTGCCACTGCCCTCCGGCATATTGAGGCCCCGCGAGGGGATAACCGGCCTGGACATAAGGACTGGCCAGGGGCGAATAGGGCTCACCCGTCTGGTAACCCCCACCCCAGGGCCCATTCCAGGGGCTGGACACCCCCGGCGTTTGTCCGGCCTGGGCTGGACAGGCACCCAGCAGAACCAGCGAGCCAAGCGCGGTTCCTGCACTGAATAGTCGATTACGCATCTGAATCACCTTTTCAACCTTGTTTCACGATCCGGTCGTATCCCCGTCTGTTCGCCGCACGCTCGGCGCTCAGTAGTAGCGCAGTGCGCTTTGCGGCGAAGCTGGCGCCGGTTGTTGACCCTGCGCAGCCTGCTGCTCAACGCCGGGCGGCGGTTCCTGACTTGCAGCCTGACCCATCTTGTTGGCCAGATCGTTGGCCAGGGCAGGGTTGATCTGACCAATCACCGGCATCAGATCATTGACCCGATCCATCTGCTTTTGCGCAACCAGCTGATTGGCGGCGTCGTAATAGGACTGAGCCGCTTCCGGCAGCTTGCCAGCCGTGTAATAGACATTGCCCAGTTCGCCATAGGCGTCGGCATTGGACGGGTTCTTCTTGAGATATTCCTTGTAAGCTGCGACCGAGCCATCCACGTCACCCTTGGCATAGGCATCGCGCGCCTGATTCAACTGATCTTCGGATGCCCCGGTGCCGAACGGGCCATTTGGCACCGCCTGGCCGAGAACCGATTTGACCTGACTGACCGCATGATCGGCTGCCGGCTTGAACCAGTCGGTATAGCGATAAACCAACAACACGATGAACAGGGCCAGCACGGACCATACAACCCAATTAGCGATTTTGCTTAACATGATGCTGTACTCCTCATAAAGCTGTGAATTTGCCAATTTGCCACATCAGGCGGACAACGCCGCCCGATGCGACGTGTTGCCTCTTACCACCAACCACTACGGAACGGACCCCAGCCACCACCGTTGTTGCCCCAACCGTTGTTGTTGCCCCAACCGTTGTTGCCGCCCCAGCCGTTGTTGCCGTTGCCATTCCAGCCGTCATAGGTATTGCCGTTGCCAGTTCCCCATCCGTTGCCGCCACCACCCATGTTGAAACCGAAATTGCCGTTGGCATTGCCGTTGGCACGGCCATTGCCGTAGCCGTTGCCGTTGCCGTAGCCATTGCCGTAGCCGTTGCCGTTGCCGTAGCCATTGCCGTAGCCATTGCCGTAGCCGTTGTTACCCCAGTTGTTGCCGTAGCCGCCGTAGCCAGGACCACCGCCATAGCCATAACCGGGACCACCGCCATAGCCATAACCGGGGCCACCGCCATAGCCGGGGGCACCACCGTAGCCGGCATAGCTTTGGGAAGCGGAACCCTGGTTGCCATAAGCATAGGCGGGAACCTGCTGGACCGGAGCACCACCCCATTGCTGAGGCGCGCCACCCCATTGCTGAGGCGCGCCACCCCACTGAGGAGCACCGCCCCATTGTTGTTGTTCGCCACCCCATTGCTGAGGATCACCACCCCACTGACCAGGAGCCATGTACGGACCAGGAGGCGGCGGCGCTGCGACTGCCAGGGTGCCATAAGCAGCACCAGCAGCAACCAGGGCGAGGGCCAGCAGTTTCTTATTGCCAAGCACGTTGTGTTTCATTTCCTACTCCTTGCTGAGTTAAGTTGCCTAACTTCTTCCAACACAGTGCAGCCAATTGATCTGACCTCGAGGCAAGCCGCTTTCGGCCATTACGTTTCCAGTCCAACCAGTGCCACTACTCCTCGGTTCGCGGGAACTCCCGTTACCAAGACCTTCACCGTTACCACAAGGGCGGCGGCGGGCCTGAATCCCCCGCCCGGGTACGCCACCAATTCCACGACTCGGAATTGGCCCAGGCAGACATCGGCGTACTCCACGGCACATACATTCCCTGGTTGCTCAGGCCCCAGGCATTGAAAGGATCGCTGGATGCATTCACCTGTCCGTAGCTCCAGCGGATCTGGCGCGGATCGGGCAAACCGTTACCGCCCGATGGCAGCATGTTGAGTGTGCTGCCGGCCGGAGCGCCGTACGCCATGCGCGGTGCCGAATAGGCCTGCTGCGTCGGGTAGGGCTGATACATCGCACCTCCATACGCCTGGGCAGGCGGCTGTGCGACGGCGCCGGGCGGCGTTTGCAGGTAGATCACCGAAGCGCCGCGCGTTTGTGCCGCCATACGCATCTGGGCATTGCGTTGCGCCATCTCCGAATAGGTATCAGACCAGGCGGACGAGGACAGGAGGGCCAGACTCAGGGTCACGATCAAGGTAGGTTTAATTTGCATGACTGTCTCCTTAACTGGTTTCGTCATCCGACTTGATGCGGATGCCGCGCGCCTTGCGTTTCTGCGGCATCGGCTTGCGGAATTCTTTCGACGTCTTCAACTTTGCCCGCGCCGAGGTGCTGACCTTTTGCGCGCTGGCCTCAGCTGCCAGTTCGGCCTGCGTCGGCTGATGCGCGACCTCCGCCATCGGCTCCGGTTCAGCGACCTGGATCGGCACGACTTCAGGCGGCTCGACCGGCGCCACGACATCCACCACGACAGTCGGCGAGGGAACGATTTCCGGGGTGGGCTGCACCAGGGCCGCCGGCTTTTTCGCCAGCCGTGGCGGCCGACCGGTCGGTGCCGGTGCAGCGGGCACTTCGGCAGCTGGAACCACCACCGCTTCAGGAGCCTCCTGGCTGACCTCGGCTTTCTTCTGCAGCCTGGGCGGTCGGCCGGAGGGCGCCGCCGGCGCCTCCGCGCTTGGAACAGGGGCCGCCTCGGGCATTGCCTCGGCACTATCGGATCGCTTCAGCAGCTTGGCTGGACGGCCAGACGGTGGCGCGGCTGCAGGCAGCTCGGCGACCAGACCTTCAGCAGAGCGCTTCTCCAGACGGGCCGGACGGCCGGGACCGGCGGGAGCAGGGCTGGTCGGCGGCGTTCCGCCTGCCATCCCGGAACAACTTCCCCGTCCGTCGTCCTTGGCGCAGAACGATTTGTTCGCCGACAGGCAACCCAGCGGGATGACCACGAGGGTCAGGAAGGTGGCCACGATCGAGCCGAACAGCAGTGACACTGCCATGCCCTGGAAGATCGGGTCGGTGAGCAGGACGGTCGAGCCGATCACCAAGGCCAGCGCCGTGATCATGATCGGGCGCATCCGGACTTCGGCCGCCAGGATCACCGCATCGCGCACAGTCATGCCGCTGTCCACCTTGGCCTTTGCGAAGTCCACCAGCAGGATGGAATTTCGGACGATGATACCGGCCAGGGCAATGAAGCCGATCATCGAAGTCGCCGTGAAGTCGGCACCCAGCAGCCAGTGCCCCGGGATGATCCCGATCAGGGTCAGCGGGATCGGCGCCATCACCACCAGCGGCAGCAGGAAGTTGCGGAACTGCGCCACCACCAGCATGTAGATCAACACCAGCGCCGCGCCGAAGGCCAGACCCATGTCGCGGAACGTGACATAGGTGACCTGCCACTCGCCGTCCCAGGTGATCGAAGGCGCATCGGTGTCGGCCGAGCGCTTGAAGAAATTGATGCCGACCTTGTTGCCTTCGGGATCACGATAATCGGCGAGCTTGCTGCCCACGTTCATCATCCCGTACAGCGGCGCGCCCAATTTGCCGATCACGTCCGCCGTGACATATTCGAGCGGGACCAGATCCTTGTGAAAAACCGGCAGGCTGACCTGATGCCAGACAAAATGGCCCAGTTCGCCCAGCGGCACGGTATTGCCTTCCGCGTTGCGCACCGGCAGGGTCAGCAGGGAGCCCAGATTGGATCGCATCTCGAGCGGCAGCTGCATCACGATGCTGGTCTGTTCCAGTTCATGCACCAGCTTGACCGAACCGACCGTGAACCCGCCCATCCCCATCGCCACTTCGCGATTGATGTCCTCGACGCTGATGCCGAACATGGACGCGCGCTGCTGGTCGATTTCGAACACCGCCTCCTGATGCGCGTATTCCATGAAGGTATTGAGATCAGCGATGTCTGGCGTGCTCGCCAGCATCTGCATCAGGTCGGACGCCAGGTGGCGGCGTGCCTCGGCGCTCGGGCCGTAGATCTCGGCGACCATCGACGCCAGCACCGGCGGGCCGGGCGGGGTTTCAGCTACGGTCAGGCGCGCGCCTACTGCCCGCGCCAGCGGCTCCAGCTGCTCGCGGACCGCGGTTGCCACTTCATGACTGGAACGCTTGCGATCTTCCTTGGGCAAAAGCTGGACTGCGATGTCGCCCTGCCAGGGCTCGGCGCGCAGGAAGTAATGCCGCACCAGGCCGTTGAAGTTGAACGGCGACGAGGCGCCGACATAGGTCTGGTAGGCACTGACCTCGGGGAACGCTTTCAATTCCTGGGCCAGCCGGGTGGCCAGGTTCGCGGTCACGAACAGGTCGGTTCCCTGTGGCATGTCGATCACAATATCCAGCTCGGACTTGTTATCGAAAGGCAGCATCTTGAACGCCACCGCCTTGAAGTAGAACAGCGACACCGAGGCCAGCATGGCGAAGATGATGGCGAACAGCGTCAGCCGGCCCAGCGTCGGCTTGTTCACGATCGGGGTGATGATCTTCTCGTACACCGCAGCGATCTGCCTGCTCTGCTTCTCTTCATGCTCGGCCGCTTTTTCCAGCTGCTGCATGTTGGGCTTGATGCGCGCCGCCAGCCAGGGCACGAAGATGAACGCGGCCAGCAGCGAGAAGGCCATCGCCGCCGAGGCCAGGACCGGAATCGGCAACATGAACGGGCCCATCATGTCGCTGACGAAGGCCATCGGCAGCAGCGCGGCAACCACGGTGAAGGTGGCCAGGATGGTTGGGTTGCCCACTTCGTCGACCGCGTCCACGGTCAGTTCGGTGTCGGTACGTTTCTGCTCCAGCCAGCGCCGGTGGATGTTCTCGACCACCACGATGGCGTCGTCAACCAGGATCCCGATCGCGAACACCAGGGCGAACATACTCACCCGGTTGATGGTGAAGCCAAGCAGATACGCCACCGCCAGGGTCATCAGCAGCACCACCGGGATGGTGATCAGGACGATGATGGCCGGGTCCTTGCCCATGGTGAGCAGCATCAGCAGGGTCACGATGATGGTCACCAGGATCAGCTTGAAGATCAGGTGCGACACCTTCTCGTTGGCGGTCTGTCCGTAATCGCGGGTCACGCTGACCTTGACCCCGGCCGGGATCAGGCTGCCCTTCAGACTCTCGACCTCTTTCAGGACGCTGGCCGCAACATCGACCCCGTTGGTGCCCTTCTTCTTGGCGACCGCAATGGTCACCGCCGGCTCATTGGTGAACTGGCCATTGGCCATCCGCTCGCTCTGGCTGACGATGGTCTTGGTTTCGCTTTCGCCCTGGCTGATTCTGGCCACGTCGCGCAGGTAAACCGGGCGCTTGTTCTGCACCGTAACCAGCAGATCGCCGACCTGGCGGGCATCGTGCAGAAACTCGCCCGAGTAGACGGTGAACGCGGTATCGCCGGTCACGATATCGCCCGCCTGGTTGCGCTGGTTGGCTGCGCCGATGGCGTGGGCAATCTGGCTCAGGGTCAGGTTGTAGCTGGCCAGTTGAGCCACATCGACATCGACCCGGACCTGTTCCGGACTGCCGCCCACGACAAAACTCTGTCCGGTGTTGGGCAGCGCCTTGATGTGCTGCTGCACGTCCATGGCCAGCTTGCGCAGGGTGACGATATCCTGCTCCGCGGACGACAGGGTGAGCGTGACGACGGGGACGTCGTCGATGCTCTTCGGCTTGACCAGCGGCTGCGAGACGCCCTTCGGAATGGCGTCCATATGGGACATCAGCTTGTCATAGAGCTTGACCAGCGACGGCTCCATCTGCTGCCCGACCTCGAACCGGACCGTGACCAGCGACTGGCCGTCGCGCGACATGGAGTAGACGTGCTTGACCCCCGAGATCTCGCTCATCAGCCTCTCCAGCGGCTCCGAGACCAGGTTCTTGACCTGTTCCCCCGAGGCGCCCGGATAAGAGACCATGATATCGACCATGGGCACCGAGATCTGCGGGTCTTCTTCCCGCGGCGTCATGATCATGCCCATCAGACCGATAACGAAACTGGCAATCAGCAACAGTGGCGTCAAGGGCGACTGGATGAAGCTGCGGGCCAGGCTACCGGCCAGACCGGCCCTGGCGGGTTTCTTTTCTGCCGCTGCCGGGCTTTCCCCATTCATGACCGGTTCTTGTCGGTTTTCTTCGGACATGCTCATTTTCCTTGTTGTCGATGACGTCCGATTACTGATCGCTTGTCTGCGGCTCACCGGTCAGCGAACTGCCGGATCGCATACTCTCTGTTGGCGCCTTCACCAGCTTGTCGCCCGCCTTCAGGCCGGACAGGACCACCACACGATCCCCCTGACGTTCGCCGATCCGGATCACCCGCAACTCTGCCTTGCCATCCGCACCAACCGTGAACACCGAGGGCAGGCTGCCGCGATAGACCAGGGCCGACGCAGGAATCACCGGGGCACTGATCACCTCGCCGGGTGCGTGCGGTTCGGGCAGCAGCGCCATGGCGTACATGCCGGGCGCGGCAGGCGAGCCAGGCGGCAGGGCCAGCTTGATCGTGACCGTGTGCTGAGCGGAATTAGCAGCTGGATAGATCTGATCGATCATCGCATCCACGGTGACGTTGCCATCGAGCACCACCGGGACCATCGAATTGGGCGTCAATTCCGAAACCAGGCGCGCAGGAATTTCCAGTTTCAGATCGAGGTTATTGACGTCGGCCAGATCGACCAGCACCTGCCCCGGCTGCACCGTATCACCCAGGTCGACATGTTTTTCCAGGATCACCGCCGGAAAGGGCGCGATGCTGCGGCGATCGCGAAGCGCCGCTTCGACCCGATCAACGCCGCCCTGACTGGCAACCAGCGCCGCCTGCTGCTTCTCGTAATCGGCACGCGCCTGGTTGCGCGCCATCACCGTGAATTGCTGCTCTGATTGCGGCACCTGCGGCGCACCGCCCATGAACGGCATGATCCGGTTCATCAGGTTGTAGGCCGGCACGGTGGCCCGCTCATACATGTCATAGCCGGGCCCACCCATAGGCGAGGTCACCGGTCCGTCAAGCTTCTGCCGCAACTGGACCTGAGCATTCTGGTTTGCCGACATCTCGCCTGACAGGTTTGCCCAGGCCGAACGGTATTCCGCCAACTGCCGGTCCTCGTCCAGACCGACAACCACCTGGCCCGGCATCACCGTCTGCCCCTCGCGACCATAGACATAGACCACCTTGCCGGCGCCCTGCGCATTGAGGTGAACGACCTGCCGAGGCTCGACATAGCCGCCCACCTTCATCCGCGATACCAGGCTCTGCTGCACCACCTCGGTGATCCCGACTGCAGGCCCCTGCGGCTCCATCACCGCGGTCCCGGCCTTCGCCGGAGGCTCCTCCTTGCCACTTTTGATCGCCCAGCCAAACAAGGCGCCCGCCGCCAATAAACCAACAACACCTGCAATGGTTTTATTTGTCATCTATTTTCATCCCAGCCGTTGCCCAAACCCGTTGCATCAACCATGCCCTTCCGGGCCATTCAGGTACGAGGCACCGTCCCCATCGCGGCAAAGCTCTTGATGAACGGTCCCGCCATGGCCGGGTTCTTGACCATGGCACCGTAATCACCCACCTTGAATTTCATCTTGCCGCTGGCATAGGCGATACCCAGAGCCATCATCCCGATGCCCTTGGTCAACCATTTTTCCCAGTCTGCAGGACTCGCTCTCAGATCCCAGTTGAGCGTCTGGTTGGCATAGGCGCCAGCCTGGACCACATAACCGTTTTCCACGGTGATCGCCCCGCGCGGAGCATCCTCGCCATCGAAGCCATAGCCAATCACAGAATTGAAGCTGATCTTGGCCAGCGCATCGCCGAGCTCAGGATCGTCATTCCAGGCATTACCAAAATCAGTCATCCAGTCATCAGAAAACAAAGCAGCCATGATTTTTTCTCCTTCTGAGGGCTTATTAATATTAAGACAAGCGTCCGCGCCAAAACCGAAATCCGCCACCAGTCGAAAAATAATTCGCACCAGCAGAGAGTACCTACATGCAAGCTTTATGCCACGCATAGACCATTGATTAATATGGAATTTACAAGTTGACCCGCAGCCCTCTCATGTTGCACAGTACCGCAACGAACCCCCTGCAACATTGTCCTGATCAATAATTTATTCTTATAAATCAATATGATAGAAAACGAATCTTCTGCAACAACGCGCAACACGCGATCCACGGTGGATTACCTCACCACTACCCACGAA
>JBBIJC010000103.1:0-8803 GCA_037446165.1 Hydrogenophilales bacterium | reverse complement strand
ACGTCCCGCGCCGATTGCTCGGCAGCCGCATCGGCATGCACCCTCACGCCTGCAAAGTCGTACCCGAAGCGCTGCTCCAAGTCCTGCCTCAAGGCCGGTTCCAGCGGCCTGCCGGGACTGGCAAGGACACGGTCTACGCTGGCCGGTGCCGTATCCATCTGCCCATTCGAATGGCCTGAGAAGCGCTGAATGCGTTGTGGTGTGGCGTTAACGACGGGATGTGCCGGGGCGGCCATCACCTGATCAGCAACCCGGTCCGCCTCCAACTCCAGCGGGTCATCCGTCGCACCAATGCTGAGCTTGCGCTGCAGCTTCTTCTTGCTGCATTCCGCACACTCACCACCACCCGTAGTGTGCGTGCCACATGCGCACCTGCGTTGCAGCAGTCCATCCCGCCCTGCGCTCGATGGCACCGCAACCTTGGCCTGGTTGGAGATGGCGAGATTGCTCATTGCCCATCTCCCAATCCGCCATGCACGGCCGCGGCAATCTGTTTGCCCAGCCCCGCGGTGTCCGCGCCGGGCGCTATCTGAATGGCACCGCCATTGATCGAAGCCACTGCTCCGCGGGCGCCTAATCGAGCAAGCGTGCCGCCATCAGCCAGCAAACGTACCAGCTCCTGTTCGATAGTCGCCTGCAACTGCGGACCTTGCCGCTGCTCGATGGGCAGTCCATCCAATACCAGCCGCTCGATGTGCAGGTTGATGGTCATGCGTTCACTCCCACCGGCTTCACCATGCGGAAATCGGCTTCGTTGATCGGCCGATCGAGCTTGCGGAATTCAGTGCGTGCCGCTTCGAAGAGCAATGGCATGGTGACCGCACTATCGTTCTGCGCAGCGAGGAAGGCCGCGCCGAGGGCGATGTTGTGAATGCTGCCGCCGGTCAGATTGAATCGGGCCAGGCGGTCGTGGTCCAGTTGTTCCGTCCTGGTTTCGGACGGGAAAACGCGTTCCCACATGCGTTTGCGCTCGGCCACCCCCGGGAATGGGAAGTTGACGATGAAGCGCAGGCGGCGCATGAAGGCGGAATCCAGGGCGCTCTTCATGTTGGTGGCGAGGATGGCGAGGCCGCGGTAGGCCTCCATGCGTTGCAGCAGGTAGTTGATCTCGATGTTGGCGTAGCGGTCGTGGGAGTCCTTGACCTCGCTGCGCTTGCCGAAGATCGCATCGGCCTCGTCGAAGAACAGGATGGCGCCGCCATTCTCGGCGGCATCGAATACCTGGCGCAGGTTTTTTTCGGTTTCGCCGATGTATTTGCTGACCACGGCGGAAAGGTCGATGCGGTAGAGGTCGAGATCGAGCGCATTGGCGAGCACTTCCGCCGCCATGGTCTTGCCCGTGCCGCTGTCGCCGGCGAACAGAGCGCTGATGCCCAGGCCGCGGTTCATGCGCGCCCGAAAGCCCCAGTCGTCGTAGACGCGGGTTCGGACCTGCACCTGCGCGGCAACCTGGCGCAGGAGTCCAATGTCCTGGTCCGGCAGGACGATGTCGTCCCAGGTGGCCTTGGCATCGAGCTTTTCAGCGAGATGGTCCATGCCCGGCCGGGTCTTGAGCAGACACTGCTGCCACAGGCGGTCCTTGAGCTGTGCCGGGGCGTCGGTTAGCTGTGCCTGGATGACGATAGCGGCAATGTCTTCCTGGTTGAGGTTGAACTGGCCCGAGAGCAGGTCGGGAATCTCCTGCGCCTGTTCGCCCAATGCCGTTTGCCACAAGCTTCTTTGTTCGGAAGGCGTGGGCCGATCCACCTGAACCGAGAATGCGCCGTCCAACCACGAAGCCGTACCTTCACGCGAATCGACGAAAACAAGGCCGCCGGTGCGCACAGAAAACCGGGCAAGCCGACCCTGGATAGCATCACCACCATTGCCCTTCTCCGTGTCGTAGGCATCGATATAGAGTGCCAGTGGCGACAACAGGCTGTCGCGCTGCCACAGCCGGGCCAGGTTTTCCAGCTCGCCGACATGGGTGGGCAGCATATCGGCCGGCAGGCGATAGAAATGCAGGCCGAGGGCTACGCCAATGGCCGCGGCTACCCGGCGTTTGCTCTCGCGATCACGGCCAAGCAGGATGACGGGGCCGGGGTTGCGGGGGGTGGACAGGATACCGACCACGGATTTGACCACCGCCTGCTGCGACAAAGGCAGCGTATCGGCCAGCACTTGAGGCAATGGCGAAAGCATGGGCGCGAGCCTGTCGTCGATGTAGTTGAGGCCCTTGGCGTAGTTGACGATCCGCTCGTCGGCCCGTAGCGCGCTGGTGGTCAGTGGCTGGGCGCCCGGCTGGCTGATTTCCAACAGCCGCCAGTAGCGCAGTGGCCGTTCCGGTGAAAGCGCTTCCCAGGCCGGGGCGTCGAACAGCACCATGGCCAGGGCGAAGGTCGGATACGGACGATTTGCATCGTCCTGGGCACGGGCGCACAGCGCTGTGATCCGGGTATCGAGCTCCATCCCCAGACACAGGAGCAGGATGTCGCGCTCGAAATCGGACAACCCGAGCCGCTGCGACAGGATCAGCAGCGCTGGTGGCGGCTCGCCTTCGCTCGCGGCGGCCAGCGATGCACTGGCCTCCTTCAGTCGTGCCTCGTTAGTGGCGGCCTCGCTGGGCGGTGGCAAAAGCGGCTTGTCCTTGATGTCCGTGGCCGTATCGCTGACGGTGCGTTTGAAAAAACCCCAGCGCAGAGCCGGTGGCTCGCTCGGTACCTGACCTCCAGACTCGATCGACTGCCCCGCTGCCGGAGTGGACTTGGCTGTCAGCCGCTGGATCTGGAGATCAAGGCGAAGCCGGAGCCAGGCCAGCGCAGCGCTCAGGTAGGCATCGTTGCGGGTGTACCAGGTTTCCAGTTCGGTCATGTGATCGTGATCCTCTGCTGGTCATCGAACACGAAGCCGCGGGTGGTGGCGTCGTACTTGAAGGGCAGGCTGTCGACACCGTCGACGCGGACCCGGATCAGGCTGCCGCTGAGCACCGGGGCATTGGTGACATCGAAGGTCAGTATTGCGCTCGGCGCCCCCAGCGCCTGCGCCTGAATCTCGCGCTCGGCGAGCAGCAACGTGGCTGACTGGCCGGGCTGGACCTGGGGCCGGCAGGTGACCTGAAGACTGACCGCGCCGCTGACATCCCGCGCGGCCGGGTTCGGCTGGATGGCCGTGACATGTGGCGCCAGCGCGATCGGCAGCACGTTTGATACCTGGGCAGTGGCGCCGCGTTGCAGACTGGCGGTCACCGCGTAGATGCCGGCGGCCCAGACGGTCTGAGCCGGCGCGTCATCCGGCAAGTCCACCTGCAGTTCACTGCTACCACTCTGCTGGGCGGCCAGGGCTATTTGTGCAAGCGGCAAGCGCGAGTGGACGAACTTGACCGCGGCTGTGTCGCCTCCCAGATTCGCTCCATCCAGCTCCAGGCGTGCGCCAAGTTGCGCCGCCGGCAAGGAAGGCGGGCGTGGCGCGCGACTGGCCGCCGCGGCGGCGCCCGCCCACCAGGAGTCCAGGCCCGGGAATGGGCCAATCCGCGTAGCCACGCCTTGGTCTTCGTCGCCCCGCTTGAGCACGGGAAGCGCCGCCGAGGGCGTTTCCTCGGCTTCGATGAGCACGACCGTGCCCTGATAGACCACCGAGAGTACATGCGGCGTCTGCACCATCACCGACCAGAGCCTTGATATCTCGTCCAGTGACAGCGGCGAGGGAACGAATTTGACCTTTTCAGACGCCGATGCGAGATCGGACCCGGTCAGTTCCGCCCGGCTGGAAATCGAATCGCTGATGGACTGGGCACTCAGCACCGGTTGGGCGTGCAGGTCCCTGGCCACGGCGCCGAGCATGCGGCCCGGCTCCAGGGTCTTGTCGTCACCGTAGAAGCTCAGCAGGTAATGCAGGTCCAGGGCCGCACGCGGGCGGCTGCTCAGGCGGCCGTCACTGTCCCGGGTCGGCAGGTCGCTGTTGCGCAGCGCCGCATTGGGCGTCACCTGATACAGGTAGACATGGACCTTGCGCTCGGTCGAGCCACTTGTCGGCGCCGTGGGGCGGCCGAAATTCAGCGTCACAGTGCTGCCAAGCGCTCCTTCCGCCGCCTTGTGGACGAGATCCCCCAGACTGGCAGTGACCGTCGCAAGCGCCAGGTAGTTGCTCATCCGTGCACCTTGCTGCGGCGCTGGAGGTAGTCGTTCAGGCTGAGCGCCGGTTTGCTCGGCGCAGGTGTGCGTTTGGGCGCCGCCGGCGCGGAGACGGCGCGGATTTCCACCCGACCGATGGTGACATGGATGACGGGGCGTTCAGCCTTGGCTGATAACGGCCGTACTGGAGGCGGCGCGCCCGGTTGCGGCAATCGCGGTGCCAGCACCGCCTCGATCGTAGCCGCTTTCGCTTCCCGGTTCTGACTGCGTGGCCGCCCCGCCTGAGACTCGTCAGTCTGGGTCTGCACTTTGGCACGCGCAGCCTCGGGCTGGTGGAATTGCACCGGCTGAACCGCCCTGGCGGTGCGTTCCGGTGTCGGCAACGTCGCTTCGTCCATGGCTTCAGGTGTTTCGCTCTTGGAACGAATCGCAGGCTTGCCTTGAATCGGCAGCGAACGCGGGGTTTGCCCGGCATCCGCACCCTGTACATCGGTTTGTTCCAGGGATGGGGGGCGCACAGCCGGCACGATAGGCCTGGTACCTGCAAGCTCATTCGACCGCGGGGCGACGTTACTGTCCTGCATGACTGTCTGATCCGTCTCGACCCGGGCACGATTGGCCTTCGGCGGGCGTTGCCACGTACCGGACTGCGCATCGCCATCAGGTCTTGGCGGAGAGGCTGACTCCACCTGGAAATGGACTTGGGCTTCCGGCGACGGGCTCGCAACGTCGATTCCGGTTCGCCGTTCTGGCGGCGCCGGTGGAACCGGGAATCGCCGCCCGGAAAGCGGGTGCGACTCTTCGCCCGAATCCCTATCCAGGACAACAGACGACGCAAGCGGGGCATCGGACATCAAGGTCGGCCGGCGAGTTTCATAAAGACTGACCGGACGCGGCCTCACGCTCGACCTGTTGTCCAGGCTTCGCTGCGCCAGATGTGCCAGGAATCCGGTCATCTCGACCTCGCCTGTTCAGCCATCGAGCATATCCAGGTAGGCGCGTCGGCGTCCCTGGCTCATGCCGAGGATGGCGCTTTCACTCCAACCGTAGGCGGAGGCAAGCGAGTGCACTTCCAGCAGCATGCGTCTGGCCCAGACATCGAGCTCTGCCCAAAGGTGCGACACGATGTCGAACGGCGCGGGCAACACGCTGGAACACGCCGGGCAGGAAACCTCGAGCAGGATTTCAGCCTGAGGGTCTGCCTCGCTCATGCTCTGGTTCAAGGCGGTCAACACCGGCTCCGGCAGGGCTTGAAGCTCTACTGTGCTGCCCTCTCGGGTTCGTGCATCGAGGACACAACGGGCGAGCAATTGTCGCTCTGCGCTGGCTGGCTGCTCGCCCTCCAGCGCCAGCAGATCGGCACTGTCCGGCAGCCGGAAACGAATAGCATAGCCGGCGTCCAGGAAGTCGTATGTATGACCGGCCTCGCCATGGCTTTGGCGAATATCGTCAATGCTGAAGTCCAGCTCGATCGGCTCTCCGCAGCGTGTGCAGTCGGTCAGGCAATGAACATCCGGCCCGAACATGGCCTGGCGCAGGTCCAGCAGCGCGCTATCCCGTTGCCCTATGCTCAGACGGGACAAGGCCTGAATATCGTCTTCCGGCGAGACAACGGCCATGAGCATGAGGGCGCGCGCCGCGGCCGACTTGCCCATACCCCGTTCCCAAACGTTCAGCAATTCGATTGTGCCAATAGGCTTCATCTCTGCATCCCAGTCTAAATCCGGACTTCAACATCATCACTGAGGCACGGTGTACGAACCTTCGGTCGGTTCTGGAACTTCGGAATCACGTTCCCAGCCCTCGTTCTCGAGCTTGAGGGTCTGGATCAGGACCGCGTTGGCATTCGCATCGAGGTCCGCCTGAGACTGGAATTCGGAAACCCAGCAACGGTAGACCTTGTAGGCAATGGCGAGTTGGCCAGCCTCGTTGTAGACCTCGATGATCACGTCCTTGCGGAAATCCTTGAGCGAGACTTCGGCGCCCAGGCCGGAGCCTAAACTCCAGACCTTGTTCGCCCATTGCTCGAACTCCTTGTCGTGGGTAACGCCGCGCTCCAGGGTGATCGCTTCGTACTCGGTTCGGCCGGGCGACTTGCGACTGCTGCTCGGGTCGCCCCCCTCGCGATGCTTGACCACCTCGGTGGTACGCTTGAGGGCTCCGATCTTGCTCACCCCGGCGACATACTTGCCATCCCACTTGATGCGGAATTTGAAGTTCTTGTACGGATCGAAACGCTGTGCATTTACGCTGAATTGAGCCACGGAAGCCTCCTTATGTCTGAATCTGACCGGCAATCTGCTGCAGCTGGATCACCACGAATTCCGCGGGTTTTAGCGGTGCGAAACCCACCACGATGTTGACGATGCCGAGATTGATGTCGTTTTGCGTCGTCGTCTCCTTGTCGCATTTGACGAAGTAGGCGTCACGCGGCGTCTGGCCCTGGAACGCGCCCTGTCGGAACAGGCCTTGCATGAAGGCGCCGATATTGAGCCTGATCTGCGCCCAAAGTGGCTCGTCGTTGGGCTCGAACACCACCCACTGGGTACCGCGATAGAGGCTTTCCTCGATGAACAGGGCGAGCCGGCGGACCGGAATGTACTTGTACTCGTCAGCCTGGGCATCGGCGCCCTTCATCGTGCGTGCCCCCCAGGACACCCGTCCGTAGGCAGGAAAACTGCGCAGCACGTTGACACCCTTGGGATTCAGTTGGCCGTTCTCGAGATCATTGATCGGCAGGGCCAGTTCGACCACGCCGTTCAGCGTTGCATCTGTCCCGGCAGGCGCCTTCCATACCCCGCGCGACGCATCCGTCCGGGCATAGACGCCGGCCAGTGTGCCGGATGGCGGCAGGGACCGCAGCCTCAAGGCATCCAGGGGGTCAGGGATGCGCACGGGCGGGAAATAGGTCGCCGCGTTGCGTGACTGGGCAACGCCATTTGCCCAGGAAGCAATGTTGGACAAGGTCTTGCCGGCCGGTGCATCGACAATGTAGAAGGCCCGCCTTGCCTCGCACATCGCCACGCCTGCCGAAATCACGGCACTGGCCTGGGTATCGGTCATGTCGATGGTTTCTGGAATAAGCAAAAGGTTGAACAGGTCCGTGTCCAGCAAGGCGTACATGCCGGTCTTGTTTGCCTGATCGCCAACCAGTGCAGTCGGCCCGCCCTTCGATCCATCCACACCGCTGGTGCTGGGTTGCACATTGCTGACCACCGATGGCCGGTGCTCGGCACTGCCGGTGAACTCGCGACCGCCGTTGGCCAGGCCCATTTTGATCGTTGCCGCGAGGCCGCCGAACGTACCGCCTGCGATAACCATGCTCGATGATTCACCGGTCACGCTTGAGGTCAGTTTCAGACATCCGCTGCCGGCGCCACCGTCTGCTCCTGACTCCGCCGCCGCCATCGCCGAACCGAGGCCCGCCGCGGTAATGGCATTATTCACCGCAGTGAGCAGGTTGCTCATGGCCGCCCATGGCGCACCGGACAGCGTCAGCAGAAATGCGGTACTGCCGTTGATCGTGCCGCCGATGGCCGAATTGCTCGGGTTGAGCGGAAAGGCAATCGTGCCACTGACCGCGAAACCACTGTTCGAGAATATCAGTCCAGCGTGCCGGGTCGCCTTGATCACCACAGACGCATTGTTGACCACCGATTCGACATAGTTCGCCGAGTTCTGGTCCATGTTCAGATTGCGATGCGTCTCCAGCGGCAGCAGCGTCGTGCCGTCGCTTTGTAACTGGGACACAACGAGATTGAATTCGGCGTCGGGATTGCGAACGTTGGTTTGCTCGACCGAGATGCGCAAGCCGTTGCCCCACGCGCCAGGACTCGAGGTCGTGACATCCAGAACGGGGCCTGCGCCATCTTGCAGCGTCCAGGCCGAACTGGCGTAGCCCGAGGCCACCCGCACGATCAGCGCCTGCGTACCGCCATTGGCAAAGAACTGGCTTACGGCGTACGACACCGGGCTATCGCGATTGAGACCGCCGTATTGCCGCTGGAAATCGGCGTAGCTTGTAATAGCGGCTGCCTTGTCCGGAACCCCTTTGCTCGTGTAGCCGACAAACGCGGCAATCGACGTCGCGACCCCTGTGATGGTTCGCACGCCGCTCGGGATTTCTTCGATATAGACACCTGGGTAGCTGACCTGGACCATGCTGTCTCCTCATCAATTGAAAACTCGTTGTCGCACTGACACACTGGCTCGATACCGGACAAGATTTCCTACTTTTTGCGCGTAGAAAAGTGTGCCCATCCGCTGAACGAACTCGAACCATTCCTTCCCTGGCAGCGATCTGGTCAAGCGATTACAGGACCAAGTCTGAGTTGACCTGAAACACCTGCCGTGGAAACCACCGTAAAGCTTTCCATCGTGCCCGCCGCATTTGGGTGCGTATCTAAATACGCTTGAGTCCCTCTGCGATCGAAATATTTAATCTGTTACTTGTCTGTCATTGTCCCCCGCGATGCCCAATCCTTACGGGGGTAGCGTTTAATACGCAAGGCCTGTGCCAACACCACCTAAATCGTAACCCCATGATTTGTTGACTGATTTAATTAGGTAATATTAAAACCCGGGGCAAACTAGACCCACCAATAATCCTGCAGATAGTCTTAGACGCTGAATTTGACTGAGTTACCAGGCCTATGACCAGAAAACTTAGACTGGGTCAAACAAGACCCAGTCCT
>JBBIJC010000102.1:0-8879 GCA_037446165.1 Hydrogenophilales bacterium | reverse complement strand
CCCGGCCTACGCCGCTCAATCTACTGGATACCCGCCTTCGCGGGTATGACGCGGATTGTGGAACGCCAATAGAATCGTAGCGACTACTGCGTCCCGCCCACCGTCAACCCATCAATCCGCAAGGTCGGCTGGCCAACGCCTACCGGCACGCTCTGACCTTCCTTGCCACACGTCCCGACCCCCGGATCAAGCTGCATGTTGTTGCCGATCATCGACACGCGGGTCAGCGCGTCCGGTCCGTTGCCGATCAGTGTGGCGCCCTTGACCGGGTAGGTCAGCTTGCCGTCTTCGATCATCCAGGCCTCGGCGGCGGAGAAGACGAACTTGCCGCTGGTGATGTCGACCTGGCCACCGCCGAAGTTGGCGGCGTAGAGGCCGTTCTTGACCGAGGCGATGATTTCGTCATGGTCCTTGTCGCCGGCCAGCATGTAGGTGTTGGTCATGCGCGGCATGGGCAGATGGGCGAACGATTCGCGCCGGGCGTTGCCGGTCAGGGCGGCGCCCATCAGGCGGGCGTTGAGGCTGTCCTGCATGTAGCCCTTGAGGATGCCATCCTCGATCAGTGTGGTGCATTCGGTCGGCGTGCCTTCGTCGTCGACGTTGAGCGAACCGCGCCGGTCGGGGAGGGTGCCGTCATCGACCACGGTGACGCCCTTGGCGGCGACGCGCTGGCCGATGCGGCCGGAAAAGGCGGAACTGCCCTTGCGGTTGAAGTCGCCTTCCAGGCCATGACCGATGGCTTCGTGGAGCAGGATGCCGGGCCAGCCGGAGCCGAGCACCACGGTCATGGTGCCGGCCGGGGCGGGCTTGGCGTTGAGGTTGGTGAGGGCCTGGTGGACGGCCTTCTCGGCGTAGTCCCTGAGCATGTCGTCGCTGAAATGGCCATAGCCGAAACGGCCGCCGCCGCCGGCGCTGCCTTGTTCGCGGCGGCCGTCCTGTTCGACGATGACCTGCAGCGAGACCCGCACCAGCGGCCGCACATCGGCGGCGCGGTGGCCATCCAGACGGGCGATGTAGATGACTTCGTATTCGCCGGCCAGGCTGGCCATGACCTGGGTCACGCGCGGGTCGAGCGCGCGGGCGTGGCTTTCCAGTCGGTGCAGCAGGGCAACCTTGTCCGCTTCGGCCAGCGTGGCGAGAGGATCGAGCGGGACGTACAGGCGATGGCCGCTGACCGGCCTGCCTGAGGCCACGCGGCCCGAACCGCCGGTGACGGCGATCGAGCGGGCAGTTTTGGCCGCCTGCTCCAGGGCCGGTAAGGTGATGTCGTCGGAATAGGCGAAGGCGGTCTTCTCGCCGGTGACGGCGCGCACCCCGACGCCCTGGTCGATGTTGAAGCTGCCCGATTTGACCTGGCTTTCTTCCAGGCTCCAGGCTTCGGACCGCGAGTACTGGAAATAGAGGTCGGCGTCGTCCAGTTTGTGGCTGGCGAGGATGCCGAGTGCGGAGTCGATCTTGCCCGCATCAAGGCCGTTGGGCGCAAGCAGGGTGGTGTCGGCGGTTTCCAGCAGCCGGATATCGGCGGTGGCGAGTAGGCTCATAGCGTGATCACTTCAAGTTTGACGTTGCTGGTGCAGTCCAGCGAGCGGTGTTTAAGGGCAGGCAGGCTCTTGCGCAGACCTTCCTGGTAGGCGCGGTTCAGCCCGGCCATGACCACGCCGGAGCCGCGCGGCAGGCGGTCGAGTACGTTGCCCCAGGGGTCGACGATCATGGTGTCGCCGTGGGTTTCGCGTCCGGACAGGTGATAACCGCCCTGGGCGGGGGCGATGACGTAGGCCAGGTTCTCGATGGCCCTCGCCCGGATCAGGGTCTCGAAATGGGCCTTGCCGGTGGTCGCGGTAAAGGCGGCCGGGACCAGGATGATATCGACGTCGCCCATGGCGCGGTACAGCTCGGGGAAGCGCAGGTCGTAGCAGATCGACAGGCCGATACGGCCGAAGGGGCTGTCCACCACCACCACGGTGTCGCCAGGCTTGATGGTGGTTTCCTCGCGATAGTGTTCGTTGCCGAGGTCGAGACCGAACAGGTGGATCTTGTCGTAGCGGGCGACCTGCTTGCCCTTGTCGTCGTAGACCAGGCAGCTGTTGTAGACCTTCTTGGCGTTCTCGCATTCCAGCGGGACCGAGCCGCCAACCAGCCAGATGCCGTGTTTCCTGGCCTGGGCGGCAAGAAACTTCTGGATCGGACCCTTGCCGGGCACCTCGCGCACATGGACCTTGTCGATCTCCTTCATGCCCATGATGGCAAAGTTTTCCGGCAGTGCGACCAGTTTGGCGCCGGCTGTGGCCGCCAGTTCGATCAGCCGCCCAGCCTCGGCCAGGTTGGCCGATACGTTGGGGCTGGAGGCCATCTGGATGGCGGCGACGCGGACGATACCGCCGGTGTCCTGGGCGACTTTCGGGGTGGCCCGGCTGCGAGGCTTGGCAAAGCTGGAAGTGGGGGGTTTGCGGGTCACGATGCGCTCCTGTTTCTTGGTCTGATTTATGTTCTCTAAACTTACACAATGACAGTCGTCAACGGCAAGCTAAAAAGGCGCGGTTTGCCGTTCAGTGCGTAGTGGGGGCGTTATCCGCCACAGGTCTGGCCAGCTTGGTGACCACGGGTTCGGCCCAGTTGCCGGTGACCAGGTATTCGAAACTGGCCGCCTGGGAGAAGGGGTCTTTGAGGATCTTGGTCGCAACCAGCGCGCCGACCGCCACCACCGGTCCGCCCAGCAGCGCGCCGGCCACGGCGACGCCTTCGTCCAGACGAGGCTGGATGTGCAGGCGCAGTTCCTGATCTTCCCGGACCAGGTCGATCTTGCCTTTCATGTGGATCTTTGCGGCCGGACCCTGGATGTAGAGGTCGGGCAGATAGCCGATGCCGCGGTCGAGCATGACATCGCCTTGGATGCTGTCGAAGGCGAGTCCTTCCGAGAAGATATCGCGGAAATCGAGTGTGATCCGGCGCGGCAGGGCCTGCAGGCTGAGGATGCCAAGCAGCTTGGCGGCGCCGGGGTCCAGATGGGTGAAGCGGCCATTCTTGAGCGATACCTGGAGCGAGCCATTGAGCTTGTCCATGCTGAAGCTCTCCGCCCGTCCGAGCCAGTTCAGGTTGCCCTGCACGGCGAGTTCGCCATTCTTGATGTCCTCGTTGTAGCCCAGCCGGCGCATCAGCAGGCCCAGGTTTGCGGCGTCCAGCTTGACGTTCAATCGAGTGTTGCGCAGGGGCGAGGCGGATAGCCAGCCGCTGGTTTCGAGCCGGGACTCGGGCAAAGTCAGGGTGAAGGTGTTGATGGCCAGGCCATCGTGAGCGGCGGTCACCTTGAGCGCCAGTGCGCCCAGATCGCGTTTGTCGTAGACGAGGGATTGGATGGCGAGGTCGATTTCCCTGGGCAGGTCGTCCGGTTTGATGGCGCTCTGGTCCGCGGCAGCGACGGCGGGCGCCACTCTGGGCAGTTCGAGTTTCTTGAACTGACCGCTCAGGCTGTCACCGGGCGTGCCGGCTTGCGGCCCGTAGCGCGCATCGCCCTGCATCTCCTGGCCGTTCAGGCGCAGCTTCCAGGCCCGCTGGTCCGGGTGGGCCTGCACGTTGATGTTGTGAAATTCCCGATCGAAGACCTGGAGTTCGTTGAAGGTCAGGTTGATCGACCGGATCGGCGGGCCTCCGCCCGTTCCGCCCAGGTCGAGTTTGCGCCAGGTATCCAGGTCCAGCCGATGCAGGCTGCCTTGCACGGTGATGCCGTCATCCTTGGGCAGGGCAGGCGGTGGCCCGCCGACCATGAGCGCCAGATGCAGGTGTTCGGAGGCCGATTCCGGGATCAGGGTGCCGGACAGAACCGAGCCGTACTGGAAGGTCACAGGGGATCGCCCGCTGCCACGGTCCAGCATGGTGAGGCTGACGGGAACCTCCTGATCGGCCGGCTTGCCGAGCGGGGCCGGCAGGTCGATGCCGAGTCCGGCCAGTCTGGAATTGAGTTTCAGGGTGACGGTGTGCTGACGCAGGACGATGTCTGCCTGGACCCGCGTGCCTCCGGTGATGCGCTTATCGAGCGCGTCAGGCAGCCAATTCGCCAGTGTCTCGGCAGTGAGGTTGCCGGTGACGCCAGCGTGGATGCGGCCGCCTTTTTCGCTGGCCAGGGTGATCGCAATGGGCTGCCCGAACAGATTGGCGGACAGGCCTTCCGCCTTGATTCCGGTGGTGGTGAAGCCGAGGCTGCCGTTGACCTTGGTCAGCGGGGGAAATTCATTGTTCAGGGTGATGTCGCTGCCGGCGAGGGTAAACCGGCCGGCGACCTGGCTGTTGTTTATGTTGCTCAGCGGCAGGGTGAGCTTGAGTTGCAGCGAACCGTTGCCGGACGCCTTCATCTCGTCGGTGAAATGGTCCATGTATTCGTTCACCGGGCTTTGCTGGATGAAATCGAGGAAGGTGGCGGTCGGCCCGGTGGCGTTGCCGGTCAGGCTGAGGACATTGTTCTTGGTATAGAACAGATCGGGAATGACACCCTGGACCGAGCTCAGATGCGCGCCCAGGATGTCACCGCTTTCGGCGTTGATGGTCATGGCCTTGTCCCGGAAGATGAGCCAGCCGTTGATTTTGGTGATGCGGGGCCAGTCGGGGGCGTATTGCAGAACGCCATCCTGCATCCGGACGGCGACCTGGAATACGCCGCCGCCCTTGTCGAACGGGAAGCGATCGAGTGAACCCCGCAACGTGACCGTGGTCTCCGGCGAGGTGCCGCCGACGATGCTCTGCTTGAGCCAGCTATAGGCGTCATCGGCGACCTGATAGGGCAGGTAGCGCCAGACCGCATCGCCGTTGCCGCGGGTCAGACGGCCCTCGATGTCGATGGCCGGTGCGCCGCGGGGAGGCAAGGTCAGGTTGCCCTGAACGGTGCCGTCCAGGTCGGGATTGCCCAGTTCGCAATGCACCAGATCAAAACGGTAGCCCCCGGTTTTGGAGCTCGTCCACTTGAGTTCGCTGCTCAACCGGCTGAGGTCGAGCGGCTGGCGGAACACCTTGCCGTAGATGATGTGCAGCCCCTGGCTGTCCAGCCTGGCCTGGCCAGACTGCTCGTCGGCCTCAATCTCGCCACTCAGGCCGCTCAGGCCGGGCAGGGTGCGGGTCGGGTTCATGCCGGCCTCGCGGAACCGGGTCTTGAGCCGGAACCGGTCCTTGCCCAGCCAGTTCAGGTCGATGTGTTCGATGAAGCCGTGGGGATTGACTGCCGCCAGCCAGTCGTGGGTCTGACGCGGCAGCGGCACCGCACCGGAGAGTGCGGTCAGCGCCTCCAGGCGCAGGCTGTCGGCGGCAATCTGGGCGCTTTCTATCTTGCCCGCCGGGGTGGGCGTGAAACTGACCTTGACGTTGGCGGGCTCGGCGGTCTGGCCGGAGGGCGTGACAAATTGCAGGCCCTGGATCGAGTAGGTCTGTTCATCGCCCTTGCGCGACCAGCCCAGCCGGCCGGAAATCCGGGCAAAGGCCATGTCGGGCAGGCCTTCGGCGAGCGAGACGGCGACGTCGGCCAGGCGGACATCACCCGTGACGCTTTGAATCTGGCCCTGATCCAGGTCGGCCCAGAACCGGACATTGCCCAGGCTGCGTTTGACCGACGATTGTGCCCAGGGCGCCCAGGTATTCAGGGCGTTGGCCGAGGTGTTGTCGGCCTGCAGGTAAAGTTGTCCATGCCAGCTTTGCGGGTCATGCACCGACCGGCCATGAATGTCGCCTCGAACGTCGATGCGTCGGGCGGCGGAGGCGGGGGGCTCGGCGGTCAGGCCGAACCGGTGGCGGGTGAAGCGGCTGGCCAGGCCCAGATTGACGTGCTCCAGATTGAGCGGGGGGGCCTTGAGCACGTCATCGATCCAGATCACCTTGCCGTCGCTGACCGTGACCGAGCGTTGCCGCAACAGCCAGTCCGGGAACGGGCTCGACGGCCCGCCGGTGTTGACCGGAATGCCGGCGACCCGGATCACGCCGGCCGGGTCGCGGCGAATCTCCAGGGTCGGCTGCTGGATGTTCAGGCTGGTCAGATGCGGTTCCAGCAGAATCAGGCTCAGCCAGGACAGGGTGGCATCGACCCGGCTCAGGTGCAGCGCTGCGGGCTGACCGGCCGGGGCCAGGGTCAGGTTGTGCAGACTGAATTGGGGATTGATATGCGACCAGCTGGCCCGGATTTCACCGATCCGGACCGGCATGCCCACGGCACTGCTCGCGCCGGCCTCGATATCGGACTTGTAGCGGCCGATATCCGGCATGATCAGGAAGCGCAGCGACAGTGCGAAGATGGACAGGACGATGACCGCGCCTGCCAGCAGATAGACGGCGTAATGAGCGAGACGGCGGAAGAAGGTAATCATATGAGGGCGGTGTGCCCGGTCAGCAACGAGTTTGAAGCCACAACGTCACAATGCCACGCTGCAGGCAGGAAATAAAGGGCACAACGGACTACTTTCCGACCGGCGCCAGCCCGGATAGTTCGCCGGCGATGCGTTCCGCGGTCAGGTCCGTGAACTCGTCCAGGTTGAAGGCGGTGACGCCGCCGGCCATTTCGTACCAGGCCTGGGCGCCGAGGAAGCGGCGCGGCAGGCAATACAACTGGCCGGAGGTGTAGATCAGGTTGTAGGCGGTATTGGCCTGATGCAGCGCTTCGAGGAAGAACCAGGCGTCGATCGCCGAGGAGAATACATGGCAGTCGCTCGGGTAGGGCTCGATGCCGCCGTTGTGGCGCCAGTGGGGGGCCATCAGCGGCAGAGGCGTCTCGCGCACGAAGGTCTGGAAGTGCAGGTGGTTGACCGAGGCCTGGGCGCCGTAGCTGTTGTAGGCCACGGCCAGACCGGGCAGCCTGGCGGCGAGGTCCTGGGTCAGGTGCCAGACGGCGTGGTGCCATTCCTGGGTCAGGATTTGAGGCAAACCGGCCTCCGGATCGGGCGCCAGCAGTCCGTGCAGGCGGGCGAAGGGGAACTTGTTGTAGAGCAGACGGACCGGGTGGCTGCGCAGTGTGCCCTGCCACAGGATTTCCGGACGCAGGAAGGGCTTGTTGAACTGGAACCCGGCCGGATTGAACGGCGGCGGCGTCACCGTTTCCACTTTCTGGCCGCTGGCCCGCGCCGGACGCAGGGCGCGCAGCGGGTTGTACTGCAGTTCCCAGGGGCCGGCGCGGCGAAACTCGGTCGGGGTGATGGCGGCGAAACCCATCGCCATCAGCTTGAGGAACACCATCAGGTCGTCGTCGGGGTAATTCAGCTTGCAGCCGGAACGCAGCGCATCGGCGACTTCGGCCGAGAGCGCCTCGAAACGCAGTTCCAGTCGGCCGCGCAATTGCGACCAGATGTCGACATCGAAGCTGGCGTTGGCCAGGACCAGGATGAAGGTGCCGAGACCGGGCTCGGTCAGTTGCCGGTCCAGGCCGGCGATGAAGGCGTCGCGGAAGGCGCCTTCCGATGCGAACAGGGCTGGAATCTCTAGCTTGCCTGACAGGCTCATTCCGGCGTATAGCCCAGATTTGGCGCCAGCCAGCGTTCGGCCGTGGCCAGGTCCCAGCCCTTGCGCCGGGCGTAGTCCTCGACCTGGTCGCGGCCGAGCTTGGCGACGGCGAAGTAGCGCGCGTCAGGATGGCTGAAGTAGAAGCCGGAGACCGAGGCGACAGGCAGCATGGCGTAGCTCTCGGTCAGCGTGACGCCGATGTGCTCCGGCACTTTGAGCAGATCGAACAGGGCGCCCTTTTCGCTGTGCTCCGGGCAGGCCGGATAACCCGGCGCCGGGCGGATGCCTCGGTATTCCTCGTTGATCAGTTGCTCATTGGTCAGCGCTTCCTCGCTGGCATAGCCCCAGAATTCGGTGCGCACGCGCTGGTGCATGCGTTCGGCGAAGGCCTCGGCCAGGCGGTCGCAGAGTGCCTTGAACAGGATAGCGGAATAATCGTCGTTGGCCGCCTCAAAGGCTTTGGCCTTGGCATCCTCGTTGATGCCGGCGGTGACCACGAAGGCGCCGAGGTAGTCCTTGACCGGGGCCGGGGCGACGAAGTCGGACAGGCACCAGTTCGGTTGTCCGGCGGGTTTTGCCATCTGCTGGCGCAGGTTGTGCCAGGTCATGAGTGGGCGCTCACGCTGCTCATCGGCGTAGATGGCGATGTCGTCGCCGACGCGGTTGGCCGGGAACTGGCCGATCACGGCGCGGGCCTCGATCCAGTTCTCCCGGATCATCCGGCCGAGCATGGCCTGGGCGTCGGCGAACAGCTTGCGCGCCTCTTCGCCGACCACTTCATCCTGCAGAATCTTGGGGTAGCGGCCGTGCAGCTCCCAGGCCTGGAAGAACGGAGACCAGTCGATCAGCTTGGCCAGTTCGGCCAGGTCGTAGTCCTTGAACACCTGGATGCCGGCGACCTTGGGCGCTGGCGGCGGGTAGGCCGCCCAGTCGGTCTTGAAGCCGTTCGCCTGCGCCTCGGCCAGCGACACCCGCTTGCTCTCGCTGCGCTGGGCGGCATGACGTTCGCGTACCTCGATGTAGTCGGCCTTGGTCTTGGCGACGAAGTCGTCGTGCAGGCCTTCGGACAGCAGGTTGGTGCAGACGCCGACCGCGCGGCTGGCGTCCTTCACGTAGACCACCGGACCGTCGTAGTAGGGGTCGATCTTGACCGCGGTGTGAGCCAGGCTGGTGGTGGCGCCGCCGATCAGCAGGGGCTGTTTCAGGCCCAGCCGCTGCATCTCCCTGGCGATGTGGCTCATCTCTTCCAGCGAGGGCGTGATCAGGCCCGAGAGGCCGATGATGTCTACCTTTTCCGCCTGCGCGGTCGCCAGGATCTTGTCGGCCGGGACCATGACGCCGAGGTCGATCACGTCGTAGGCGTTGCAGCCCAGCACCACGCCGACGATGTTCTTGCCGATGTCGTGCACGTCGCC
>JBBIJC010000101.1:0-8958 GCA_037446165.1 Hydrogenophilales bacterium | reverse complement strand
AACGGCCTGCGTCGCACCCTGGTGCAGATGCTGTTCGCCGAGGGCAACCACTTCTGCCCGTCCTGCGAGAAGAGCGGCAACTGCCTGCTGCAGGCGCTCGGCTACGACCTGGGCGTGACCACTGCCGGCTTCCGCCACATGTTCCCGGACCGGCCGGTCGACGCCAGCCACCCCGACCTGTGGATCGACTTCAACCGCTGCATCCTGTGCGAGCTGTGCGTGCGCGCCTCGTGCGAGGTCGACGGCAAGTGCGTGTTCGCGCTCTCGGGGCGCGGCATCACCAAACATCTGGTGGTGAACTCGCCCTCCGGCCTGCTCGGCGACACCGATTTCAGCCGCAACGACAAGGCGGCCCATGTCTGCCCGGTCGGCGCCATCCTGCCCAAGCGGATCGGCTTCGCGGTACCCATCGGCGAGCGCCGCTTCGACCCCAGCCCGATCAGCGCCCAGGCACTGGCCGACGCGCCGCGGCCGCTGGCGTCGACGGGTTCCTGCGCGTCATGCGAAGGAGGTGAAACATGAGCGTCACGCTTTGTTTGTCGTCCCCGCGCAGGCGGGGACCCAGCCCAAACGAACTGGATTCCCGCCTGCGCGGGAATGACGTCTTCATACTGGTTGGCGATCAACAATGACCAAGCTGCGCGTCGCCACCACCTCACTGGCCGGCTGCTTCGGCTGCCACATGTCGCTGCTCGATATCGACGAGCGCCTGTTCGCGCTGCTGGACCACATCGAATTCGATCGCACCCCGCTGACCGACATCAAGCACTGCGGCCCGTGCGACATCGGCCTGATCGAGGGCGGCATCTGCAACGCAGAGAACGTCGAGGTGCTGCGCGAGTTCCGCAGGAACTGCAAGATCCTGGTCGCGGTCGGCGCCTGCGCGGTCACTGGCGGCCTGCCGGCGCAGCGCAACCACCTCGACCTGGGCGCCTGTCTGACCGAGGTCTACCTGACCGAACCGGGCCTCGCCCACGGCGGCATCCCCAACGACCCGGAACTGCCGCTGCCGCTGGACAAGGTCCATCCGCTGCACGAGGTGGTCAAGGTCGACTATTTCCTGCCCGGCTGCCCGCCGCCCGCCGACGCCTTCTGGCAGTTCCTGACCGACCTGGTCGCCGGCCGCACTCCTGAACTGGGCCATGGACTGATCAAATATGACTGAACTCGCCACCAATCTCCGCCGCGTCGCCATCGAGCCGCTGTCCCGCGTCGAGGGCCATGGCAAGGTCACCCTGCTGCTCGACGAGGACAACCATGTCGTCCAGGCCCGCCTGCACATCGTCGAGTTCCGCGGTTTCGAGAAATTCGTCCAGGGCCGGCCCTACTGGGAGATCCCGGTCATGGTCCAGCGCCTGTGCGGCATCTGCCCGGTCTCGCACCACCTCGCCGCCTGCAAGGCCATGGACCAGGTGGTCGGCGTCGACCATCTGACGCCGACGGCCGAGAAACTGCGCCGACTGATGCACTACGGCCAGATTCTGCAATCGCACGCCCTGCATTTCTTTCACCTGTCCTCGCCCGACCTGCTGTTCGGTTTCGGCTCCGATGTGGCCAGGCGCAACATCGTCGGCGTCGCCACCGAATATCCCGAGATCGCCCGCCAGGGCGTGCTGCTGCGCAAGTACGGCCAGGAAGTGATCCGCCACACCGCCGGCAAGCGCATCCACGGTACCGGCGCCGTACCGGGTGGGGTCAACAAGAACCTGAACCAGGCAGAACGCGACGCCCTGCTGGCCGACATCTACCAGATCATCGCCTGGTGCCGCGACGCCGTGGCCATGGCCCGCAGACTGTTCGAACAGGCCCCCGATCTGTACAACGCATTCGGCCGCTTCGAGGCCAACACGCTCAACCTGATCCGCGCCGACGGCGCCATGGACCTCTACCACGGCGGTCTGCGCGCCCGCGACCGCGACGGCAAGACCCTGTTCGACCACGAGAACTACGACCATTACTGGAATCACATCTACGAGGACGTGAAATCCTGGTCCTACATGAAGTTCCCCTTCCTGCGCGAGCTCGGGCCGGAAGATGGCTGGTACCGGGTCGGCCCGCTGACCCGGGTGACCCAGTGCGACTTCATTCCCACCCCGCTGGCCGATGCCGAGCGACGCGCCTTTATGGCCTACGACAGCGGCCGGGCCGCCGGCGCCACGCTCGGTACTCACTGGGCGCGCATGATCGAGATGCTGCACTCGGCCGAGGCGATCAAGGAACTGCTGCATGACAGCGACCTGCTGGGCGACGACCTGGTCGTGCACGGCGAACATCGCGAACGCGGCGTCGGCGTGCTGGAAGCGCCGCGCGGCACCCTGATCCACCACTACCGCGTCGACGAGAACGACCTGGTGGTCCGTGCCAACCTGATCGTCTCGACCACCCACAACAACCAGGCCATGAACGAGGCGATCCGTGCTGTGGCCCACCAGTACCTCGACGGCCGGGAACTGACCGAGGGCCTGCTCAACCACATCGAGGTCGCCATCCGCGCCTTCGACCCCTGCCTGTCCTGCGCAACGCATGCGCTGGGCAAGATGCCGCTCACGCTCAACCTGATCGATGCCGATGGCAAGGAGATCGACCGCCTGGTGCGCGGCGGCGACGGCGAATGCAGCGCGGGAGACTGCGGCTGAAATCGGTCCTGATCATCGGCATCGGCAACCCAAGCCGGGGCGATGATGCGCTCGGGCCAATGCTGATCGAACGGCTGGAAGCGATGAACCTGCCGGACGTCGAACTGCTCACCGACTTCCAGCTTCAGGTCGAGTACGCCTATGACATGCGAGGACGGGAGCGGGTGACTTTCGTCGACGCAAGCGTCGGTGGCGCCGAACCTTTCGCGTACCAACAGATCCAGGCAGAAGCAGACAGCAGCTACAGCAGCCATGCCCTGTCGCCCGCGGCCTTGCTGCACACCTTCCGCCAGCTGTACGGCGAACCGCCGAAGGCCTACGTACTGGCGATCAGAGGTTACGAGTTCGAACTGGGGGCAGGGCTAAGCGTCCAGGCGACAAGCCATCTGGAACAGGCGCTGACCTGCATAACTGCTCAGCATGCGCCCTGGATGCTCAGGTCAGAAGACTGAAGTCCGAACGGTAGAGCGACTGGGAGGCATCGCTGCCCACGGGCTGCAGATGAAGGAAGAAGTTGCCTGCCGCGGGCTGCATGATCTGGCTCATGGTATAGGTGCCTTCAGCCAGCGGCTCGGAGGGGTCGCCGGTGAAAGTCAGGGTGAACTGATCCAGGCGGGGTACTGCATTCGGCATCGTGGCCTGTTCCGTGACTGCAGTGAGGGTCAGCACCAGGCTGGTACTGCTGCTGAGCCAGAGCCTGAAGTCTTGATTGAGCAAAGCCGTCCACTCAGACTTGCCGAGGCTGGTTGAGAACCCCGCAGCCGGGTCCGATGCCGCCAGGACGCTTCCCACCCGCAGGCCGGCCAGCACCACGGCACTGCTCGTGCCGATCAGAAACTCACGTCGTTTCATCATGATCTAACCTCCAGGGGCAAATAACGCATCATCAAGTGGCCTTTGTGCAAGGGTGCAAGATCAGATCGGGATCGGATCAGCGGTGCTTTGAGGTCGCCACCGCATAAGATAGTGGAGCCCCTCGCCTTGCAACATTTCAAAACCCAGACGCTGATAAAAACGAATGGCAGGGTTGAACTGCTCGACATGTATCGTGACCGGCAAGCCGGCATCCTCGCCCTGCCGCAGCACATCCTGCATGATCTTCCCGCCCAGCCCGATGCCTCGATACTCAGGCAGGAGTGCGATATCGATCACATGGATCGCCTCCGGCCGGTGGTCCACATAGAGTCGTCCAACAGGCTCGCCACCATCTTCGATCACCTCGAAGAGTGCGTCGGAATAGGTTGCCAGGTAATGCCGGTGTTGGGCATCAAACTGCATTTTCAGGAAGACCGCCTTTTGTTCCTCGCTCCAGTCGACCAGCGCCATCTCGGTTTCCCGTGTGCTGGCATAAAGCCTGGCGAGAAACGGCTCGTCTTCTGTTTGTATCGAGCGGAGCACAGTGGCCACGATGCAATCCTCAGGAACGCGGAGGGAAAACGCCCTGAAGCGCGATGATGAAATTCATGGCGAGATAGGGCTGGCGGTTGTCATGCGGCTGATTGCCGCCAGCCGGCGCCATTGCCGCCGTGGTCATGGTGTTGCTGGCCGGCCGGTACACCTGTGCCGACGCTGTCTTTGCCAAGGCGACCGAGGGGCCGGGGGTCCCGGTGGTCGCGCTTGCGGTGACGCCATGCATGCCATGGTTATGGCTGGGTATTTGATTGGCCGACAGCGTGACGGCGTCGCTGCCGCCGGCCTCGCCCAGGTCGCGCAGGCTTAAGCCAGGTCCCTGCCCCTGTTGCATGGGCGAACATCCCTGCAGGTTGGGTAACGCGAAATTGCTGCGCCCATCCCCGCCGTAGGTGGTCCCCAGGAGCGAAAACAGGGCGGTGTTTTGTGATATCGGCATGATCTGGCCATTGCAGAACGCCCAGCCCCTGGGCGCGAATGTGAAGCCGACGATACGGATCTCCGCGACGAATGGATCTGACATGGCGACTCCTTAATTTTGGGAAGGAAAGATGCCGAACAAGGAAATGATGAAATTGATGCAGAGGTAGGGCGCCATGTTGTCGTGCGGTTGACCGCCACCCACCGCGCCGGTTGGGGACATGGCCGCGTCCAGCCCGGCAGTGCCCGGCGTGGCATATAGCGAAGTTGCACCGGTGCTGGCCGGGGCATCGGCCGGCGTGCTGGCACTGCTCGCTGCATCGGTCGAGGCGCTCAAGGGGTGGCTGTGGCTGGGCAATTGCTGCAGCGTGAGGGTGACCGACTCCTGCCCTGCGGCCTCTGCCAAAACATGGCCATTGCCAGCGTGAATCGGAATCCGGCTTTGCAGGTTGGGCAGCAAGAAGGTGTTTTGTCCGTCGCCGCCATAAGTGGTTCCGATCAGATTGAACAAGGTTTCGTATTCCGAAATGGCCAGGGTCTGCCCTTGACAGAGCATCCAACCCGACGGCGCGAAGTTGCCGCCGAACATCCTGATTTCTCCGATATAGGGTGATGACATGGTGGTATCTCCAGGAGATGTCTCAGTTTTGGGAGGGGAAAATGCCTTGCAGCGCCATGACGAAGTTCAACACCAGATAGGGCTGCATATTGTTGTGTGGCTGGCTGCCTCCGGCTCTGTCGACCGAACTCGGGTGCAAGGCGGTCAGATCGGCCGCTGGCGCATAGATGTTCGCTCCGAAGCGACCTCCCTTGGCACCCAGCAGGTTGCCAGACGGGGAGGTGGCATTGGCGAAGTCCTTTGATACGGCCGTGTGATTGTGCGCTGGCATTTCCGCGGCATTCAGCGTGTGCGCTTCTTCCCCTCCCGTCTGTCCCTGGATAATGCCATTGCCAAAATGAACCGGTACCCGCCCCTGTAGATTCGGCAGCGCAAAATTGACCCGGCCGTCGCCACCGTACGTGGTGCCCAGAAGCGCAAACAGCGCCTGATTCTGGTTGATGGGCAGCAACTGGCCATTGCAGAAGGCCCAGCCCTTGGGCGCAAAGCCGAAACTGACGATCTTTACTTCTCCGAGGAACGGTGACGCCATGCTAGATCTCCTCTCAGATTGGCCGCTGCAAACAGGTGTATTTGGTCAGCGACCAGCCACAAATAGAAACAACGTTTCAGGAAAACACCGCCTCGTACTGCATGCCCGCCCCATCCGGCCCGACCGGAACCAGGAAAATTTCCATCCTGCCCAGCACGGGGTGTTCCACGACATGGATCTGTTGCGGCAAGACCGGTGCGTCGGGCCCACGGAAGGTCAGCGTGAACGCCTGGCGTCCACTTGCCTGTGGACCGCCCCAGGGCGCCACGCTCACCAGTTGCGTTGCAACGCTCAGCGGGCCTTGATGAACCTTGAACACCTCGTTCCTGTGCGGGGCGAAATCCGTATGCGTGAGGACAGCGAGGTCGGGCGACACCTGATCGCCTCCGGCCTCCGGTTCACGAGTCAAGGTGGTCATCGTCGTCATCGCCGTTGCTTAGCGCATCTGTCTGCGATTGACCGACATGAGGCCCAGCAACCCGCCAGCCAGCAACAACAGCGTCGCAGGTTCTGGAACATTGGGCGGTGGCGGCGTTACCTGCGAATTCAGGTTGATGGTGACCAAGCCCATGGGTGCGGGCAAGTTGCCATCTGCGCCGATCGTCATCTGGTCCAGGAATACGCTCAAGGTGTCGGTTGTGGAATCAAAGCAGATCCCCGCCGTGCAACCGGCCGACTGAGGAGTGCTGGAAAAATTGCTGATATTGCCAAGCGCAATCGAGGCGATGCCGGAAATATTGGCTATGGAGGGCAGCGTGAAGATGTATTCGGCACCCGAAGCATAGCCCGTCTTGCCGTTTCCACTCGGATCCGCGCCAGCGATGCGGAGGATCACCCCGGTATCGAAAAAGTCGATGAATTCGGAGATGTCGGTGTTGGCAGGTGTGGTACTGGTAAACATCAAGCCGCCAATATTCGACCCGTCGCCAGCCTGGATTTCGGGGGTGGCGCTGTTGGTCACCGTAACCGTATCGACAAGACTTACCGAATCGTTAGGCGAACTCAGGGTTGCCGTAACCGATGTACCAAGGAGTGTCGCTTGAGCATCTGCTGTGGGAAGCAGGGTCCCGGCCAAGGCTGCCGCCAGGAAGGCGAAGGTAAAAGGCCGAATGATGTTGCCTGTCATGGCGGTTCCTCTGTCAATGCTGGGTACATCCATACCAGCAATTGTTATGCCATTCACATATCTGATTGTTTTATAAATTATTTATATATATGGATAAAAGGCTCGCAATAGGGGGTGTAAGGTCCGCCGACATGACGCCTCTTGATAAATGTTGGTGAAATGGCGCGTACCTTTGACGCAGACCTTGCCCATGTAAGCGGGCTTGGCGAATGGCTGGAATAGGGGTTACGCAGGGCAGGGCGTGGCCACTCGCGCAAAGAACCTCACTTCCCCAGCAAGGCTTCCTTCAGATCGCCCTGCACCGGCCTCGGCCCGAGCCAGGCTCGCAATAACGCACGGAACAGGTCATCGCCGGGTATGGGCGCATCCCTGATCACGCCATCGACGGTGAGGTGAGTGCCCGCTCCAGGCACGTAGTCGAGCAGGTATTCGCTGCCTTCCCTGGCCTTGCCGAAGCCCAGGAGCAGTTTCTTGAATTGTTCGAGCCGGGAGTCGAGTGACTTGAGGTCGGCCTCGCTATTGTTGGCGTGCAGAGCCTTTTCGAGGGCTTCGATCATTTCTTCGGCCGGGACGGTCCGCTTCATGACAAAGCGGATGCGCTTGACGCCCGGCTCAGCGATGGCCGCATCGGCTGATGAGGTCTTTTTCGGCAGGTACAGGCCGAGGGTGTAGATCTTGAAATAGAAACGGGTGCGCAGACCGGCACCGTTGAGCTCGAGTACCTGGCCGGCGACCGTGGTCTGGTCGTCGAATCTGACGCCGGCGACCTCGGCCGTGGCCCAGGCGGGGACGGCGATGATCAGGAGAAACAACAGCCAGCAGATCCGGATCATCGTGTTCTCCCATCCGTGAGTCAGTCCAGTTCGAGATGCCCCAGAATGCCTTTGGCGGCCTCGCGGCCTTCCCAGACCGCGGTGACCACCAGATCGGAGCCGCGCACCATGTCGCCACCGGCGAAGATCTTGGCGTTGGCGGTCTGGTAGGCGTGCTTGTTGCCCTTGACGATGACCCGGCCGGCCGGGTCGGTGGTGATGCCGAAGTCGGCAAACCAGGGCTGCGGGCTGGGTCGGAAGCCGAAGGCGACCAGGACCCGGTCGCAGGGCACGATTTCTTCCGAACCGGGCACCACCACCGGCGAGCGGCGGCCGCGGGCGTCGGGCTCGCCCAGGGTGGTGGTGACCAGCTTGATGCCTTCCACCTTGCCGTTGCCGACGATCTCGACCGGCTGGCGGTTCCACAGGAAAGCGACACCCTCTTCCTTGGCGTTGGCCACTTCGCGCTTGGAACCGGGCATGTTGGCCTCGTCGCGGCGGTAGGCACAGGTGACGCTGGCTGCGCCCTGGCGGATGGAGGTGCGGTTGCAGTCCATGGCGGTGTCGCCGCCACCCAGCACCACCACCTTCAGGCCCTTCATGTCGATGAACTCGTCCTGCTTGAAATCAAGGCAGTTCCTGACGTTGGAGATCAGGAAGGGCAGCGCCGGCATCACGCCGGGCAGGTCCTCGCCCGGGATGCCGGCCTGCATGTAGGTGTAGGTGCCCATGCCGAGGAAGACCGCGTCGTAATCCTTGACCAGATCGGCGAAGGCGACGTCTCTGCCCACTTCGGTGTTGAGCCGGAATTCAATGCCCATGCCCTCGAAGATTTCGCGGCGGCGGGTCATCACCGTTTTTTCCATCTTGAATTCGGGGATGCCGAAGGTGAGCAGGCCACCGATCTCTTCGTAGCGATCGAACACCACCGGCTTGACGCCATTGCGCGCCAGCACGTCGGCGCAGGCCAGGCCAGCCGGGCCGGCGCCGATGATGGCGACCTTCTTGCCGGACTGGATCACCTTGGACATGTCCGGCCGCCAGCCCTGGGCGAAGGCGGTCTCGGAAATATAGCGCTCGACCTGGCCGATGGTGACCGCGCCGAAGTCGCACTGGTTCAGGGTGCAGGCGCCTTCGCACAGGCGGTCCTGCGGACAGACCCGGCCGCACACTTCCGGCAGGCTGTTGGTCTGGTGCGAAAGTTCAGCGGCCTCGAACAGACGGCCTTCATCCACCAGCTTGAGCCAGTTCGGGATGTAGTTGTGCACCGGGCACTTCCACTCGCAATAGGGATTGCCGCAGGCCAGGCAGCGGTCGGCCTGTTCCCTGGACTGATCGCCGTCCATCTGGGCGTAGATTTCCTTGAACTCGGTCTTGCGGACCTCGGCCGGGGTCTTGGCGCC
>JBBIJC010000100.1:6580-8959 GCA_037446165.1 Hydrogenophilales bacterium | reverse complement strand
GCTGCATGGCGTATTCAGAATCATCCATCCGCGTCCTCAAGGGCCTGGAACCCGTAAAGGAACGGCCGGGCATGTATACCCGGACCGACTCTCCGACCCATATCATCCAGGAAGTCATCGACAACGCGGCCGACGAGGCGCTGGGCGGGTTCGCCGGAAAAATCTTGGTAACCCTGCACAGCGACGGCTCGGTCTCGGTCGAGGATGACGGGCGCGGCATCCCGGTCGGCATCCACCCGGCCGAGGGCGTGCCGACCGTGGAAGTGGTGTTCACCCGGCTCCATGCCGGCGGCAAGTTCGACAAGAAGGCCGGTGGCGCCTACGCCTTCTCGGGCGGTCTGCACGGCGTCGGCGTCTCGGTGACCAATGCCCTGTCCACCCGGCTGGAAGTGTTCGTCAAACGGGATTCGCAACTGCATTGCATGGTGTTCAGCGACGGCAACGTGATCGAGCCGCTTTCAATGGTCGGCAGTGTGGGCGCGCGCACCACCGGCACCCTGGTCCGGGCCTGGCCGAACGGCAAGTATTTCGACAGTCCCAAGATCAAGCGCAACGAGTTGGAGCGCCTGCTGCGCGCCAAGGCGGTGCTGCTGCCGGGCGTCAAAGTGATATTGAAGGACGAGGAATCCGGCGAGGAAAAGGTCTGGCAATACGCCGACGGGCTGATCTCCTACCTGAACGAGTCCCTGCCGGAGGGCGGTGAAGGCAGCTATGTCAGTCCGGTGTTTGCCGGTGAGCGCTATGCCGGCACAGAGGATGCCGCCGGCTTCGCCGAGGGCGAGGGTGCGGCCTGGGCGCTGGCCTGGTGCGAGGCAGGTGGGGCAGGGGAGTCCTATGTCAACCTGATCCCGACCCCACTTGGCGGCACCCACGAAGCGGGTCTGCGCAATGGCGTGTTCGAGTCGCTGAAGGAGTTTGTCACCCATCACGGCCTGTTGCCGGGCAAGGTGAATCTGCAGGCGGACGACGTCTGGAAACATGTCCGCTATGTCTTGTCGGCCCGGATTCTCGACCCGCAGTTCCAGGGCCAGACCAAGGAACGACTGAGCAGCCGCGACGCCATGCGCCTGGTCTCGACCAGAGTAAAAGACCCGCTCGATGCCTGGCTGAACGGCAACATCGAGACTGGCAAGAAGATCGCCGAGCTGGCGATCAAGACCGCCCTGGCCCGTCAGAAGGCCGGCAAGGTGGTGGAAAAGAAGAAGCAGTCCGGCTCGGCCGTGCTGCCGGGCAAGCTGACCGATTGCGAATCGGATGAGCTGGTCCGCAACGAAATCTTCCTGGTCGAGGGCGATTCGGCCGGCGGCTCGGCCAAGCAGGGCCGCGACCGCGAGTACCAGGCCATCCTGCCCCTGCGCGGCAAGGTGCTGAACACCTGGGAAGTGGCGCGCGGCGAGATCTTCGGCAACAACGAAGTGCATGACATCGCGGTGGCGCTGGGCATCGACCCGCACGACCTGGATGGTCCGGAAACAGTGCTCGACGGCCTGCGCTACGGCAAGGTCATCATCATGGCCGACGCCGACGTGGATGGCAGCCATATCCAGACCCTGTTGCTGACCCTGTTCTTCCGGCACTTCCCCCAGTTGATATCGAAAGGCCATGTCTACATCGCCCAGCCGCCGCTGTTCAGCATCAAGGTGGCGGCCCAGGGCAAGAGCCGGCCGGAACGGCGCCTGTATGCGCTGGACGAGGGCGAGCGCGACCAGGTGCTGGCGCGTCTGGCAGAAGACGGCATCCGCGAGAGCAACATCCACACCGGCCGCTTCAAGGGCCTGGGCGAGATGAACCCGGAACAGTTGCGCGAGACCACCATGCACCCGGATACCCGCCGCCTGCTACCCGTGACACTGCCCCGGCACGCCATGGCCGAGATCGGCAAGATGTTCACCCTGCTGATGGGCAAAGGCGAGGCGGCTGGCCGCCGGGCCTGGATGGAAGCGAATGGTAATTTGGTAGAGGCGGATGTATGACAAGCGACGACGATTCTCTGGATCTGTTCGAGGTCGCGCCCGAGTTGCCCGAGAGCGCCGACACGCCGCCCGAACCGCCGGCTGGCGACGAACCGCTGTACAGCCTCGAAGGCGACGGCGGTATCCCGTTGCATCTGTTCGCAGAACGGGCTTATCTCACCTACGCCATGTCCACCGTGCTGGACCGCGCGCTGCCCTTTGTCGAGGACGGCCAGAAGCCGGTGCAGCGGCGCATCCTGTTTGCCATGCGCGAACTGGGCAACCGCCATGATGCGCCGTTCAAGAAGTCGGCCCGCATCGTCGGCGACGTGATCGGCAAGTTCCACCCGCACGGCGACACCGCAGTCTATGAGGCGGCCGTGCGCATGGCGCAGGATTTCACCCTGCGCTATCCGCTGATCGAGGG
>JBBIJC010000100.1:0-6480 GCA_037446165.1 Hydrogenophilales bacterium | reverse complement strand
GAGGACATCCGCAAGGCGTATGAAACAGGCCGGGGCAGCATCCGGGTTCGTGCCCGCTGGACCGTGGAGCCGCTGGCGCGCGGTCAGTACCGGATCGCGATCACCGAATTGCCGCCCGGTACCAGCACGGCCAAGGTGTTGTCCGAGATCGAGGACCTGATCAACCCGAAGCCCAAGGCCGGCAAGAAGGCGCTTTCCGCCGATCAGCAGAACATGAAGAACGCCGTGCAGGCAGTGCTGGATACCTTCCGCGACGACTCGGACAAGGCGCATCCGGTGCGCATCCTGCTGGAGCCGCGGACCCGGACAGTGACGCCGGACGACATGATGAACCTGCTGCTGGCGAACACCTCGCTGGAAGGCAACACCAGCCTCAACATGACCATGATCGGCCGCGATGGCCGGCCGCAGCAGAAGAACCTGCCCCAGGCCCTGCGCGAGTGGTGCGACTTCCGGATGGAGGTGGTCGAGCGGCGTTTGCGGCACCGCTTCGACGAGGTCAACCGGCGCATTCACATCCTGGAAGGCCGGATGATCGCCTTCCTGCGCATCGACGAGGTGATCAAGGTCATCCGCGAGGCGGACGAGCCCAAGGCCGAGCTGATGGCCGTGTTCAGCCTGACCGAGATCCAGGCCGAGGACATCCTGGAAATCCGCCTGCGCCAGTTGGCCCGCCTGGAAGGCATCAAGATCGAGCGGGAACTGAACGACCTGCGCGAGGAACGCAACGGCTTGCAGGAGTTGCTGGCCAATGAAGGCAGCCGCCGCCGGCTGGTGGTCAAGGAAATCCGCGAAGACGTGAAGAAGTACGGCGACGCCCGTCGCACCCTGATCGAGGCCGCCGAGAAGGTGACGGCCGCCAGGGTCGATGCGATGGCCGACGAGCCGATGACCGTGATTTTGTCCCGCAATGGTTTCATCCGCAGCCGGGTCGGCCACGGCATCGACCGGGCCATGCTGAGCTGGAAGGATGGCGACGGCGAACTGGCGGTGATCGAGACCCGGACCGTGCATCCCGTCGTGCTGCTGGATGCGACTGGGCGGGCCTACACCGTGCGGCCGCTGGAACTGCCCGGCGGCAAGGGCGATGGCGTGCCGGTGTCGTCGCTGGTCGAACTGCAGGGCGGCAAGGTGATCGCCGTGCTGTCCGGTCCGGTGGAGACCAAAATACTATTGGCAACGACGGCCGGGGTTGGTTTCATTGGCCGCCTTGGTGACATGGTTTCCCGTCAGAAGGCCGGCAAGGCCTACATGACGGTCGACGAAGGCGCCAGCCTGTTGCCGCCAAGCCCGGTGCCGGAGGGCGCGACATGGATCGCGGCGCTGGCCGAAGAACCCCGGCTGTTGCTGTTCCCGATCGACGAGATGAAGGAAATGTCCGGCGGCAAGGGTGTGATCCTGATCGCTCTGGAAGACAAGGAAAAGTTGATTGCCGCTCTGGCGACACCGGACTGCGTAACGATTTATGGTATCGGCCGGGGTGATAAACAGATTGACCATAAAGTTTGTACTGGTTCTGCCGATAACTGGGTAGGAAAAAGGGCCCGCAAGGGCAAGGTTTTGCCGGTCAAGTACAAGCGAGTGTCGGGTATGCATTGATTGTCTGCTCCGCGGTCGACAGAAGAACCTAAAGAGAGACGTATGACAGAGACGATAATTAACCAGGAATCCTCGTGGGACCTGCCGCGCGAAGCAGGGCGACGGCATGACCCGCTGCTGGAATGTCTGGTGGTCTTGTCTCGTATCCATGGCGCGCCGCGTACCCGCGATGCCCTGACCGCCGGGCTTCCGTTGGTCAACCATGTTTTGACGCCTTCCATTTTCGAGCGTGCCGCACGCCGGGCCGGCATGGCCAGCAAGGTGATGCGTCGCCGGCTGGATGAACTGAAGGGGCCCTTGCTGCCGGTCGTGCTGCTGCTGAACGACAGCAACGCCTGCCTGCTGGTCGGCTGGGATGCGGATGGTTCAGCCCGTGTCGTTTTTCCTGAACTGGGCGAAGCCTCGACCACCCTGTCGAGAGAGGAACTGGACCGGCGCTATACCGGCGTGTCCATTTTCTGCCGGCCCCAATTCCGTTTCGACAAGCGTACGCCCGAAGTCCGGGACATGCGCATCCGGCACTGGTTCTGGGGCGCCATCTTCGACAATCTTCCGCTGTACAAGGACATCCTGCTGGCGGCGCTGCTGATCAATCTGTTCGCGGTCGCCATGCCGATGTTCACCATGAACGTATACGACCGGGTGGTGCCCAACCAGGCCACGGAAACCATGTGGATGCTGGCAATAGGACTGTTCATCATCATGTTGGCGGATGTCAGTCTGCGTCTGATCCGTGGCTATCTGATCGATCTGGCCGGCAGCCGGGTGGATGTGAAGCTATCGGCCATGATCATGGAGCGGGTGCTGGGTATCCGCATGGAGAACCGGCCCATCTCGGCCGGCGCCTTTGCCGCCAATTTGCGCTCTTTCGAGACAGTGCGGGATTTCATTACCTCGGCCACCGTCACGGCGCTGATCGATTTGCCGTTTGCCCTGGTATTTCTCTTGGCCATCGCCTGGATCGATCTACCCCTGGTGGTGCCCGGCCTGATCGGGATGGTGCTGGTGATCGGCTACGCCATGCTGGTTCAGGACCGGATGCACGAACTTTCGGAGACCACCTACCGGGCCGGCGCGCAACGCAATGCCCATCTGATCGAAAGCCTGGTCGGGTTGGAAACGGTCAAGACCCAGGGCGCCGAAGGCATCATGCAGAAAAAATGGGAGCAGAGCGCGACCTTCCTGTCCCGTGTATCCACCCAGTTGCGCCTGCTGGCGGCGACCACGGTCAATGGCGCGCTGGAGATTTCTCAGCTGGTCTACATGGCGGTCATCATCCTGGGCGTGTACCGGATCGGCCAGGGCGATTTGACCCAGGGCGGATTGATTGCCGGATCCATGCTGATCTCCCGCGCCATGTCGCCGTTCGGTCAGGTGGCGGCCCTGCTGACCCAGTATCACAACGCCGCCACGGCCCTGAAGTCGCTGGACAAGATCATGGACAACGAGGTGGAGCGTCCGGCGGATGCGAACTTTGTGTCGCGCAGCCACTTCCAGGGCGAGATCGAATTCCACGATGTCTGTTTCTCGTATCCGGGCGAGGAGCGCGAAGCCTTGCGCAACGTGTCGTTCCATATCAAGCCGGGCGAGCATGTGGCCATCATCGGCCGGGTCGGGTCCGGCAAGACGACCCTGCAAAAGCTGATCCTCGGCTTGTACAGGCCGACCTCGGGCTCGATCCGGATCGATGGCGTGGATATCCGCCAACTGGACCCGGCTGAATTGCGCCGCAACGTAGGCTATGTGCCCCAGGACGTGACACTGTTCTTCGGCGGCCTGCGGGAAAACATCGTCATGGCATCACCGGAAGTCGACGACAGCGCCTTGCTTGCGGCGGCCGAAGTTGGCGGTCTGCTGGATATGGTCAACAGCCATCCGCGCGGCTTCGATCTGGTCGTGGGCGAGCGGGGTGAATCGCTTTCCGGCGGGCAACGCCAGGGTGTGGCCATCGCCCGCGCGGTGATCAACTCGCCGCCCATCTTGTTGCTGGATGAGCCGACCGGTTCCATGGACTTCAGCAGCGAGGACGAGATCAAGCGCCGGCTGGGTGAATACTGCACCGGAAAGACCATGATGGTGGTGACCCATCGCACCTCTTTGCTCGATCTGGTCGGCCGCATGATCGTGATCGACCATGGCAAAGTGGTGGCCGACGGTGCCAAGGCGACCGTCATCGAAGCGCTGAAACACGGCCGCATCGAGAAGGCAAGATGAGCGACGAGCGCAAGCCGAAGTACCTGCTTCCGGAAGCCATTCCGCTACCTGACTGGATGGTCAAATTGCGCGTGCGTCTTGATCATGTCCTGTCGCGCTGGATTCCGCACGAAAACAGGGAGGAGCTGGACTGGGTCAGCGACGCCGATTGGGCCATGATCCAGCAGGAGCCGCTCAAGGCCCGGTTCGTGTTGCGCTGGGTGGGCGGGATTATTCTGGTGTTGCTGATCTGGGCCGCCTTCGCCCAGGTCGACGAGGTGACCCGCGGAATCGGCAAGGTCACGCCATCACGCCAGTTGCAGGTCATTCAGGCGGTGGACCCAGGCGTGGTGTCGGAGATCGACGTCAAGGAGGGACAATCGGTCGAGCAGGGGCAGGTGCTGCTCAAGATCGACGAGACCCGATTCCTCTCGTCCTTGCAGGAAAACCAGTCCCAATATCTGGCCCTCCTGGCCAAGGCAGCGCGGCTGCGCTCGATTGCGGAGGGAAAACCATTTGTATTGCCACCCGAAGTCGAGAAACAGGCGCCCCAGGTTGCCGAACAGGAGCGTGGTTTGTACCTGTCGAAGCGCTCCGAACTGGAGGCTCAGGTCTCCATTGCCCGCCAGCAACTGGCACAGCGCAGTCAGGAACTGAATGAGGCCAAGGCCCGCAGGGACCAGGCCGCTCAGGCCTATGATCTGACCAACCAGGAACTGACCGTGACCAAGCCGCTGGCCACCTCCGGGGCGGTATCCGAGGTCGAGTTGCTCCGCCTGCAGCGCGACGTCAGCCGGTATCTTGGCGACCGGAATGAAGCCAATGCACAGATCTCGCGCCTGCAGTCGGCCATCTCCGAAGCGCAGCACAAGATCAATGAAGTCGATCTCAACTTCCGCAATGAAGCCAGCTCGGAACTGGCGGACACCATGGCCAAGATCAACGGCCTGTCGGCTGGCAGCACGGCCTTGTCGGACAAGGTCAAGCATTCCTCCATCGAGTCGCCGGTCAAAGGCACGGTCAAGCGGCTGCTGATCAATACCGTGGGGGGCGTGGTTCAGCCAGGTACGGAAATGATCGAGGTCGTGCCATCCGAAGACGCGCTGCTGCTTGAAGTGAGGATTCTGCCCAAGGATGTCGCCTTTCTGCGTCCCGGCCTGAAGGCGATGGTCCGCTTCACGGCCTATGATTTTTCCATCTATGGCGGTCTTGAAGGCGTGGTCGATCATGTCGGCGCCGACACCGTGACCGATGAGCGGGACAAAGACAAAACCTATTATGTCGTGCAGGTGCACACGCTCAAGCCCAGCCTGGGCAAGAATCTGCCGCTGCTCCCGGGTATGGTGGCGGAAGTCGATATCCAGACCGGCAAGAAGAGCGTGTTGTCCTACCTGTTGAAACCGATCCTGCGTGCTCATCTGCATGCCATGACGGAACGATGATGGCGATCAGGCGACACATTTTTCTGACTCAACGCGCGGAACCGCTGCCGCGCTGGCTGGAAGCCTTTCCGGATGCCGAAATACTCAAGCCGGGCGCCATGGCGGCCAGGCCGGATGCCCTGGTCTGGCTGCACCTGAGTCCGGCTGACGCAGACGTCGCCGGTCAGGTGCGGACCGCGGTTTCAACCGCCTTCGGCAATCCGGTGGTCATTCTGTCCAATCAGCCCAACGATAACGAAGGCCTGGCTTGCCTTGAGGCCGGGGCGGTCGGATACGTCAGTGCGCTGTCGGTACCGGAAATGCTGCACCAGGTGGTCAGCGTTGTGGAAAACGGCGGGCTTTGGGTGGGGCCGGGCTTGATGATGAGACTGCGCGGCGCCCTCGCGGGGCAACGTGCTATCCGAAATGAGACCGACAAGCTGGCCGTTCTCAGCCAGCGCGAAAAAGAAGTCGCCCAGGCCGTTGCCGGAGGCGCCAGCAACAAAGAGATCGCCCGGATCATGGGGATCACGGAACGGACGGTAAAGGCCCATCTCAGCGCGATTTTTGACCGTCTGCAGATCAGCAACCGGGTGCAACTTTCAATTCTGGTCAACGGCGACCGCCAGGCCGTCATCGAATCAGTGCACTGACCCTGGCGCGGGACTGTACTTCAGTCCAATGGGCCGAGCGGTAAAAAACAACCAATATCCAGCATAACGTAATCCGGTTAATTGCAAATTCGCAAAGGACGCATCATGGCCAGCACCACATCAACACAAGTCGTAGCCCACGTCGTTTCGGTCAAGGGAGAAGCCTTTGCGCACGCCTCCGATGGCTCCCTGCGCCATCTCAAGGCCGGTGATGCGCTCTATGTTGGTGAAACCCTGGTGACCCACGATGGCGCACAGGTGGTGCTGTCCTTCAAGGATGGCCATGAAATGACCGTCCTCCCCAACGAGGCATTCCAGCTGACCCAGGACGTAACCCACGAATTCCATGCCAAACCCGCCGAGGCGGCGGTTAGCACTGACGAAGTCAATACCATCATTCAGGCCATCAACAAGGGTGGCAACATTGATGACCTGCTGGACCCGACGGCCGCGGGCCTGGGTGGTGCCGGCGCCCAGGATTCGGGGAACAACTTTGTCCGGCTGCTGCGCATCAGCGAAGGAGTGACGGGGCTGGAATATCAGTATTCTTCTGAATCGAATTCGATTCATCAGCCGCAAGGGTTCGTCATTCCGTCTACGCCGGGCTCCAGTGA
>JBBIJC010000099.1:6855-8972 GCA_037446165.1 Hydrogenophilales bacterium | reverse complement strand
TATTCCTTGAATTGGGGTGCGTTGAGGCCGAGCACGCCGCGCGGCATGGTGTCTTCGGCGTAGGCGTATTCGAGTTCGACGGCCTTCATGAAGATGGCCTTGAGTTCGGTCTTGAATTCGGCGGTCCAGAGGCCGGGGTTTTCCAGTTTCAGCTGGTTGATCATGTCGATGCCGAAGTTGCAGTGCATGGATTCGTCGCGCAGGATGTACTGGTACTGCTCGGCGGCGCCGGTCATCTTGTTCTGGCGACCCATGGCGAGGATCTGGACGAAGCCGACGTAGAAGAACAGGCCTTCCATGATGCAGGCAAAGGCGATCAGGCTCTTGAGGAAGGTCTGGTCGGCCTGGTGGGTGCCGGTCTTGAAGTTGGGGTCGGCCAGGGCGTCGATAAAGGGCAGCAGGAATTCGTCCTTGGCACGGATCGACGGGATTTCATGATAGGCGTTGAAGATTTCGCCTTCGTCCAGGCCCAGGCTTTCGACGATGTACTGGTAGGCGTGGGTGTGGATGGCTTCCTCGAAGGCTTGGCGCAGCAGGTACTGGCGGCATTCGGGGGCGGTGATCTGGCGGTAGGTGCCGAGCACGATGTTGTTGGCGGCCAGGCTGTCGGCGGTGACGAAGAAGCCCAGGTTGCGCTTGACGATGAGGCGCTCGTCCTCGGTCAGGGCGTTGGGGTCCTTCCACTGCGCGATGTCGCGGCTCATGTTCACTTCCTGCGGCATCCAGTGGTTTGCACAGGCGGCGATGTATTTTTCCCAGGCCCATTTGTACTTGAACGGGACGAGCTGGTTGACGTCGGTGCTGGCGTTGATGATGCGCTTGTCTTCGGCACGGACGCGGCGGAATTTTTCTTCGGCCGGCTGGCTGGCGGGCGCCTGCTGCGGCAGGGAACCGGTAACGCCGAACGACATATAGGCAGGGTCGAATTCCTGGGTGCGCAGTTGCGGGGCGGGGGCGGCGTCTTCTTCGAAGTTCAGCATGTTTTCGGTCTCCTGGGTGTTGTCATCCCCGCGCAGGCGGGGATCCAGCTTGTCTTGGGCTGGGTTCCCGCCTGCGCGGGAACGACGATTCTGTTGCAGTCGAGTTTGGTTTTTCGGGTGTTACTGGCAGGACTCGCATTCCTCGAAGCCAGGGTCGCCGGGGCGCAGGGTACAGGCCTTGCCCATGACTTCCGGTTCGGGGAGTGCGGTTGCTGCGTTGCTGCCATAACTGCCAGCGCCGCCGGAGGCGCTGACCGCGTTCAGTTCGCCGCCGCGGCCGGTGGATTTCTCGGCGTGGGTGGCGCCCAGGGCGCGCAGGTAGTAGGTGGTCTTCAGGCCGCGGATCCAGGCCAGCTTGTAGGTCTCGTCCAGCTTCTTGCCGCTGGCGCCGTGGAAGTAGAGGTTCAGGCTCTGGGCCTGGTCGATCCACTTCTGGCGGCGGGCGCCGGCTTCGATCAGCCAGGTGGCGTCGATCTCGAAGGCGGTGGCGTAGAGGCTGCGCAGGTCGGCCGGGATGCGGTCGATCTTGGCCAGGCTGCCGTCGAAGTACTTGATGTCGCCGACCATGACCTCGTCCCACAGGTTCATGGCCTTGAGGTCGCGCACCAGGTACTGGTTGACTACCGTAAATTCACCGGACAGGTTCGATTTGACGAACAGGTTCTGGTAGGTGGGCTCGATGCTGGCCGAGACGCCGACGATGTTGGCGATGGTCGCGGTGGGGGCGATGGCCAGGCAGTTGGAGTTGCGCATGCCGACCGATTGAATGCGGCTGCGCAGCGCGTTCCAGTCCAGGGTTTCGGAATAGTCGGCTTCGAGATAGCCGCCGCGTTCTGCGGCCAGCTTCTTGAGCGAGTCCTGGGGCAGAATGCCCTGGCTCCAGAGCGAGCCGTTGAAGCTGCTGTAGCGGCCGCGTTCTTCGGCCAGATCGGTGGACGCCCAGTAGGCGTTGTAGGCCACGGCTTCCATGGCGCGGTCGGCGAATTCGACCGCTGCATCGGAGGCGTAGGGGATGCGCAGCTTGTGCAGGGCGTCCTGGAAACCCATGATGCCCATACCGACCGGGCGGTGCTTCAGGTTGGAGTTGCGCGCCTTGCCGACGTTGTAGAAGTTGATGTCGATGACGTTGTCGAGCAT